>CAMDOT010000312.1 GCA_945903635.1 Rhizobium sp. Q54 | reverse complement strand
TGAGGCGGGCCTGGAGGCCCGCGGTCCGATGAGGGGCGGGTGATGCAGTCATTCCTCGAAATTTTCGACATCTACCTGCTGGAAGCCATGGTCAACGGCATCCTGCTGGGTGGCGTGCTCGCCCTGCTGGCGCTCGGCCTCAACCTGATCTTCGGCGTCATCGACGTCACCTGGATCTGCTACGCCGAGCTGGTGATGATCGGCATGTACGGCATGTACTACCTCGTGCAGTACTACGGCCTGTCGTATTATCTGGCTGCCCCGCTCACGATCCTGCTGGTGGCGGCGCTGGGCGCGCTGCTGCACTGGCTGGTGATAGCGCCGCTGCTGGGCGCGCCGCCGATCAATCAGCTTCTGGCGACCGGCGGCGTGCTGTTCGTCCTGCAGAGCTTCGCCACGGTGGCGTTCGGCATCGACTTCCGCAATCTCGGCATCCGCCTGCCGGTGTTGCAGTTCGCCGACATGCACTTCAGCTACTCGCGGCTGCTGTCCTTCGGGGCGGCCCTGATCGGCATGGTGGTGATCTATCTCTTCATGACGCGGACCTACACCGGCACCGCCATCCGCGCGATCGCCCAGGATCGCCAGATCATGGCGCTGATGGGCGTCGACACCAAGAAGATCTACCTCGTGACCTCGGCGCTGGGCGGCGCGCTGGCAGGCCTCGCCGCCTGCCTGCTTGTGCTGCAGTACGACGTCCATCCCTTCGTCGGCCTGTCGTTCGGGCCCATCACCTTCCTGATCTGCGTGCTGGGTGGCCTCGGCAACTTCGTCGGTGGCTTCGTGGCGGCGTTCCTGTTCGCCGAGATCATCTCGCTGGGCGGCCTGTTCTCCGACCTCGAGTGGGGCTACGTGCTGGCCTTCGCCTTCTTCATCGTCATGATGTTCATCCGACCCGGCGGACTGCTGGCGAGGCGCCAGTGATGTCGCTCGTGACTTTGCGTCAGACCGTTCCCTGGATCGTCGGCGCGGCGCTGATCGCGCTGCCCTTTGTCTATCGCGATCCCTATCACCTGCACATCCTCGTCCTGATCCTGATCTGGTCGTTCGCCTACACCTCGTGGTCGATGATGGGCCGGTTCGGCCTGGTGTCGCTGGGCCACGGCGGCTTCATGGGCGTCGGCGCCTATGTAACCGCGCTGTTGTGGAACCATCTCGGCGTATTGCCGTGGATCGGCATCCCGATCGCCATGGTCTGCGCCGGCGCACTGGCGCTGATCGTGGCCTATCCCTGCTTCCGCTTCCGCATCACCGGGCATTATTTCGCGCTGGTGACGCTGGCGCTCTCCGGCATCGTGCTGCAGATCATCACCGCGACGCGCGACTATACCGGCGGCTCGCTCGGCTACACGCCCGACCGCACCAAGGGCAGCCATCTGGCCGCGCTCCAGTTCGACGACAAGACGACCTGGTATCTGATCGCCTTGGGTGTCTGGGGCGCAGGCCTGCTGATCTGGCGCTGGGTCGACCGCAGCATGGACCGCTATGCGCTGGAGGCGATCTCGGAGGACGAGGACGCCGCCGCCGCGGCTGGTGTCAACGTCACCTTCGAGAAACTCAAGATCACCGTGATCAGCGCGCTCATGACCGCGCTCGCCGGCGCACTCTACTGTCAGTACCAGATGTTCATCTCGCCCGACACGGTGAGCGGCATCGCGGTGTCTCTGCAGATGGTGTTCGCCGTCGTGGTCGGCGGCATCTACGTCTCCCTCGGGCCGACCGTCGGCGCCATCATCACCATCATGCTGGCCGAGGGACTGCGCATCGGCTTCGGTACCAAGGCGGTGGGCTACGACAACCTCGTCTACGGCGTCCTGCTGGTCGTGTTCATCATCTTTCTCCCCAAGGGTATCCTTGGCAGCTTGCTGGAGCTCATAAAGCCGTCTAGCAAGCGATAGATGGAAGAGTTCGATTTTGTCGTCGTCGGGGCGGGCTCCTCGGGGGGCCCCATTGTCGACCGGCTGACCGCGGCAGGGCGCTATCGCGTCCTTCTGCTGGAGGCGGGGCCGGACGACACCAGCCGCTGGCTTTCGATTCCACTCGGCTTTGCCAGGACCTTTCTCGACCCCGAGGTGAACTGGAAATTCGCTACCGAGCCGGAAGCCCAGCTCGACGGGCGCCGGATCTACTGGCCGTGCGGCAAGGTCATCGGCGGCAGCAGCGCCATCAACGGCATGGTCTACATCAGGGGCCTGCCGTCCGACTACGATGGCTGGCGGCAGATGGGCAACGAGGGCTGGTCGTTCGACGACTGCCTGCCCTACTTCAAGCGTCTCGAATCCTATCCCGGCGGGGCGTCCGACCTCCACGGCGGCGACGGCCCGGTCAAGATCACCCGGGGCGAGCACTGCAACGAAATGAGCTCGGTCTTCCTGGCCGCCTGTGCCGAGGTCGGACTGCCGCCGACCGACGACATGAACGGCACCCCACACGAGCGCGCGGGCCTCTATCATGCGACCGTGAGCAATGGCCGCCGCGTGTCGACCGGCCAAGCCTATATCGCTCCGGCACGCCGCCGCGCCAACTGCCGCGTCGAGACCGGCGCGCTGGTCGAGCGCATCGACCTCGCAGACGGACGCGCAACGGGCGTCACCTACCGCAAGGACGGCCAAAGCGTCAGCGTACGGGCGCGATGCGAGGTGGTGGTTTGTGCCGGCACCGTCGGTTCGCCGCAGCTGCTGCAGCTATCGGGCATCGGTCCGGCAACACTCCTGGGCGGTCTCGGCATTCCCGTCGTCCGCGACCTGCCCGGCGTCGGCGAGAACCTGCAGGATCACTGGGGCGTGCGCTCGACCTACAAGATATGGTGGCGTCGCTCGGTGAACGACGACATCAATCTGCTGCATCTCCGGCTGACCGCGGCGGTCGAGTATGCGCTTCGGCGCACCGGGCCGTTGACGGCCACCCCCGCCGTTGCTGGTGCCTTCGTGCGGTTGTTGCCGCAATCGAACGGGCCCGATGCCCAGTTCCATTTCCTGCCGTGGTCGATCGATCGCATCGACCAAGGCCTTCACTGGCTTTCGGGTTTCACGATCCTCGCCAACCAGTCGCGGCCGGAAAGCCGCGGGCATGTCCGCATCGCCTCGCCCGATCCCGCCGCCCGGCCGGCGATCGTGGCCAACTACCTGTCGACCGATCACGACCGCGCGGTGACGGTCGCGGCCCTCAAGTTCGCGCGCCTGCTGGCCCGGACGACGGCACTCAGCCGGATCGTCACCGAGGAACTCTTTCCCGGCGCCGAGGTTTCCAGCGACAAGGATTTCCTCGCCGTTGCCCGCCGGGAAGGACAGTCGGCCTACCATCCGGTCGGCACCTGCCGGATGGGTGGCGATACAGGCGCCGTGGTCGATGCCCGGCTGCGCGTCCATGGCATTGCCGGTCTCCGGGTCGCCGATGCCTCGATCATGCCGACCCTGGTATCCGGTAACACCAACGCCGCCTGCATGATGATCGGCGAGAAGGCCGCCGACCTGATCCTGGCCGACGCGCGCTAGGCGCGGCGCTCCAGCGCGAAGATCTCGAGCGGCGCGTTGCGGCCGCGAACGTCGAGCGTGGGCAGCGGTTCGGCGCGAAGGTCGGCCGGCAGCGCCATCGATTTCAGCAGATCGGCGGAGGTCAGCACGTCGCGGCCCGTCGTCTTCGCAGCGTCGAGCAACCGGGCCGCCACGTTGAGCGTATCGCCGACATAGGCGATCTCGCGTCGTTGGTCGCCGATTTCGCCGGCGACGATCTCGCCGCAATGAAGGGCGGCCCGGAACTCCGGGACCACGTCGAACTGCGCGCGATACTGCTCGCCGCGGGCGGCGATGACATCGCGGGCGATGAAGGCGCAGTCGAGACAGTCGCCGTCGGCCAGCGCCGGGCCGGCCGGCCACGTCAGGATCGCCTCGTCACCCACGTATTTGTGGATTTCCCCCTCGCATTCGAGGGCCGCCTCGACGATGTCGCGGAAGAACATGCTCAGCAGTTCATGGAAGCGCACCGGCCCCAGCCGCTCGGCCAGGCCCGTCGAATTCTTCATGTCGATGAGCAGGAAGACCTTCTGTTCACGCTGCGGCCGGACGTAACGCCCGATCAGCAGGTTCTTCAGCGTGCCGAAGCCCAGCAGGCGGCCGGTCTCGGAGATCAGACTGCCGAACACCGACATGCCGATCGCGAAAAAGAGGCCGTTGCGGAAGGTGGCGTCGAGGACGACGGGATGGGGGTCGACGATCGAGAGCAGCAGGCGCGACAGGATCAGCCCGTTGATGATGATGACGAAATAGAACAGCACCTTGGCGGCAAAGTAGCCGGCGAGAGGCAGGCGGCGCAGCCAGGGCAACGAGTCGAAGCGCGCACGCCGCACCTCGACGAACACGATGGGCGTGGCGATCAGCAGCGACGTGAGGAGGCCCTGCGCGATGCCCAGCAGCTGCGAATCGCCGGGGGCCGTGGCGGCAAAGCCGAAATAGGCGCTGATCGCCGCGCTCGCCACGCAGAACCACAGGATGATCCGCCATTCACGGCGGGCGCGCCGCGTTGCTTTCATGCGGCGCGCCGCGCCAGTGCACGGGCGAAGGTCGCGTGATCGACATTGCCGCCGGAGCAGACCACGGCCACAGCCCGGTCCTTCACCGGCAGCTTGCCCGTGAGCGCCGCCGCCAGCGCGACCGCACCGCCTGGCTCGACCACCAGCTTGAACTCGCGGAAAGCCACTTCCATGGCGTCGAGCACCTCGTCGTCGCTGACGACCAGTCCCGGGCCCAGCAGTTTCAGGGCGAGCGGGAAGGTGACGTCGCCCGGCGTCGGCGCCAGCAGCGCGTCACAGATCGAGCCGCTGAGCTTGGCGTTGGTCTGCTTGCTGCCGGAGCTGAGCGAGCGCGCGAGGTCGTCAAAGCCCGCCGGCTCGCCGGCATGCACGCTGGTCGTGGGGCTAAGGCCTTTGACGGCGAGCGCGATACCGGTCGACAGGCCGCCGCCGGAGCAGGGGGCAGCGACGGCATCGAGCGTGACACCAAGCGCCTTGGCCTGCTCGACGATCTCGAGGCCGGCCGTGCCCTGGCCGGTCAGGATCCAGGGGTGATCGTAGGGCGGCACGACCGTGGCGCCGATCTTCTGCGCGATGCCGAGGCCTATTTCCTCGCGGCTGTCCTTGATGCGATCGTAGAGCACGATCTCGGCGCCTGACGCGCGCGTGTTGGCGACCTTCAGCGCCGGCGCGTCGGCCGGCATGACGATGGTTGCTTTCATTCCCAGCAGGCGGGCCGCCTCGGCCAGCCCCTGCGCATGATTGCCCGACGACCAGCCGACCACGCCCTTCTTGCGGTCGGTCTCGCTCATCGACGCCAGAAAATTGTAGGCGCCGCGCAGCTTGAACGAACCGGTGCGCTGCAGGCATTCGGCCTTTATGAACAGCCGGCCGCCCAGGCCTGCGTTGACGCGGGCATTCTCCAGCAGCGGCGTGCGGATGGTGATGCCTTCCAGACGGCGGGCGGCGGCTTGAACGTCGGCGAAAGTCGGAAGCTGGGACATGGGACTCGTTCAGTTCTGATGGGAGGAGCCAACACAAGTCTCATGCTCATACGGACCGCGGGCCTCCGGCCCGCTCATGATCATGAGCGGGCCG
>CAMDOT010000311.1 GCA_945903635.1 Rhizobium sp. Q54 | reverse complement strand
CCGCCTTCTCCAGCGCTGCCCACATCTCGATATCTCGCTCGGCCGTCCAGATGCGCGGATGGTCGAGGCCCTTGGCCTCGTCGTAGGCGCGCGACACGTCGAACGGCATGCAGTGTTCGAAGATCACCCAGTTGCCGTAGCGCGGCTGCAGGGCAGCCATCGCCTTGTCGTAGGCCTGCTTCAGGGAATCTCCCGATTCGGCACTGGCCGACACGGCCTTGTAGAGGTCGGCCAGGAATTGCTGCGTGCCGGCAATGCCCTCTTCCACGGCGCCCTCGCCGGTCAGTGCGTCGCCGCGGCCGGGCACCAGCGCCTCCGCCTTGAGGTCACGCAGCTTCTGCAGGGTCTCGGGCCAGTCCTTGTAGTGGGCGTCGCCGCAATAGGGCGTGGCGCCGTACTCGACGAGGTCGCCGCTGAACAGGGTACGCTCCTCGGGCAGCCACACGATCGTATCGCCCTTGGTGTGGCCGCGCCCGGCATGGATGATGTCGACCTGCACCTTACCCAGCCACAGGCTCATGCGGTCACCGAAGGTCATGGTGGGCCAGGTCAGGCCCGGAATGGTTTCGGCCGCCTGGAACAGGCGCGGGAAGCGCTGGAGCTCGGACTTGTAGTCCTGCGCGCCGCGCTCGACGATCATCTCGCGCGTCGCCTCGCTGCAGATGATGTGCTCGGGGTTGTAGCCGCTGGCACCCAGCACGCGCACCGCATGATAATGCGTCAGCACGACATACTTGATCGGCTTGTCGGTGACGGTGCGGATGCGCTCGATCACCTGCTCCGCCATCTTCGGCGTCGCCTGGGCATCGATCACCATGACGGCGTCGTCGCCGATCACGATCCCGGTGTTGGGATCGCCCTCGGCCGTGAATGCGTAGGCATGCTCCGACAGGCGGCTGAAGGTGATCTTCTTGTCCGCCATGTCGGCTTGCGAGGCGAAGGCCCTGGCCATGTGTTTGTCTCCCCTGCGCAGTGTTGTTCGCAGGAACCTATGCAGCGCGCATGGCCCGAGTCAAAGCGCGAGGCCGCGGACTATTCACAGGCCGCGCGCGAACACTGTGATCAGTCGGAGCCGTACTTGTGATAGCGCCCGCGGTCGCCGGAGCGGACCGCGACCTCGAAGGCGTCGTTGTCGCGTTCCATGCGCAGGCGGATCGTCGTGCCGGCCGGGCCGCTTTCCCACAGCTTGCGATAGAAGTCGGCGACGTCGTCCAGCACCTCGTCGTTCAGGGCATGTAGCACGTCGCCGCGCTGCAGCCCGGCGCGATCGCCCGGCCCGCCGTCGGAAATGCCGACGATCACGAGCTGGCCCATGTGCTCCTGGGTATAGATGCCGAGCCAGGGCCGGGGCGGCGTCGACAGCCGGCCCTTGGTCATCAGTTCGGAGAAGATCGGCTTCAGCCGGTTGATCGGCACGTACATGTTGCCGGGAAAGGCCTGCGCGCCGGGCCCCAGTGCCTCATTCACCAACAGCGAGCCGACGCCCAACAGCGCGCCATCGGCGCCGACCAGCGCTGAGCCACCCCACAGCGGATAAGCGGGAACGGTGAAGATCGCGCTATCGAGCAGATATTCCCAGTAGCCCGCGAATTCGCGGCGGCTCGCGACCTTGACCTTGAGCGTCGCCTTCTCGCCGCCATAGCCCACGACCGTGGCCTCGCTGCGCAGCAACAGCGTGTCGGAATCGCCGAAGCGCATCGGCTTCACCGGCAGCGGCACGTCGGTGCGCACCAGGCCGAAACCGCTTTCATAGTCGGAGCCCACGATATGGGCGGGCCATTCGTTGCCCTCGATGTCGGTGATGGTGACGGTGTCGGCCTCCATGATCAGGTAGCCGATGGTGACGATCAGGCCCTCGTTGTCGATCACGATGCCATGGCCTTCGCGTTCGGACCCCAGGGTCTGCGCGGAACGCCGATCCACCGGGATGGTCGCCTTCAGGCCAACGACGGCCGGCAGCACCTCTTCGATGGCCGCCGGAAGGTTGGACGAACTGCCGGGCGTCCGTGCCTCGACGCCTTCCATATCGGTCGGCCAATGGCCCGTACCGTTACCGTTCGCGGAACCGTTCAACCCTCGGGCCATCCCTACACCCCTTCATCCACAGTGGGCGCGTCCACAGTCTCAAAGATAGGCGTCCGCCGCGCCGATTGCTATATGACGGTGCATGGCGCCCCCCGCCGACCCGTTCGAAATCACCGACGATCCCGTCCCGGCCGCGTCAGAGCCGGCGCGGCGCGCCGTTGCGTCCACGGCCCATCTCGACGGGCTGAACGACGAACAGCGGCTGGCCGTGACCCACCAGGGCGGGCCATTGCTGGTGCTGGCCGGCGCCGGAACCGGCAAAACCCGGGTTCTCACCTCGCGTATTGCCCACCTCCTGATCACCGGCCGGGCGCGAACCTCGCAGATCCTGTCGGTCACCTTCACCAACAAGGCGGCGCGCGAAATGCTCGACCGCGTGGCGAGCCTGATCGGCGGCGCGGCCGACGGCATGTGGCTCGGCACCTTCCATGCCATCGGTGTGCGCGTTCTGCGCCGCCATGCCGAGCTGGTGGGCCTGAAAAGCAACTTCACCATCCTCGACACCGACGACCAGACGCGGCTGATCAAGCAGCTGTTGCAGGCCGAGGGCATCGACGACAAGAAATGGCCGGCGCGGGTGCTGAGCGGCATCATCCAGCGCTGGAAGGACCGTGCGCTCACCCCCGACAAGGTCTCGGGCGACGAGGCCGGCGAATTCGCCGGCGGCAAGGCGGCCGAGATCTACCGCCAGTACCAGGAGCGGCTCGCCGAGGTGAACGCCGTCGATTTCGGCGACCTCGTCATGCATTGCGTGACCCTGTGGCAGAAGCACCCCGACATCCTGGAGATCTACCATCGCCGGTTCCGCCACATCCTGGTCGACGAATACCAGGACACCAACGTCGCCCAGTATCTCTGGCTGCGGCTGCTGGCGCAGGGCACCCAGGACATCTGCTGCGTCGGCGACGACGACCAGTCGATCTATGGCTGGCGCGGCGCCGAGGTCGGCAACATCCTGCGCTTCGAGAAGGATTTCCCCGGCGCCACCATCGTCCGGCTGGAGCGCAATTACCGTTCGACGCCGCACATCCTGGCCGCCGCCTCGCACCTGATCTCGCACAACGAGGGCCGGCTCGGAAAGACGCTGTGGACCGAGATGAAGGAAGGCGAGCGCATCGCGGTGCGCGGCGTGTGGGACGGCGGGGAAGAGGCGCGCGGCATCGGCGAGGAGATCGAGGCGCTGCAGCGCGATAAGCACCGGCTGTCGCAGATCGCCATCCTGGTGCGCGCCGGTTTCCAGACCCGCGAGTTCGAGGAACGCTTCATCACCATGGGCCTGCCCTATCGCGTGATCGGCGGCCTACGCTTCTACGAGCGCCAGGAGATCCGCGACGCGCTGGCCTACTGCCGTGTGACGGTGCAGCACGACGACGACCTCGCCTTCGAGCGCATCTACAACACGCCCCGCCGCGGCCTGGGCGAATCGGCGCTGCGGACGCTGCGACTGATCCAACGCACGCAGAAGATCTCGCTGTTCGAGGCGACGCGGCGGGCGCTCGAGACCGACGAGCTGAAGGGCCGGCAACGCAAGTCTCTAGGCGAACTCATTGCCAACTTCGAGCGCTGGCGCTCCATGCTCGACGTCTCCAGCCATGTCAAAGTGGTCGAAACCATCCTCGATGAATCGGGCTACACCGACATGCTGCGTCTCGACCGCTCGCCTGAGGCCGAGGGCCGGCTGGAGAACCTGAGGGAGCTCACCACCGGCCTGCAGGAATTCGACTCGTCGCTCCCCGCCTTCCTCGAACACGTGGCGCTGCTGACCGACATGGCCGACCGCAGCGACACCGACATGGTCAGCCTCATGACACTCCATGCCGCCAAGGGGCTGGAATTCGATACCGTGTTCCTGCCGGGCTGGGAGGAAGGCGTGTTTCCCAACCAGCGCGCCCTCGACGACAAGGGCCTGGCCGGACTCGAGGAGGAGCGGCGCCTCGCCTATGTCGGCCTGACGCGCGCGCGCAAGCGGGCCTATGTCTCCTTTGCCGCCAACCGGCGCATCTTCAACCAGTGGCAGGCCGCGATCCCGTCACGCTTCCTGCGCGAGCTGCCGGTCGGACACCTGGCCGAGAGCAGCGACGCGGGGCTCTACGCCACCTATTCGGCCGGCCATCACGGCGGCCTGCGCGACCAGTCGAGCGGCTTCGACTACGAGAACCTGGGCAGCGGCGGCGCGCGACGCACGCGCTGGCGTGATGAGACGCTGGACGACCGACGCGCGGTCGAAGGTGACAAGCCCGACCTCAACGTCGGCCAGCGCGTGTTCCACCAGAAGTTCGGCTACGGCCGCATCGTCGCGGTCGACGGCAACAAGCTCGATATCGAGTTCGAAAAAGCCGGCCCGAAGAAGGTGCTCGACAGCTTCATCGAGGCCGCGTGAGCGGCTGGAAGGCCTGGACCGTCGTTCCAGCCGCCGACCGCGCCGCGCAAGAACAGGCGCTCGAGCCTCTGGCGGAGAAGGACTTCGTCGTCACCAGCCACGAGGTCTCACGCGACGGGCCTTGGCGAATCGAGATCTTCGGCGACGGCGACCGGTCCGAGGTTTTAGCGGCGATCGACGCCGATTGGCGTTGGGAGGAACTGCCCGACATCGACTGGGTGGCGGAGAACCAGCGCTCGTTCCGGCCCTTCGCCGTCGGGCCCTTCTGGGTCCATCCCTCGCACGTCGCCGACGGCATACCCGCCGGGCTGCTGCCGTTGCGCATCGACGCCGGCCTCGCCTTCGGCACCGGCACGCACGCCACGACGCGCGGTTGCCTGGAGATGCTGGCGACGATCGACTCCGCCGAAACAACCAATGCCGTCGATGTCGGCTGCGGCAGCGGCATCCTGGCCATCGCCATGGCCAAGCTGTGGCGGCGCCCCGTGCTGGGCGGCGACAACGATGCCGAGGCGGTGGATGTCGCGATCGAAAACGCCGGCCTGAACGGTGTCGGCGATCTTTGTCGCTTCGTTGTCGCTGCCGGCCTCGGAGCGCCCGAACTCGCCCAGCGCACACCATACGACCTCATCGTCGCCAACATTCTCGCGGGACCACTGGTCGATCTCTCCGAGTCGTTCGCGGCGGCGGTGCGGCCGGGCGGGCGCGTCCTGCTGAGCGGCCTGCTCGTCGAACAGGCCGCCGTCGTCCTGTCGGCCTACGCCCGGTGCGGCCTTGTCTTCGAGCGGCGCCTCGATCTCGAGACCGGCGGCGCGTGGTGGCGCACATTGCTGCTGCGCCGGGAATTGTAGAATAGCGGCTCTCCGCACGCCGGGGAGCCGTTGTCCTGGTCGCGTGTCACAACCCAATGTGTCACACCAAGTTGAGACAAATGTTGTGACACGCATCTGCCCGGAGTCCGGGCCGAGCCCGGAATCACGGGCTTTTTAGGCGTCGTTTCTTCTTCTGATGTCACCGCCCGGCGCACCTTGTGACAGGCCGCGCCATGTGTCCGTTCCGAGTCTTATCGATGCTCGGTGGGGACGGGCTAAAACGGACTCGTTACGGCCTGGCGTGACGTACCATCCGTGTGACTACACCCTCGCCCTCGAGCGTCTGCCTGCGGCGTGCGCGGGAGGGTCTTGTCCAA
>CAMDOT010000310.1 GCA_945903635.1 Rhizobium sp. Q54 | reverse complement strand
TCCTCGACCTCCCGCTTGATCCGGGGCCTGCCCGGATATTGCCGGGCCTTCGAGCCATCGAATTTGCGGGCCACGAGCTTGCGATACCAGCCAAGGATCGTGTCCGGCCGAGCGACAGTGGCGATGTCGGCCAGAACCTTGCGGCCCAGCCGATGACCGACCTCGCCAAGCGCGCCTCGCTCGGCGTCCGACAGCTTCAGCCGACCCTTCAGCTGGGCCTTCATGATGCGGTTTTCGGCTGCGAGGCACTCGTTCCGCGCCAGCAGCTCCTGATCCACCGTCCCCGTCACGTAGGCAAGGGTGCGTGCCCAATCCATAACCGTCCCCCTGCCCTGTCCGGCCCCCGGCGACGGCGGCATCGGCCGTCCGAAAAATTGTACGGGGCCACCTCCGGCACCGCTATGCTTACCCCGCTTGGGCGCTGGGCTTCCGGTCGTTCGAGTTTTTTGACCAAACGACCTCGGACGGCGCGCACTTCTCGGCGAACTGGCCGTGGCCCCTCTGATGGCCGCGGCGGTACCCAGGCTGTCCTTTGCCGCCGATCCGAGTCCGGGCACACCAGGAACTGCATTCTGATAAAGGGGGGCTATGTCGTCACGCTCGACAGGCGCAGGCCGATCTGAACGGCGGCGATGTCCTGGTTGAGGGTTCGAATATCGCCGCGGTCGGCAGGAACCTCGAGGCCGCCGATGCCGAGAGCGTCGATGCCTCGGGCATGGTTGTGGTGCGGGCTTCATCGACGTCTAGTCGATGTCGATGTGGGCCGGCTCCAGAAACTAGCGCAAGCCTCGCACAACTACCTGATCGAAACCGCGAAGCTAAAGACACAGAACTAGAGCCGTCCTGATAGTACCGGATGGCCGCGCGTGAAATCGTTCAGGCCGCAGCGGTCCCTGCCGCGCGCCAGCAGCAAGGCGCGCGTGTTGTGGGCATAGCCCGGCTCGTCTCGGCGTTCGGCGCCATCGTGGTCGAAATGGCTGGTCGCGGGCATGAAGCGCAGCGCATAGCCCGCCCGTGGAACGGCGCCCCGGTTATGGGTGGCGCCATGGATCGTGTAGACGTCGAACATGACCATCTGACCGGGCTCCAGCTCGATGTCGACGGCAGTGCTCTCATCGAATTCCTCCCGGGCGAGGCTGCGACGGACGATCATGTCCTTGCGGTCCTCGAAGGCATGCTCGCCGACGCGCTGGGCAGCGTGCGAGCCCGGGATCACGCGCAGACAGCCGTTCCTGGTCGTACTTTCCGTGGCGGCGATCCACACGCTGGTGGTTGCGAGCGGCTTGATCGGCCAGACTTGGCCATCGCGATGCCATCCGGTTTCCGGCCCGCTGATCGCGCGCTTGTAGAACAGCGTCGTGCCCCACAGGATGACGTCGGGGCCCATGACCTGCTCGACCATGTCGAGGACGCGGGGATGCAAGGCCGTACGCCTCCAGTATTCGGGCGATCTGACCTCGACGCCCTGCACGCCGCTGCCGGGCACATGCGGCCCGACGATCGACTGATCGAGCAAGGTGGGATTGTCCTCGACAAGGTGCGAGACGGCCTCCTGCAGCCCGGCGAGATCGTCGCCCTCCAGGCGCAAGCGCGGCACGATGTAGCCGTCCCGCCGGTAGGCGACAATCTCCTCGGGGCTCAGGATGCCCTCAGTGCTCTGCAGCATACGTTCCTCCGTCACTGCATCGGACGATCGCCCTTCACCGACGTGCGGTGCAGGTAACGATCTCCGACCGCCTTGTAGTCGGGAATGGCGTAGTGCGCCGTGCAGCGATTGTCCCAGATCACCAGGTCATGCGCGCGCCAGCTATGGCGATAGACCAGCTCGGGCGCCGTCGAATGCTGGAACAGGAAGCCGAGAAGCGCGTCGCTTTCCGTCTTGGTCATGCCGACGATGTGCGCCGTATAGCCCCGGTTCACGAACAAGGCCTTGCGACCACTGTCGGGATGCGTGATCACCAGCGGATGGGTGGCGCTCTTGGCGGCGATAACATCGCCTTTGCCCGCAAACTCGCGTCCGTAGCTGGTGTCGCCCGCATTGGCCATGGCGTGAACAGCTTGCAGCCCGTCGAGCAGCCGCTTCATGGTCGGCGATAGCGTCTCCCAGGCCTGGTAGAGGTCGGCGAACATGGTGTTGCCCCCGACCCTTGGAATCTCGATGGCATAGAGGATCGAGGCCTTCGAAGGAAACGCCTGCCAGGTGCCGTCGGAATGCCAATAGGTTCCGGCATCCTCGCGCCCCAGCGGCTCGTCATCCTTCTTCTTGTTGGAGACGCGAAAGATCTCGGGATGGCCGGGAAGGCTGTACTTCTGAATGACCGGATTCTCGCTGGCCGAGGCGAGCTCACCGAACCGCCGGCTGAAAGCGATCTGCTGCTCGGGCTTCAGAACCTGGTCGCGGATGATGAGCAAGCCGTCGGCATCAACCCAGGCCTGGTGCAGTTCCCGGAAGAGGTTGTCACCCACCGGCTGCTGCAGATCCGCACCAATGACTTCCGCGCCGATATGCGGGGACACTGTTTGAATGGTGAGACTCATGAAAGTCTCCTATTCAGCTTTGATGCCGACGGTGCGTATAAGATCGCCCCAGCGATGATACTCGGCGGTGATGAAGACCTTGAACTCCTCGGAGCTGCTGCCGATCGGCTCGGAACCTTTGTCGTAGATCTGCTGGCGGAAATTCTTGTCAGCGAACGCCTTCTGCAGCACCTCGCTCAGGCGATTGACGATCCGGGGTGGCGTTCCGGCGGGCGCCAGGAGCCCGAACCAGCCAGTGACCTCGTAGCCCGCGAGGCCGCCGCCAAGCTCGGCGATCGGTGGCACGTCCGGCAATGTCGGCCAGCGCACCGAGCCGGTGGTCGCGATCGGGTAGAGCTTGCCGGACTTGATGTAGGGCATCGAGGTCAGCACCTCGTCGAAGCCGATCTTGATATGGCCGCTCAACAGGTCGGTCATCATGGGCGCGCTGCCCTTGTAGGCGACTGGCGGCATGTCGATGCCGGCCTTGGCACGAAAGACCTCGCCCGAAAGCTGTTTGGAGCCGCTACTGTGACCGTAGAAGGTGCCGGGCTTCGCCTTCACGTAGGCCATCAGCTCCGGCAGCGTGCGCACCGGCAGGTCGGGATGGACCAGCAGCAGGTTGGAGATCTTCACGGAGAGCGAGATCGGCACGAAGTCCTTCAGCGCGTCGTAACCGACTTGGCCGAAGAGGTGCGGGTTGACCGTCAGCGCGCCGGAATTGCTCATCAGCAGCGTGTAGCCATCGGCCGGGGCCTTGGCCACGAAAGCGGTGCCGACACTGCCGCCGGCGCCGGCCTTGTTCTCGACGATGAAGGGTTGGCCCAGTGCCGAGCTCAGCCGCTCGGCGACCGTACGCGCATTGAGGTCGGCGCTCCCACCGGCCGGAAACGGCACCACGATAGTGACCGGCCGCGTTGGATAGGCGTCGGACTGCGCGAAAACCGCGTACGGCCACACCAATCCGATTACGGAAACAGCACAGGCAAGTGCCACGCGAAATGAAGTCACTGTGTCTCCTCCCTCCGAGGTTGATCCCGGATGACCAGCTTTTTTACGGGGTAAGCTTGGAGCGCCTAACGACGTCCCGCAAGGGCAAGACTGAAGCGCCAGCGAAGCCTCTCCTCATGTCGAGGTGTCCGCTCGCCAACCAGATTTGCACCCCGCTGGGAACCGGCTCATTGGCGTTCCAACACCTCGATCCAGTGGCAGCGCGCCGGCAGTCCGACATTATGATTCAATATCTGGTGTATCGCAGGAGGGTAATTCGGACGTCCGGCGCGAGCGCGCCGTCCCCACTCCAGACCTTGGGCACAATCTTTCCGCACGAAGCAGGCCATGCTGAGCGCAAACAAATGTTAGGTAGTGTTCTAGGTCAATATTCTAGCAGCGGCGACACCATCGAATTACTTACCGCTTCGCGATCGTCTGACCGAATGCCTCACCATGGACACCAACACGGCTTTCGACGTCAATAAATCAACTGCCGCGGGATCGATCACCCACTGCGTGATGATACCCCGGATCGCGCCGAGAATGACCATTGCATAGGCTTGCGGATCAAGGTCGCCTCCGATCTCACCGTTGCGCTGTGCTTCTCGCAAATGATTGGCAAATCCGTCCCTATTGGCGCGACCCATTTGCGAGATGTGCGCGTGCAGTTCGGGCGCCACAGTGAGCGATTCCATGTAGAGCAGGTACAAAGTGCGCACGCCATCCGCGCCCTTCAAGGCACCATTCAAGTGCGCCCCAATACGCGCCTCTATCGCCGCCAAACCGGTCTTGTCGCCAAGGTCGGCCACCAACCGGGCCTTAAATGCCTCCTCAATATTGCCAACGAGACTTACCAGCAGCGCGTCCTTGGTGCCGAAGCGTTCGCTGGGCAGGCCGCGGCTGTATCCAGCGGCGAGACCGATCTCGGCCATCGTAGTGCCGGCCGAACCATTGCGGGCGATCAGGCGGGTGGCCGCACGGAGAATTCGCCGATCGGACTCCACACGTCGATCTTCCTGTGTGCGCCGGACGGCTGGAAGCGAAGACGCTCTCATAAATGCTCAGTTACTTGTTGGTTGACCATCAAATTATAGATCTACATAGTTAGCATTCCAACTTGAACTTCCGACGCCTTGGAATGAACTGGCGGTACAGGTTAAGGGATAGGGGGACCAGCGTCCGCCTCTCAAGATGAACTTCGGCAGCGGCACCACAATGTGAGCGCCGGCATGTCCAAGCGAAAAATCATCAACTCAACGATAATTAATGGGAGGACGTCACATGATCACTGCGTGGAAAGGACTGTCCAGCGTACTGCTATCGGCCGCGTTCGCGGGCCTCGCATTTACTCCTGTTGCCTCGCAGACCTACCCCTCCCAACCGATCAAATTCATCGTCGGATTCTCACCGGGAAGTTCGACGGACCTCGTCGCTCGGCACCTGGCGGAGGATCTGCGCCAGCGCCTTGGCCAGCCCGTCATCGTTGAGAATCGCGCCGGAGCGAACGGCACCATTGCCGCAGCTATGGTCGCCCGGGCGGTGCCCGACGGCTACACGCTCCTTGTCAGCAATGCCAGTACAATGACCGTGAATCATCTTCTCTACAAAGACATGAAATACGACCCGCTTATCGATCTGACACCGGTGGCGCTTGTGGTCTCGGCCCCGTTCATCCTTGCGATCAATCCGAACAGTCCGAAGACCAAGTCGGTCGACACCTTCGCGGATTTCGTCAAGCTCACGACCAGCAAGCCGGAGGCAATTAGCTACGGCTCAGCCGGCATCGGCAACCTCACGCATCTCTCCTTCGAGCTACTCGGCTCAATCATCGGAGCGCGTATGCTACATGTGCCCTACGCGGGCTCAGCGCCGGCGCAGGCAGCGCTGCTCTCAGGCGAAGTCGACAGTGTGTTCGACACGCCCAACGGCGTGCCGCTGGTCAAATCCGGCAGGTTTAAGGCCCTCGCGGTGTCAACGCCGGTACGCTGGCGCGACCTCCCGGATGTGCCCACGGTCGCCGAGTCCGGCTATCCCGCCTTCGTCACCTCATTCTGGACCGGTGTCATCGCGCCGGCCAAGACACCGCTGCCTGTGCTTGAGGCACTGTATAAGGCGATCGCGGCGGCGGTGGACGACCCGAAGACAAAGCCGCTCTTGCTGACGCAGGGCAATATCGACCTGCTGAATTCC
>CAMDOT010000309.1 GCA_945903635.1 Rhizobium sp. Q54 | reverse complement strand
GCCCGCAGCCCGTTCCGCGTCGCCACCGAGACGGCGTCCTGGCCGGCGGACGGACCACGCCGGGCGGTGGTCAGCTCCTTCGGCTTCAGCGGCTCCAACGCCCACATCGTGCTGGAGGCGGCGCCGTCGCGACGGGTGTTGCCGGGTGGAGTCGGGCCCTGGATCTTCCCGCTCTCCGCCAAGAGCCGCGCATCGCTGGATCGTCTCGCGACGGCGCTGGCCATTCACGTCGAAAGCACGGGGACAGAACGGAATCTCGCAGACATCGCCTGGATGCTCGCCGTCAGGCGCACTCATCACCGCCACCGCATGGCCGTGGTCGCCGGCGATACTGTCTCGCTTGTCGCGGCGTTGAGGGCGCACCGTGAGCCGTTGGCGTCCGCGACGCGTGCCGCCATAGACGTGGAACGCGCCGTCGCAGCTCGTAACCTGGTGGATCTCGCCACAGCCTACGAGGCCGGTGCCGTCGTTCCGTTCGGACGCCTGTTCGACACGTCGGGGCGGGTCTTAAGCCTGCCGGTCTATCCGTTCGACGGCGCGCGCTACTGGAATCCATTGAGCCGCTCTGCCGCGACTTCGCCGCCACCCACGAGCGACGGACGCATGACGATCCGTGTCGACGCCGATGACTGGCGGCTGGACCAACACCGGGTCGACGGCGCGCCGATGCTGCCGGCGGCGGCGGTGATCGAACTGGCGGCGGCGGCGATGGCGAGGCGCGACGGCCGCCCCTCGGCCGGGCTTGCCGATCTGATGTGGACCCGGCCGATCGCCGGCACAGGCCCGTTCGACCTGCGCCTGGAATCGGAAGGCGAGGGGACGACGCTGCGCCTCACGCTTGCCGGCGTCGAGCACGCGACCCTCGCCGCGGCGCCACCCGCGGTAGCGCCGGCGAACCTCGATGTCGCGGCCCTGCAGGCGCGTCTCGGTCGCGTCGTCGACGGCGCCGGGATGTACCAGGCCGCCGCGGCGCGCGGCATCGCCTACGGCCCGGCGTTCCGCCTGATAGACCACCTGTGGTCCGGCGACGGCGAAGCGCTGGCGCGATTTGTTGCACGCTCAGGCCTGTCGGCGCGTGGTGCGGCGGTGCTCGACGCAGCGATGCAGACGGCAGCCGGCATCGGCACGGCGGCCGGTGCGCCGGCCGGCCTGTTCGTGCCCGTCGCGCTGGGTGCCGTGCGCTGGCTCGCCGACTCGGCGCCGGCCTGGGTCCACGCACGCGCAAAGCGGATCGATCACAATGGCGCGGTCTTCGACATCGTACTCGCGGCTGCGGATGGCAGCCCCGTCGCGATCCTCGAGCGTCTGGTGGCGCGCAGCATGGCCGGTGGCCGCGCGGCGTCCGAGCCTGGTATCGCCACGCGGCGTCTGGTTCCGGTATGGGTCGATGCGCCGGTTATGGCGACACCTGTCTCGGACCGGAGACTGGTCGTCGTCGCACCCGAGGCGATGAGAAGTCGATGGATGGCGGCGGCACCGGGCGCGGTCCTGCTGTCGGCGGATCGGTTCGACAGTCTTCCGGTTGCGCTGGCCGGCCGGCGGCAGGTCGACGTGGTGCTCGTGCTGGACGCCGCCGCCGATCTGGCGGAGCTCGATACGCTGCCGCTGGACACGGCGGTCGGCCGGATCGATCCGCAGTCGGCGCTCGATCTGGTGCTGGGCGTGGTCAGAGGCTTAGTCGGCCTCGCCTCCGTACGCCTCCTGGTCTTGTCTTGTGGTCCGGCCGATGCGCCCGGCCATCGGGCGCTCGCGGCTCTCCTCCGCTGCGTGGCGGCGGAGAACCCGGGGTGGTGGATACGTGCGCTTGCCCACGAAGGCGGCGACGCGAGCCCCGGCACCATTCTCGCCGCAATGCCCGAGGCCCGCGACGCGCCTGACGATGTCCGCATCCTCGACGGCAGACGGCAGGTCCGCACGCTCGCGGCGGCGTCCGAGGCTACCGGCGTGATGATGCGCGACGGCGCGACATGCCTGATCACCGGCGGTACCGGCGGGATCGGCGTCCTGCTGGCCGAGCATCTGGTCCGCCACCATCGCGCGCGGGTCGCGCTACTGTCGCGGCGGGCGCCGGCCGCGGCAACAATGGCGCGGCTTGACGCACTGCAAGCGGCCGGCAGCGTGATGCTGGTCCAGGGCGACGTCGCCGACGCTCCTACGCTTGAGGCCGGGCTCGATCGCGTGCGCCGTGCCTTCGGTCCGATCCAGGCGGTCTTCCATCTCGCCGGCACGCGGCGCGACGGCATCGCCGCGACGAAATCCTCCGGCGATCTTGCCGTTGTTCTGCGAGCCAAGGTCGCGGGCACGCTGGCGTTGGACCGGCTGACGCGGGACGACCCGCTGGATCTGTTCTGCGCCTTCGGTTCGACCGCGGCCGAGTTCCCGACCTTCGGGCAAGCCGACTACGCCGCCGCCAACGGTTTCCTCGGCGGCTTCGCGACGTGGCGCGCGGGTGCCGGTCGGCGCCGCGGGCGAACCCTCGCCATCGCCTGGCCGCTCTGGCAGGACGGCGGCATGACGGTGCCGCCCGACCTCGTCGCCCTGCTGCGGCGCGAGGCCGGTTTCGTGCCGCTGCCGGCCGAGGCTGCCTTCTCGGCATTGGACGCGGCGGTGAGCGGGACGGCGCCGGTGCAGGTTGTTCTTCACGGCGTGGGCGACGTCGCTGCCGGGCTTCGACGTCTCGGGCTGGCCGAGGCTGGTCGTGCCGAAGTGCCGGACGCGCGCCGTGCCGTTTCGGCGGCCGACTACGTCGCTCGTGTCCTGGCCGAGGTCGCTCGGCTGCCGGCCGACCGCATCGAGGCCGAGATCCCGTTCGAGGAGTACGGCATCGATTCGATGATGATCACGCGTCTGAACGCCGCGTTCGAGCGTGACCTCGGCGCCGTGCCGAAGACGCTGTTCTTCGAATACCGGACGTCGCGCGAGGTCGCCGGGTATCTCGAGCGCGAGCGCCCCGACGCGCTGGCGCGGCTGGTGGGGGCGGGGACGTCTGACGCGTCTCCCGCTTCATCCAACTCTCCCGTCGCACTGGCACCGGCCACCGTCGTCGCGCCGTCCGCATTGGGCGACGACGCCATTGCCATCATCGGCATCGCCGGCATCTATCCCGGGGCGGAGGACCTGGAGACGTTCTGGCGACTGCTGCGCGACGGCACCGATCTGATCCGGGAGATACCCCAGGAGCGCTGGCCGCTCGCCGGGTTCTACGACCCCGATCGCGACAACCCGTCGACCAGCCATACCAAGTGGGGTGGCTTCATCGACGGGGCCGACCGGTTCGATCCGCGCTTCTTCGACATGTCGCCGATCGAGGCCGAGAGCCTGGACCCGCAGGCGCGAAAATTCCTCGAGGTGGCGTGGTGGGCGCTCGAGGATGCGGGCTATGGCCGTCACGGCCTGTTTGCCGGCGATGCCCGGCCGGAGCGGCGCGCCGGCGGCGTGTTCGTCGGGCTGATGCATTCCGACTACCCGCTCTTCGCCGCCGAGGCGCGGGCCAGGGGCGAGCTCGCGATCACGGCATCCGGTTATTGGAACGCCGCCAACCGCGTCTCGCATTTCCTCGATTTCCGCGGGCCTAGCGTCGCCGTCGACACCGCGTGTTCGGCCTCGCTTACCGCCGTGCACATGGCGATGCAGGCGCTCCGGGCCGGCGACTGCACGGTGGCGATCGCGGGCGGCGTCAATCTGAGCCTGCACCCGATGAAGTATTGGGTGTTGAGCAAGGCGGGCTTCTCGGCGTCGGACGGCCGTTGCCGCAGCTTCGGCGAGGGCGGCGACGGCTATGTGCCGGGTGAGGGGGCCGGCGCCATCGTGCTGAAGCCGCTGGCCCGGGCGCGCGCAGATGGCGATCGCATCCACGCGGTGATCCGTGCCAGCTCGGTCAACCATGGCGGGCGCACCAGCGGTTTCACCGTCCCGAACCCGGTGGCTCAGGGCGAGCTGATCGCAGACGCGCTGGCGCGGGCCGGCGTGGCACCCGGATCGATCTCCTACGTCGAGGCGCACGGCACCGGGACGGCGCTCGGCGATCCGATCGAGATCAACGGGCTGCGGCGCGCGTTCGGGGCAGCTGGCTGTCCTCTGGGCTCGGTCAAGTCGAATGTCGGGCACCTGGAGTCGGCGGCCGGCATCGTGGCACTCACCAAGGTGGTGCTGCAGATGCGCCATCGCACCCTGGCGCCGAGCCTGCACAGCGCCGTGCCGAACTCGGACATGGGCATCGAGGGCAGCGGCTTCCGTGTCGTGCAAACGGCCGAGACGTGGACGGTGCCCGACGGACAGATGCTGAGGGCTGGGATCAGTTCGTTTGGTGCCGGCGGGGCCAATGTCCACCTGATCGTCGAGGAGCCGCCGGCGGCTGCGGCTAGTGCCGATGACGGCCAGCCCAGGCCTGTCCTGCTCTCGGCGCGGAGCGCGGCCGCGTTGCGGTCGCTGGCCGGCCGGCTCGCCGAAAGTCTGGCCGCGGCAGATGTGTCGGCGCTGGTCGATGTCGCCGGCACGCTCGCGCTCGGCCGCGAGGCAATGCGGCACCGCCTCGGTTTCGTCGCTGTGGACCGCGCTCAGGCCGCGGCGCGCCTCAAGGCCTTTGCCGATGGCGCCGACGCCGGCACTCATCGCGGCGAAGCGACCCCGGGAAGCCGCAACGCGCCGCCGTCGCTGGAACTCGACGCTGCGATCGAGGCCTGGGTGACCGGGGCTGCGGTCGATTGGCGGCGGTTCTTCTTCGCCGGCTTCTCACGAACCGGGCTGCCGCTCTATCCGTTCGAGCGCCGCCGCTGCTGGCTGTCGACACGGCCGGACCCGGCCTCCGGGACGAAGGCGGATACGATCGTGCTTCGGTCCGACGATCCATTGGTGGCCGACCATCGGGTCGCGGGCGGTCTCATGGCCGCAGGTGCCTTGCTGCTCGCCCGGGCGGTGACCCATGCTGGCGCCCGGGCACCGTTCCGGCTGACCGACATCGCCTGGACCGCGCCGGTCCCGGTGCGGGCGAGCGGCGCGACGATCACTGTCGCCGAGAGCATTACGCCCGCAGGCCGCACGCTCCGTCTCGGCAACGCGATGACGCTGACGCTCGCTGCGGAGGGGCCGCGCGATGCGGCGACGGCGAGCGACCTTGCCGGCCTCTTGGCCTGCTGCCCAACGGCTTTGGCGCATGATCACGTGTATGCGCTGCTGGCGGCAGCCGGCGTCGATTATGGCCCGTCCTATGCTCTGCTCGACACCGTGCATGTCGGCGACGGCGAAGCCGTCGGCAGGCTCGCCGACAGAGCGGCAGTGGCCGAGGATATGCCGCCCGGGGTGCTGGATGCGGCGATGCAGCTCTGCTTCGCCCTGGTGGGCGAGGGCGGCAAGGGCCTGCGGCCGGCCTCGGTCGAGTCCCTCACCTTGTGGCGGCCGTTGTCGCTGGCGCGCTTCGCTCATGCCCGCCGCAGCGCGGGCGGACCGGGACGCTTCGTCGCCGTCATCGACTTGCTCGACGGCGCCGGCGGCCTGGTTGCGCGCATGGACGGCCTGACATTGCGGGGCGCTCGCCCTCGGCTGGAGGGTGGCGACGTGCCGGCTCTCCGCGTGCTGCGGCCCATCTGGCGCGAGGTCGCGGCCCGCGATCCGGCGGTGCAAGCGGGCGTCACATTAGTCGTCGGGCATGACGGCGATGGCGGATTTGGTGCGGCGCTGACCGCTGCGGCCGGCGACGGCGCCGTG
>CAMDOT010000308.1 GCA_945903635.1 Rhizobium sp. Q54 | reverse complement strand
GGAGGCCCGCGGTCCGGGAAGAACATGATCAGCCGCCGTACTGCAGCAGGACCTCGCCATTGCGCTTCAGCCAGGCCTGCGGGCCCTCGATCGGGACGGTGCAGAGCGTGCGGGCGAGCGCCCAGAAGCGTGGGCCGTGGTTCAGGTGCACGAGATGGGCGACCTCGTGCGCCACCAGATAGTCCAGCACCTCGGGCGGCGCGAACACCAGCCGCCAGGAAAACGACAGCGTCGCGTCGGGCCCGCAGCTGCCCCAGCGCGAGCGGCTGTCGCGCACGGTGATGCGCTTCACCGGCCGCTCGACGCTTTGCGCCTTGGCGTGGACCAGCGGCACCAGCCGGCCTTTCAGTTCCGCCGTCAGCCAGTCGCGCAGGCGGCGCGGCAGATGCTCAGGCTTGCCCGCGACATGGATCTCCGAGCCTTCCCGCCACACCGTGCCGCGGCGATCGTCGCGATGGCGAATGATGTGCGGCGCGCCGAACAGCGGCACCTCGGCGCCATCGACGAAGGGCCGGTGCGCCGGCAGGCGCCTCAGGCGGGCCGCGATCCATCCGGCCTGGGCGTGGGCAAAATCGACCGCCGTGCCGCGCCCCATGCGCAGCGGCGCGGTCAGCACGATGCGCCGCCGGGCGGCATCGACGCGCAGCGAGGCGCGCCGCGCGCGGGCGGAACGCACGAAGGTCACCGGCAGATTATCGCCGGCATGAGCAATGGTCAGTTGCTCCGGCTCGGGAGCGGCTTTAGGCAGGACGAGACGACGCACGATGTCCGACAACGACATGACGAATCATACAACAAGAGGGAATCCCAACGTGAGCCTCGATATCGCCCGGTTGCGCGCCGAAACCCCGGGCTGCGCCCATGTGCTGCATCTCAACGCCGCGGGTTCGGCGCTGCCCAGCCGGCGCACGCTGGACGCCACGCTCGATCACCTGCGGCTCGAAGCCGAGATCGGCGGCTATGAGGCCGCCGACAAGGCGCGCGACACGTTGAACGGCTTCTATCCCTCGGTCGCCCAACTGATCGGCGCCGAGGCGGGCGAGATCGCCTTCATCGAGAACGCCACGCGCGCCTGGGACATGGCCTTCTATTCGCTCGACTTCCAGCCGGGTGACCGCATCCTGACCTGCGTCAGCGAATATTCGTCCAACTACATCTCCTACCTGCAGGTGGCGAAGAAGACCGGCGCCGAGATCGTGGTCGTGCCCGACGACAAGCATGGCCAGATCGACCTCGGCGCGCTGGAACGCGCCATCGACAAGCGCACCAGGCTGGTCTCGATCTCGCACGTCCCGACGCAGGGCGGGCTGGTGCAGCCGGCCGAGGCCGTGGGCAAGATCACCAACGATGCCGGCGTGCTCTACCTGCTCGACGCCTGCCAATCGGTCGGGCAGCTGCCGGTCGACGTCAACAAAATCGGCTGCGATTTCCTGTCGATGACCGGCCGCAAGTACCTGCGCGGGCCCCGTGGCACCGGGTTCCTCTACGCCAAGGCGCGCACCACCTCGCACATCGAGCCGGTGTTCCTGGACAATCACGCCGCCCGCTGGAGCGACGACAACGCCTACACGGTGATGGGCGACGCCAAGCGCTTCGAGAACTGGGAGCGCTACTTCGCCGGCGTCATCGGCCTGAAGGTCGCCGCCGACCAGGCCAACGAACTCGGCGTGGAGGCGATCTGGGCGCGCCTGCGCCACCTGGCCGACGGTTTACGCGCGCGCCTCGCCCCGCTGAAGGGCGTCACGGTGACCGACCTCGGCCAGGTGCGCGGCGCCATCGTGACTTTCGCCGTCGCGGGCGCCGACCACAACGCGCTGAAAATGGCGCTACGCGCCCAGGCGATCAACGTCAGCGTCTCGACGCAGTTCTCGTCGCGTCTCGATCTGAAAGGCCGCGGCCTGCTGAACGTCATGCGCGCCTCGGTGCATGTCTATAACACCGAGGAGGAGCTGGATCGGTTCGTGGCGGCGCTGGCCGCCCTGATCCGCGGATAGAGCGGCCGGCGCCCGTGCCCCTGATCTCTCCCGCCGCGTCCTGGCTGAGCCTGGTCGCCAAGATCGGGTCGATCCGGCGGGCCGCGGCGCAACTCAACGTGTCGCCCTCGGCGGTGAATCGCCAGATCCTCAAGCTCGAGGCCGAATATGGAGCGGAGCTGTTCGAGCGTCTGCCGCGCGGACTTCGCCTCACCGCCGCCGGCGAACTCCTGGTCACCGAGATCGAGCGCTGGCAGCACGATCACGCGCGAGCACTGCAGAGCCTCGCCCAGTTGCGCCGCCCGGTGCGCGGCCACGTCTCGATCGGCCTGATGGAGAGTTTCGGCAGCGCCGTCGTCTCGCGGTTGATGACGCAGATGGGCGAGCGCCACTTCCAGGTCTCGCTCGATGTCGTCATCGGAGGCACTGAGCAGATCGTCGGACTGCTGGTCGGTGGCAAGCTCGATCTCGCGATCTGCTACGCCGTTCCTCGCCAACCCGAGATCCAGTTTCTGGCGCGGGTGCAGTCGAGCCCGGGCATCCTTGTCGCGCGCGGCCATCCACTGGCCAACCGCAAGACGATCGGTCTCGCCGACTGCACCAGTTACAGCTTCGTCTTTCCCGACGCCTCTCTCACTTCCCGCGGCATCCTCGACAAGGCGCTGCGACGGGCGAACATCCATCCTGCCGGAGTCGTGACCACCAATTCGATCGCGGTCATGAAAATGCTGGTGCTTGAACATCACCAGATCGCCCTGCTGGCCCTTCCCGATGTCTATCGCGACCTCATCGACGGTGAGTTCGTCCACATCCCCATCGCCGACCGCCATCTCAAGGGGTCGAGCCTGTCGTTGATCACCCGCAGACATGTCCGCCTGTCGCCCGTGGCGGCCATGCTGGCCGACCACCTGAAGGAACAACTCCTCCAATTGCCCGGCAAGTAACTGCCTGTGCCGAAAAACGCGACAGCGCGTGCGCAAAGTTAGGCTTCAATTGCGCCCCCGATCGGGTGTTACATGACACAGGCCGCCGCGCCGGCCCGTGGGAGAGACAGCATGACGATCCGTCGTTTTTGGCCCCTGATGGTCCTTGCGGCCTCGGCGGCGCTGACCAGTGCGCCGCTGCAGGCACAATCGCTGCTGCGCGTGGCACCCGAGACGCTGAGCCGCGTCCTCGACCCGCACTTCACCACGTCCTTCACGACGCGTGATCTGGGCTACCTGATCTACGACACGTTGTTCGCCGTCGACGACACATTTACGCCCAAGCCGCAGATGGTCGAGAGCTACACGGTCAGCCCTGACAAGCTCACCTATACGTTCGTCTTGCGGCCCAGCCTGAAGTGGCACGACGGCCAGCCGGTCACGGCCGCGGACTGCGTCGCCTCGATCCGCCGCTGGGCGTCGCGCGACAGCATGGGCCAGACGCTCACCAGGTTCATCTCGTCACTCGACGCTGCCGACGCCAATACGATCAAGCTGGTGCTGAAGGAGCCCTATGGGCTGGTGCTCGACAGCCTCGCCAAGATCGGCGCCCCGGTGCCCTTCATGATGCCGGAGCGGATCGCCAAGACGCCGGGCAGCGAGCAGGTGAAGGAGATCATCGGCTCCGGCCCCTACAAGTTCCGCGCCGACCTGCACGAGCCCGGCGTAAAAATCGTCCTCGACAAGTTCGCCGACTACAAGCCGCGCAGCGAGCCGCCTAGCTGGGCCTCAGGCGCCAAGATCGCCAGGATGGATCGCATCGAGATGCTGGGCATGCCCGACGCGCAGACCCAGGTGAGCGCGCTGATTCGCGGCGAGGTCGACTATCTCGAGCGCGTCCCGGCCGACCTGCTGCCGCTGTTCGACGCCAAATCGGGCGCCAAGGCCGAGGTCGTGAGCAAGTTCGGCTTCCAGGCCATCATGCGCATGAACCACCTGCAGCCGCCCTTCAACGACGTGAAGGTGCGACAGGCCATCGCCCGGGCGATCGACCGGACGATGTATGCCGGCGTCGTGGCGGGCGATCCGAAATTCGCGACCGACTGCGCCGCCATGTTCGGCTGCGGCATGCCCTATGAGAGCAAGGACGGCATCCCGACCCGCGACATGGCCGCCGCCAGGGCGATGCTGAAGGACGCCAATGTCGACATGTCCGCACCTCTTGTGATGCTGCATGTCGCCAACGCGCCGGGCATCGCGGCGCTGGGCAACGTCACGCGCCAGACGCTGGTCGATCTCGGCTTCAAGGTCGACATGGTGTCGATGGACTTCCAGACCTTCGCCACGCGCCGGCTGAACACCGGGCCGGTGGCGCAGGGTGGCTGGAACCTCGCGCACACGACCAACTCTGTGCCCGACCAGGGCAATCCCCTCAGCAACCCGTTCCTGGTGGCCTCGGGCCCGCCGGCGTCGGCCTGGGGCTGGCCGAAGGATGAAAAGATCGAGGAGCTGCGGCTCAAATTCGCCACCGCGCCGGACGAGGCCACGCGCAAGACCATCGCCACCGAGATCCAGGTCCGCGCCTACGAGCAGGTGCTCTACCTGCCGCTGGCGCAGTTCACGACGCCGTCGGCCTGGCGCAACAATCTCGACGGCGTGCTGAAATCGCCGGTGATGTTGCTCTACAACATCGACAGGAAGTAGGGATCGCTGCCATGGCGAAGGCGGTTGCCGACGAGTATCTCCGGCGCATTCCCAAGGCCGAGCTGCATTGCCATCTCGCCGGCACGTTGCGCGCGACCACGGTCGCCGAGCTGGCCAGGCACTACGGCTTGCCCCTGCCACGGCCGGCGGAGCAACTTTATCAGTGGCCCGATTTCAACGGGTTCCTCGAGATCCTGCGCCTCACCGCGTCGGTGCTGCGCACGCCCGAGGATTTCAGCCGCGCGGTCTACGAGTATTGCGAGGATGCCAGGCGCGACGGCAACCTGCGGCATGTCGAGTTCTTCTTCAATCCTGACTACTTCTATCCCAACGGCATCGACTATCCATCGATGGTGGCCGGCATGGCCGACGGCGTCGAGCGGGTGGGACGCGCGTTCGGTATCTCGGCCCGGCTGATCTGCTGTATCGATCGGTCGATCAACTCTCCCGCCCAGGCCGTCGAGATCGTGGAGACCGCGCTCGCGCATCGCCATGAATTGGTGATCGGGATCGGGTTGGACGGCAACGAAGGGGTCGGTCCTCCCGCCATTTTCGCCGAGGCCTATGCGCTCGCCCGCAAGGGTGGGCTCCGCTGCACGGCCCATTGCTGCGAGGACTACCTGACGCCCCTGGAAGCGCCGCCGACCAACTACCTGATCTGCCGCGACGTGCTCCGGTGCGACCGCATCGACCACGGCTACAACATGCTGGCGTCGGACTTCGTGATGAGCGAGGCGCGCAAGGACGGGCTCTATTTCACGCCCTGCGCCTGGACCAGCCTGATCCACAACCGGCCCCATCGGCCGCAGCGCATCCGCCGCATGGTCGAGGCCGGCCTCAACGTCACGATCAACACCGACGATCCGGCGATGTTCGGGACCAATCTCGGCCACGGCTTCACGACCCTGTTCGAGACGATCGGCTGGGGCCCCGACATGGCGCGCAAGTTCAGCCTGAACTCGGTCGAGGGCTCATGGCTGGACGAGAGCGACAAGAGTGCCTTGCTGATCGACTTCCGCCGGCAGATCGCCGCGCTCGACAAGGAATTCGGCTACGAGACGGCCGCGCCGACGGTTTGACTCAAGCGGACCGCGGGCCTCCAGGCCCGCCTCATGAGATGAGCG
>CAMDOT010000307.1 GCA_945903635.1 Rhizobium sp. Q54 | reverse complement strand
GCTCAAGAACTGAGCGGGCCTGGAGGCCCGCGGTCCCATGATGCTTACTCCGCCGGATCGATTCCGATCCGCACTGGCTTGCCAGCTTCCTCGGTCCTCATGCCGGTCCACACATCCCAGTAGGCGCGAAGCGCCGAGGGGTAGCGCCGGAGTTCGGTGAAGATGCTGTAGGGCGTATCGACGTCGCGGGCTTCGAAGCCCGAGGCGGCGATGCCCTCGTGCAGCGCCAGGAACAGGGCGCGGGCGAGATGGAAGCGTTGGGAGACGATGACAAGACGCGTCTGGCCGTAGATCCGCCGCGCCCGCACGATCGAGTCGAGCGTGCGGTCGCCGCCGAAGTCGCGATAGATCACGTCGGCCGGCACGCCGCGTTCGATCAGGCCGGCGCGCATCGCGGTGGGCTCGTCGTAGCGGCCCTCGCGCGTGCCGCTCACGATGAAATACCTGGCCTTGCCCGCCTTGTAGAGCGCCGCCGCGGCGTCGAGGCGATAGACGAAGTAGCGGTTGGGCCCGCCTTCCGGTCCGATCGGCGCCGTGCCCAGCACCAGCGCCACGTCGACCGCCGGCACCTTGCCGACGTCGGTGAAGGATCTCGCCTCGGCGGCGCGATCGAGCCGCCGCTCCGCGTACCAGGCAAGCGCGCCCGCCATCAGCACGACGGCTGCGACGCGCAGGAGCACGTAGAGGATCAGGCGCATGCCGCCTGCCTTGATCGCCTGACGTGCGGCCTATAGACCATCACCATGCCACGTCTGAGCACCGCCGAAGCCACGGTCGAAACCCTCCTGCATCACGGCCTCGACACGGTCTATGCCCTGCCCGGCCTGCACAACGATCCTCTGTTCGATGCGTTCTACCATGCCGCCGACAGACTGCGCGTGATCCATCCACGGCACGAGCAGACCGCAGCCTACATGGCGCTGGGCGCCGCGCTCGTCACCGGCAAGCCGCAGGCTTTCGCGGTGGTGCCGGGCCCCGGCTTCCTGAACGCGGGCGCGGCACTGCTGACGGCCTACGGCATGAACGCCCCGGTGATCGGCCTGATCGGCCAGATCCCGCAGGCCGATATCGACCGTGGTCACGGCCACCTGCACGAGATCCACGACCAGCTGGGCATGATGCGCCACGTCACCAAGTGGGCCGAACGCATCCGCAGTCCGCAGGAGGCGCCGACGCTGGTCAGCCAGGCGATCTGGCACGCGACCTCGGGCCGGCCGCGTCCTGTCGCGCTCGAATGCGCGCTCGACACCTGGGCCAAACGCGCCGACGTCACCTTGCCCGCCGCGCCGCTGCCCTTGCCGGCCGAGGCGATCGACGACGAGGCGATCACGGCGGCGGCAAAGATCCTGGGTGCGGCCGAGCGGCCGATCATCGTGGTCGGCGGCGGCGCGCTCGATGCCAGCGCCGAGGTGATCGCCATCGCCGAGCTGCTCGAAGCGCCGGTCAGCTCCTATCGGCGCGGCCGTGGAGTCGTGCCGAGCTCGCATCGCCTCGCCGTCGACATGCCGGTCGGCCATCGCCTGTGGAAGGACGCCGACGCCGTGCTGGCGATCGGCACGCGCTTCTTCATCCAGAACGGAAGCTGGGGCATCGACAAGAACCTGAAGGTCGTGCGCCTCGACATCGATCCCGACGAGCCCGACCGCTTTCGCAAACCCGACGTGGCGCTGGTGGGCGATGCGGCGACGCAGTTGCGCGCCTTGATCGCGGCCCTGCCCAGGTACAATCGCGCGCGGGCCTCGCGCGCCGAGGAACTGAAAGGCCATCGCGCCTGGCTCGCCGAACGGCTGTCGCGTCTGGAGCCGCAAGCCGGATTCCTGAAGGCGATCCGCGCTGCGCTCCCCGAAGACGGCATCTTCGTCGACGAGGTCTCGCAGATGGGCTTCGCCTCGCGCGTGGCGCTGCCGATCGAGAAGCCGCGCACCTATCTCTCGCCGGGCTACCAGGACAATCTCGGCTGGGGGTTTGGCACCGCGCTGGGTGCCAAGGCTGCGATGCCCCACAAGAAGGTGCTGGCGATCGCGGGCGACGGCGGCTTCATGTACCAGGTGGGCGAGCTAGCGACGGCGGCGCGCCACAATCTCGCGGTGGTCGTGGTGGTGTTCGACAACGGCGCCTTCGGCAACGTGAAGCGCATCCAGCAGCAGCACTACGGCAACCGCCTGATCGCCTCGGACCTGCACAACCCCGATTTCGCCAAGCTCGCCGAGAGCTTCGGCATCGCCTCGTTCAAGGCGACCGATCCGAGGCAACTCGAAGAGGTGTTGCACAAGGCCTTTGCGCTGAACGCCCCGGCGCTCGTCTGGGTGCCGCACGGTGACGTGCCGAGCCCGTGGGACATGATCATGATGCCGCGCGTTCGTGGTTAGGGGTGCGCGGCTCGTGGAACTCCCGCGCCGCCCTGAAGCCGTCATCTTCGATCTCGACGGCCTGCTGTTCGACACCGAGCAGCTCTACCAGGACGCGATCATGGCGGCGGCGGTCGAACTCGGCCACGACATCACGCCCGCCATCTTCCACACCATGATCGGCCGCCCCTGGGCGCAGACCCGGGCCTTCCTCCTGGAACACTACGGCAATTCCTTTCCCGTCGACGCGTTGCTGGCCACCTGGCACCGGCACTTCGCCGTGATCGTCGAAACCCGACTGACCGTGAAGCCGGGCGTCCTCGAACTGCTCGATGCGCTGGACACGCTCGCCCTGCCGCGCGGCATCGCAACATCGTCTTCACACAAGACCGTGCAGCATCATCTCGGCGCACACGATCTCGGCGGCCGTTTCCACCAGATCGTGGCGAGCGGTGACTACGCCGCCGGCAAGCCGGCGCCAGATCCCTATCTGCTTGCGGCCAAGCGCCTAAATGTCGATCCCGTTCTCTGTCTCGCCCTGGAAGACTCCCACAACGGCGTCCGCTCCGCCGCAGCCGCCGGCATGATGACCATCATGGTGCCGGACCTGCTCGAAGCGACGGACGAGATCAGGAGCCTCTGCACCTTAGTCGTCCGCGACCTGCATATGGTACGCGGCCTCGTTCTGGCGGCGCGCTAGCGTTTTAGCCCGTCGAGGATTTCGCGGAAGTTCGTGCGGCAGGTAAAGCCCAGCTTCCGCGCGGCCTTGCCGGCGTCGTAGACGCGGTCGATGGACTGGAACATCGTCCAGCCGTGCTTGGCATAGAGCGCGGGATAGTCGGGGAAAAGGCGCGCCACGACCGATGGCGCGTCGACGATCAGGGCGGCGGCATCGCCGCGCGAAAACGGCGTCATGGCCGAGACGATGAAGGTGTCGAAGCCGATCTCGTGCGCTTTCGCCAGCGCCGCGACATGCGCCTCGGCCGCATCCTCGACCGAGAGCCGGCGGAACAGGAACTCGTTGGCCTTGGTGTTTTCGCCGGATTGGGCGATGGCGTGGGCCATGTCGTCCTCCTCCGGGAAGAAGCGCGACGTGCGCAGCACCATGACCGGTAATTTGTGCAGATGGTTAAAGAGCCGGCACAGCTCCTCGGCCGCGAGCTTGGTGACGCCGTAGATGTTGCGCGGCTTTAGCGGCGCCATCTCCTCGTCGATCCAGATCGCTTCCGTGGCCCCGCCTGCCCGGCCGTCGCGGATCTGCTGCGAGATCATGAGCGAGGTGGTCGAGGTGAAGACGAAGCGGTCGACCTTGGAACCCTCTGCCACCGCCTCCTCCAGGAGGTTGAGCGTGCCCTGCACGTTCACCGCCACGAACTCGGAATTGTCATGGGTCTCGATGTGCGGCTTGTGGCGCGCGGCGGCATGGACGATCGCCTCGATCCCCTCGTCGCGGATGATCCGGCGCACCAGCGCGCGGTCGACCACCGAACCCACGATCTCCGTCGTCGGCCCTGGCTCGGGATCGAGGCCGACGACGCGATGGCCGTCGCGCAGAAGCCGCGGCACCAGGGTCTGGCCGAGCCAACCCGACGAACCGGTCACCAGGATGTTCATGTCGCGGCTTTGGCGATGGCAGCCAGCACGTCGGCCATCGCGCCGAGCGTCCGCTCCATGCCGGCGGGAATACCGTGGCGCTCGACCAGCCACTTCGGATCGTTGTAGCTGAGCCAGGTCTTGCCGTCGGCATCCTGCCAGACCAGCGCCTTGAGCGGCAGGTCGATGCCGATGGTTTGCATCGCCTGCATCAGCGGCGTGCCCGCCTTCGGATTGCCGAACAACACGACTTCGGTCGGCCGCAGCTCCATTCCCACCTTGGCCGCCGCGCCGGCGTGGTCGATGCGTGCCAGGATCGTCATGCCGCGCTCGGCCACCGCAGCCACGAACCGGTCCATGGTCTCGCCAGGTCCATGGCTGCTGAGGCAGCTCACCAGGCCGTCCAGTGTCATGCCAGCCCGACCTCGGCAAGCGCTGCCTGCTGACGGGCGGTGAGCGCATCGACATCGAAGCCCTCGATCATGCCTTCGAACAATTGGTGCCAGTTGATCGAGGCGCGGAGATGGATGAACACGGCGCCGAGGCCTATCGCGGCACGGTCCATGAACACGAACTCGCGCGGCGGCCGCACGCCACCCAGCTTGCGCAGCTCGCCAAAAACGTTCTGCGCCATCTCGCGGCCATAACCCTCGGCCATGCCCTCGGTGAGGCGGCGCGGACGGTCGTCCATCAGCGGGCCATAGAGGAATGCCGCCCAGCGGTTGAGCACCTGAATCATCTCTCGGCTGAGCCCCGTAAAACCCCAGTCCTCGTAGGCGGCCACGGCGCGCGCCTCGTCGTCGCTCATCAGCGCGCGGTAGAGTTCGATCGACCCGCGCACGAAACGCGGCGGGAAGATCCTCACGCAGCCGAAATCCATCAGGTTCACCGCACCGTCGGGCCGCACCGTGTAGTTGCCGAGATGCGGGTCGCCGTGGATCACGCCGTAGCGATAGAACGGCACATACCAGGCGCGGAACATGTTTATGGCGAGCGCGTCCTTCTCTTCCTGCGGACGGGTCTTCCAGTTGAGCAGCGGCTCGCCCTGCAGCCAGCCCATGGTGAGCAGCCGGTCGGTCGAATGCGACGGCACGACCTCGGGCACATGGACATTTGGTTCATCGCGCAGCATGTGACGATAGAGGCCGACGTGCCTGGCTTCGCGGCGGTAATCCAATTCCTCGCGCAGCCGCGTCGTGATCTCGGCATGGATCTCGTCGGTGCGGATCGCCGGATCGAAGCGCTGGCCGATCGCGAACACAAGTTTTAGCTGGTTGAGGTCGGCCTCCAGCGCCGAGGCCATGTCGGGATACTGCAGCTTGCACGCCACGTCGCGGCCCTCGGGCAAGGTCGCACGATGCACCTGGCCCAGGGAGGCGGCGAACGAGGCTTCCTTGTCGAACTTGGCGAACTTCGATTGCCAGTCCGGTCCCAGCTCCGAGGCCATGCGGCGGCGCACGAAGGCCCAGCCCATGGCCGGCGCATTGGCCTGGAGCTGCCCCAGCTCGCGGGCATATTCCGGCGGCAGCGCGTCGGGAATGGTGGCGAGCAGTTGGGCCGCCTTCATCAGCGGACCTTTCAGTCCACCCAGTGCCGCCTTCAACTCGCCGGCATGCTTGTCGCGATCGAGCGAGATGCCGAGATAGCGCTGGCCCGCAAGCTTGACGGCGAGGCCACCCACCGACGAGCCGACGCGAGCATAGCGGCCGAGCCGTCCGCCCAGCGAATCGCCTTCGTCAGACGTCATCGGACCGCGGGCCTCCAGGCCCGCTCATGTTCATGAGGCGGGC
>CAMDOT010000306.1 GCA_945903635.1 Rhizobium sp. Q54 | reverse complement strand
AGACAACTGTAGCGCCCCGCGCTGCGTAAGTGGCAGTTGCGGCGGAGCGTGGGAGTGGTTCAGGCGCTTGCGGGGTGCGGTGAGGGTTGCGGTCTGCCAATGCCGGCGTATCGAACTTGTGCAATTTCTGCTTGTTAGGCCGACCAATGCATTCCTAATATTGAGTAAATGTAGTCTCTCACTCTAAAACATGGTTCAGTGGGTGTTGGCGCAATGCGGTGCTTGACAGGACGGGGGATCAGGTTGTAGAATCTCGGGGTGACGGCAGGCATAAATGTCCGCTCTTTCCATGCTGAGCTGGCGGGAATTCTTCGAGTGAGTGCTGAGGCTGGGCCAGATCAAGACTGTGGTGAAGGTCGAGGATGCCTGCATCTATGACCTGATTGCTGCTGCTAACGACTTCGACCCTGCTAAGGTAAAGGCCGATGCCGATGCCGATGCCGCTGAGCGGCGCGTTTAACGCGATCGATTTCGAGAACATCAAGGCGCACATATTCGATTGGGCAATCGCCGGCTGAGCCGACGACAAGACAACTAAGTGAGCGGCGGCGTGCGCAGCCCACAACAGCATCGGAACAGGGGGAGAACGATATGCCAGAGAAAGTCAATATACTCGTGGTCGGGCTAGGAAATATGGGGGCCTCGCATGCCAGCGCTTACCATCGCAATCCCGGGTTTGAAATCGTCGGGCTGATGAGCCGGTCGATCAAGGGTAAGACAATACCGGAGGAACTGAAAGGCTATCCGCTGTTCGAGGATTTCGACGAGGCGCTGTGGGTCGCCAAGCCCGACGCGGTATCGATCAATTCATGGCCGAACACCCATTCCGAATACGCTATCAAGGCGATGAATGCCGGCGCCCATGTGTTCATGGAAAAGCCGATCGCCACCACCAATGAGGATGCCGAGGCGGTCGTCGCCACCGCGCGCAGGACCAAGCGCAAGCTGGTGCTGGGCTACATTCTGCGCGTCCATCCGTCGTGGATGAAATTCATCGAGCTCGGCCAGACGCTCGGCAAGCCGCTGGTCATGCGGCTTAACCTCAATCAGCAGAGCAATGGCCCGGCCTGGATGTGGCACAAGAACCTGATCGACTCGCTGATCCCCATCGTCGATTGCGGCGTCCATTATGTCGACGTGATGTGCCAGCTGACCGGTGCCAAGCCGGTGCGCGTGCACGGCATCGGCGCGGCGCTGTGGGAAGATGCGGCCAAGCCGAATTACGGCCATCTCCACGTTACCTTCGATGACGGCTCAGTGGGCTGGTACGAAGCCGGCTGGGGCCCGATGATGAGCGAGCAGGCCTTCTTCGTGAAGGACGTGGTTGGCCCCAAGGGCGCCGTCTCAATCGTCCCCGGCCAATCCGAAGGCAAGGACCAGCTCGAGGATGTTTCGGACTCTGCCGATATCGATCGGCACACCAAGACCGATCGCATCCAGTTCCATCACGCCGAGGTCGGCCCGGACAAGAACTTCATCCGCAAGGACGAGTTCATCTCGACCGAAGACGAGCCCGGCCACCAGGAGCTGTGCGATCGCGAACAGGCCTTCTTTCTCAAGGCGATCAACGAAGATCTCGACCTCAGCGAGTCGATGGATGCGGCGGTGAATAGCCTGCGCATCGTGCTTGCCGCAGAGCAGAGCATCAACGAGAAGCGGGTCGTCGAGCTCGCCTGACGAGCGTACCGCGGAGAGTTCTGATGAGTCAGGCGACGGCACCGAAATACGACCTCGTCCTCAAAGGCGGACGGGTGATCGACGAGCGCAACGGGCGCGATGGCCGCTTCGATGTCGCCATTGCGCGCGGCAAGATTGCCGCCATCGCGCTGAGCATCGATGCGGATGGCGCGCGTGTCCGCGATGTGACGGGCTATATCGTCTCGCCCGGCCTGATCGATATCCACACGCACGTCTATCACAAGGCGACATCGCTGAGCGTCGATCCCGGCCTCGTCGCGCGCCGTTCGGCGATCACAACTCTCATCGATGCCGGCAGCGCCGGTGCCGGCAATTTTGACGGCTTCCGCGATTATGTGATGGCCCACTCGGCCTATCGCATCCTCGCCTTCCTCAACATTTCCTTCCCGGGCATCTTCGGCTTCGACAAGGATGTGCAGTTGGGCGAAGCCACGGCGCGCTCCATGTTGCCGGTGCATCATTGTGTCGCCAAGATCGAAGCCAATCCCGACCGCATCATCGGCGTGAAGGTGCGCATCGGCGGCCTCGTCACGGGCGATTTCGGCCTTGGCGCGCTCGAGCTGGCGCTCGAAGCGGCCAATGCTGTCGGCCTGCCCTTGATGACCCATATCGGCCATCCGCCGCCAAGCTAATCCGACGTGGTCGACATGCTGCGCCCGGGTGACATTCTCACGCACTGCTACCGGCCTGAGCCCAACTCTGCGATCGGTCCCGATGGCAAAGTGCTCGATGCGGTCAGGCAGGCGCGTGAGCGCGGTGTGCTGTTCGACATCGCCCACGGTATGGGCGCCTTTGGCTACGAGACCGCGGAGGCCGCGCTCAAGGACGGCTTCAAGCCCGACCTCATCTCGTCGGACGTTCACATCGTTGCCGTCGAAGGGCCGGGGTTCGATCTGCTCCACACCATGAGCAAGCTGCTCAACTGCGGGCTCTCGTTGTCTGAGGTGATCGGCATGTCCACCAGCCGCCTGGCGCTCGCCATCCGCCGCCCGGATCTCGGCCACCTCGGCGTCGGCGCTTCTGCCGACATCTCGGTGCTCCGCCAGGTCGACTCCGACTATGTGTTCTCCGACGTTGTCGGGGCGAGGCGTCAGGGCTCAACCCTGCTCCATCCGGTCGCCGTCTATCTCGGGGGCCGCGAGATGGAGGTTTCGACGCGGCCCTTCGAGACGCCCTATATCGTCGGGCATCTCGATCATCACAGCCATCACCACCACTGAGGCGGCATGAGCTACAAGGCCATCTACACCTATGCCTGGGACCTCGCTGAGGCCGGCGTCAGCGCCGCGACTGCCGAGTTCCGCGGGCTTGGTCTCGATACGGTGACGATCGCCGGCTCCTATCACGCCGGCAAGTTCCTGAGGCGGCACGGCAAGACCGGCAAGGTCTATTTCCCCGAAGACGGCACCGTCTATTTCAGGGCCGATCCCTCGCGCTACGGCGCCATCAAGCCCGCCGCCAACAGCGCGCTCGCCAGCCAGGACGTGCTGCGCGAGCTGACCGCGTCCAAGGACATGGCCGTCAATGTCTGGCTCGTCCTGCTGCACAATACGCGTCTTGGCATGGCGCATCCGAACTCAGTGGTCCGCAACGCCTTCGGCGATCCCTACTATTACAACCTTTGCCCCTCGGCGCCGGACGCGAGGGCGTACGCGATTGGTCTCGCGGACGATGTGACCGCCAACTACCCCGTCGCCGGCATCTCGATGGAAGCGCCGGGCTTTACGCCCTATGCGCACGGCTTCCACCACGAGTTCGCACTGATGAAGCTCAATCCGTGGCTCGAGAACCAGCTGGGCCTGTGCTTTTGCGATCACTGCGTCGCTGCTGCGCAGAAGGCGGGCATCGATGCGAGGCGGCTCAAGGCGCAGGTCGCGGCCGACATCACGGCCGATCTCGACAGCGACATCGACACTCCCGCCGACATGGCCGAAGCGTTCTGGAAGGCCGACATTGTCGCTGATGGCGATCTGCGCAAATATCTCGACTTCCGCAACAGCGTGGTGACCTCACTGGTCGCCGAAATCCGTGCCGCGGTGCGCAAGGACGCCAATGTGGCGGTGATCCCGTCAGTCGCCCGTCCCACCAGCGGCGCCTGGTACGAGGGCAGCGACCTCAATGCGCTGGCTGGGACCACCGGCATCATCGAAGCCTGCTTTTACGAACCGAGTGCGATGCGGGTGAAGGCCGACCTGTTTGACATCCGCCGGCGCCTGCGCGGCACGGATGCGAAACTGCGTGGCATCCTCCGTCCCTCGCATCCGGACCTTGCGAGCAAGGGCGAGTTTCTCGCCGCCGTCGAAGCGCTGCGCGCTGGCGGGGTCGATGAGCTGGCCTTCTACAATTGGGGACATTTGCGCCGCGCCAATCTGAGCTGGATCGGCGAGGCCTTGAGAGGTTGAGATGAGCGGAGCGTTCACCGGCAAGACCATTGCCATCACCGGCGCCGCGGGCGGCATCGGCCAGTGGCTCTGCCGCTTCTTCGGCGCCGAAGGCGCCACCATCGCGGCGCTCGATCGCAGCGACAAGGTCCACGCCCTCGTCGACACGCTCGGCAAGGACGGCATCACAGTGAAGCCGGCGGTTGCCGAACTCGCCGATGCGAACGCAGTGCAAGCCGCCTTCGCCGGCTTTGGTGAGGTCCACATCCTCATCAACAATGCCGGTGTCTCGCGCCACCCCACGCTGGACCAGACCGATCCGGCCGGATGGAGCGAGGATATGGCCGCCAACCTCGGCGGCGCCTTTGCCTGTGCACACGCGGTGCTGCCACAGATGGTCAAGCGCCGCGGCGGCAACATCGTCAATGTCGGCTCGGTCAACGGTCTCAGCGCGCTGGGCGATCCTGCCTACAGTGCTGCCAAGGCCGGCATGATTTCGCTCACCCGCTCGCTGGCGCAGGAATATGGCCGCTACGGCATCCGCTGCAACATCGTCCTGCCGGGCACCGTGCGTACCCCCATCTGGGACGAGCGCAAGGCCAAGGATCCCAATGTGCTCAAGACGCTTGAGCGCTGGTATCCGCTCGGCCGCATCGTTGAGCCCGACGAGGTGGCGCGGGTCATCGCGTTTCTCGCCTCCGATGCCGCGAGTGCGGTGACCGGCGCCGCCATTCCGGTCGATTGCGGCCTCACCGCCGGCAACATCGTGATGGCGCGCGAGCTCACGCTCGAAGATTTCTAGGGGAGGCAATCATGGATCGTCTGCGCATTGGCATCATCGGGCTTGGCTGGTTCGGCGAAATCCACGCCGAGACCATCAGGGGCGTCGCCAATCTCGAGCTCGCGGCGCTGTGCACGCGCACGCCCGACCGTCTCGCCGCAATGGGCGAAAAGTTTGGGGTCAAGAAGCTCTATCGCGACTACAACGACATGCTCGCCGATCCGGATATCGACGCGGTCTCCATCTGCACGATGTGGGACCAGCACACCGAGCCGGCGATTGCCGCCCTCAAGGCGGGCAAGCACGTCTTTCTCGAAAAGCCCATCGCCTCCACCGTTGCCGACGCGCAGAAGATCACGGCGGCAAGCAAGGGCAGCAAGGGCATTCTGTTTATCGGCCACGTCGTGCGCTTCAATCCGCGCTACCGCATGGCCAAGCAGGCCATTGATGAAGGCCGCATCGGCAAGATCGTGGCGCTCTCGTCGCGCCGCAATATCCCCGCCGCGTGGACACCGACCATCCTCAACAAGATCGGGCCCATCGTCGGCGATGCGATCCACGACACCGACATCATGCTCTGGTTCACGGGCGACACCGTCGCCTCGACCTATGCGCAGTGGGTCGATGTGCGGGGCCTCAAGCATCCCGACATCGGCCAGACGATGTACCGGTTCAAAGGTGGGGCGACAGCGACGCTGGAGACGGTCTGGTGCATGCCCGACAAGACGCCCTTCGATATCGACGAGCGCATGTCGATTATCGGCACGGAGGGCATCATCTACGTGCAGGACACGTTTCCCAATCTGAGCATCGTCGACAAGAACAAGCTGCGATCGCCCGACACCACGTACTGGCCGATGTTTGACGGCGTTCGCGGCGGAGC
>CAMDOT010000305.1 GCA_945903635.1 Rhizobium sp. Q54 | reverse complement strand
GGCCATGGAATGGCCTCCTGTTGTCGATACGATAAGAGCGCCTGGCAAGGCGAAAGGTTCCGCTGCTAGCCGACGATTTCGCCCCTGAAGGCCCAGCGGGTCATGCGCTTCTCGACCAGGGCACAGACGGCGTACATCAGCACGCCCATGATGGCGATGGCGAACAGGCCGGCGAAGGTGGTCGGCGCATCGTTGCGCGCACCGGCCGACAGCATGAGGAAGCCGATGCCGTTGTTGCCGCCCACCGTCTCGGAGATCACCGAGCCGATGAAGGCGAGCGTGATCGCAACCTTGAGGCTCGCGAACAGGTAGGGCATCGCGCGGGGAATGCCGACCTTGGTCAGGATTTCAAACCGCGTCGCACCGAGGCTGCGCAGCACGTCGCGCATCTCCGGTTCGATGGTGGCGAGCCCGGTCGCCACGTTCACCACGATGGGGAAAAAGCTGATGACGAAGGCGGTAATGACAGCCGGCAGCGATCCCACGCCCACCCAGATCATCAGGATCGGCACGATCGCCACCTTCGGGATCGCATTGAAGGCGATCAGCAGCGGATAGAGGCCGGAATAGACGAACGGCGAGGCGCCGATTGCCAATCCGAGCAGCAAGCCGAAGGCGATGGCGAGCAGGAAGCCGATCGTGGTCGTCCACAAAGTGTCCCAGCAGTAGGACATCAGCACACCAACGCGCTGAACGAAGACGGTGAAGATCTTGCTGGGGCGCGGCAGGATGATCTCCGGCACGTCGAAGGCGACGCAGCAGATTTCCCAGGCGATCAGCAGCGCCGCCAGCACCAGCCAGGGCATGGCGATACGGAGCGTCTCGCGCTGCAGCGAACTCACGCGTGCTCCTGCTGGATGCGGTCGCGCAGCTCGTGGACAATCTCGACGAAATGCGGCTCGAAGGTGGTGGCCAGCGTCCGCGGCCGGGGAACGTCGATCTTCTTGCTCATGACGATGCGGCCCGGCCGGCGGCTCATGACGTAGACCGTATCGGCGAGGAACACGGCCTCGCGCAGATCGTGTGTTACCAGAACGCCCGTGAAGCGCTTCTCCAGCCACAGCGCCTGCATGACGCCCCACAGTTCCTCACGCGTGAAGGCGTCGAGGGCGCCAAACGGCTCGTCGAGCATCAGCAGCTCGGGCTCGTGGATCAGGGCGCGGCAGAGATTGGAACGCTGCTGCATGCCGCCCGAGAGCTGCCACGGAAACTTCTGGGCGAAGTCGGCGAGACCGACGGTGCGCAGGAGCTTCATCGCCCGCTCCTCGAACTCGGTGCGGTCCTTGCGGAAGCGGCGCTTGTGCGGCTCGACCACCTCCATGGGCAGCAGGATATTGTTCATCGTGGTGCGCCACGGCATCAGGGTCGGGTTCTGGAACGCCATGCCGACGCCCTTGATCGGGCCGGTGACCTTCTGCCCCGATACCCGGACCTCGCCGCCGGTGGCGGGCAGCAGGCCGGTGATCAGTTTCATGATCGTCGACTTGCCGCAGCCTGACGGGCCGACCACGGCGATGAACTCGCCCTTCTCGATGCTGAAGGTAGCGTCGGCCAGGGCAAGGGTCGTGTCGGTGCCCAGCCGGTAGGTGAGGCTGACCCCGTTGAGGTCGACGAAGGCCACTACTTGGCGACCATCCGATCGGCCTTGGGCGGCAGGAACGCGTTGGTGAACACCTTGTCCGGCGCCGGCACCGCCGGCAGTCCGAAGGCGTCCGAGACGTCCTTGACCGAGCGGGCGAAGCGGACCGGGTCGACGTCGCCCATGCCGTTGGCCTTGACGTACGGCGTCAGTATGTTGGTCTGCAGCGAGATCTGCAGGCGCTCGGTCTCCAGCGCCTCGTCGATCAGCGGATCGCGCTTCTTGGCGGCGGCGATGCCCGCCTTGTTGTCGGCGATGACGTCCTTCCAGCCCTTGATCGTGGCGGCGATGAAGCCCTTCACAGCCTTCTCGTTCTTGGCCATCTCGGGCGAGACGACGATGCCGTTGCCGTAGACGTCAATGCCGAAGTCGACGTAGCGCATGGCGACGATATCGTCGAACTTCACGCCGCGCGCCTTGAGGTCGAGCATCGACGAGAAATAATGGCCGGAGATGAAGTCGACGGTGCCCTGCACCAGGCTCTGCTCGCGCAGCTGCGGGGTTAGGTTCACGTGCTCCCACTTGGCGATGCCGTTCTTCTTGGCGAAGGCCGGGAACAGGCGGAAGGAGGCGTCGAATACCGGCGCGCCGAGCTTCTTGCCGTCGAGGTCCTTCGGCACCTTGATGCCGCTCTTCTTCAGGGCATAGACGCCGAACGGCGCGAAATCGTAGGCCATGAAGACGCAGAGCACTTCCTTGCCGGGATTTTTGGCATTGTACTCGATGGTCGAGTTCACGTCGGCAAAGCCGATCTGGTAGGCGCCGGTGGCTATGCGCTGCACTGCGCCGGCCGAGCCCTGGCCGGGGTCCATGGTGACGTCGAGGCCTTCGGCCGTGTAGTAGCCCTTCTCCAGCGCCACGAGGAACGGCGCGGTTGGCCCCTGGAAGACCCAGTCGAGGGTGAATTTTATCGGTGTCTGGGCCGTTGCCGGCAGCGTACCGAGCGCCAGCGCCACAGCAGCAGCGCCCATCCGTTTGGCAAATCCAATCATTTTCGACATCCCCCGCTCGCGTTCCCTGTTGCAGCGACTCTTAGGCGGCGAATCGCGGCCCGCCAAGGGGATATTAGGCAGATTCTATGCCAGCCTGCTGCGTGGCGACGAGGCGGGCAAAGGCGCCGCCCTGGCCCATGAGCTCGCGGTAGCCGCCCTGCTCGACGACGCGGCCATGCTCGAACACCACGACCTGATCGGCCTCGCGGATGGTCGAAAGCCGGTGGGCGATCACGAAAGTGGTGCGGCCGGCCATCAGGATCTTGAGCGCCTTCTGGATGCGCGCCTCGGTCACCGAATCGAGCGCACTTGTCGCCTCGTCGAGAATCAGGATCGGCGGGTTCTTCAAGAGCGCGCGGGCGATGGCCAGACGCTGGCGCTCGCCGCCCGACAAAGTGGTGCCGCGCTCGCCAACCAGGGTGTCGTAGCCCTGCGGCTGGCGCATGATGAATTCGTGGGCCTCGGCGAGCTTGGCGGCTTCCTCGAGCTCGGCCTGAGTGGCGTCAGGCTTGCCGATGCGCAGATTGTCGCCGATCGAGCGGTAGAACATGGTGCTGTCCTGAAATACCACGCCGATATTGTGGCGGAGCGATTCCAGCTTGATGTCACGATGATCGATGCCGTCGACGCGGATGACACCCGATTGCGCGTCCCACATGCGATGCAGCAGCGACAGGGCCGTGCTCTTGCCGGCGCCGGTCGGGCCGACGAAGGCCACCGTCACGCCAGCCGGCGCCTTCAGCGAAAAATGCACCAGCGCCGGGCGCTTGCCGTCGTAGGAGAAATTGATGTCGTCGAACTCCACATCGCCCTTGGCGCGGCCGATGTCGAGACCGTGCGGCTTGTCCGGCACGGAGGAGGTCGCGTCGAGGACGCGGAAGAAATCGCCAAGCGAGGGCATCTGGAAAAAGATGCGGCTGACGAAGCCCGAGGCCTGGTCCATGCGGCCGATCAGCATGGTGGCGAAACCCATGAAGCTCACGATCTCGCCCACCGTCGCCTCACCCTTGGTGTAGAGCCAGGTGCCCATGACGAAGATGGCGATCACGGTGATTGTCGAGGCGGCGCGCGTCATCACCGACAGGAGCGCCCACCAGTTCAGCACCGGGAACTGCGCCGCCAGCGTCTGGCCGATGATGCGGTGCATCTCGCCGGTCTCGGCGGCCAGCCGCACGAAGCTCTGGATGAGATGGATGTTGCCCAGCGCGTCGCCGGCCCGTCCGGCAAGCTCGCTGTGCAGGTCCTCGACTTTCTGCTGCAGCCGGTCGGTGCGGCTCACTACCCAGACGTTGGCGACAGCGAAAAACAGGATCAGCACGAGCAGCAAGAGGCCCAACCGCCAGTTCATGAACATGCTGAGCGGCAGCATGACGAACAGCGCCACCAGCGTGGCGAGGTTCTCGCGGAAGAACGACAGCCAGATGCCGAACAGGTTGTCGATGCCGGTCAGCATGACCTTGATCAGGCGGCCGGAGTGCTCGGCAGTGTGGAAGGAGAACGGTAGGACCAGCAGATGCTCGAAATAGACCGCCATGGCCCCCAGCCGGCGGCGATGGGCCATGCGGTCGGCCTGCAGCGAGACCACCATGTTGGCCGCGATGCCCCCCAGGCCAACCGCCGCCCAGACGATGAGGAGCGCAGTGGCATCGCGCCACAGGATCTCGATGGGCTTGTTGCGGGCCGTGGTTAGAAGATCGATGACCTGGCCGAACAGCACCGGCTCGTAGAATTGCAGGCCGGCCACGGCGATGTTGGCGACGGCGAGAAGAACGGCGAGCCCTTTCTCGGCCCGCAGAAGCCCGATCACCCGACCATAGACGCGAAAAAACTCCACCGGCGGGTGATCGGATCTTGCTTAGGCGGTCGGCTCGCCGAGGAAACGCTCGACGGTGCGGACGAAGAAGCTGACGCCGAAGGGGATCGCCATGTCGTTGAAGTCGTAGCGCGAGTTGTGCAGGCCGGCGCCATTGCCGTCCTCGCCGCCGTTGCCCAGCCACACCATGGCGCCCGGCACCCTCTCCAGCATGTAGGAGAAGTCCTCCGCACCCATGCTGGCCTGGGTGTTGTCGCGCACGCCGTTGGGGCCGCACACGCCCGTCGCCACATCGATGGCGAAGGCCGCGCGCTCGGCGTTGTTGATGGTCGGCGGATAGCCGTAGCGGTATTCGACGTCGATCTTGACGCCGTACATCTTGGCGGCACCGTCGCAGATCTCGCGGATGCGCGACTCGATCAGCTTGCGGGCTTCCGGCGTCGTCGTGCGGGTCGTGCCGCCGACATGGGCGTCGGTCGGAATGACGTTGTAGGCCGAGCCGCCCTTGACGAAGCCGACGGTGACGACGGCATTGGCGAAGGGATCCATGTTGCGGCTGACGATGGTCTGCAGCGACAGCACGAGGTTGGCGGCGACGATCAGCGGGTCGTTGCTGAGATGGGGATGGGCGGCGTGGCCGCCCTTGCCGGAAATGCGCAGGTCCCAGCGGTCGGCCGCAGCGAGCAGCGGGCCGGGCTTGGTGGCGATCATGCCGAGCGGCAGCCCGGGCTTGTTATGAATGGCAAAGACGGCATCGCAGGGGAATTTCTCGAACAGGCCGTCGTCGATCATCATCTTGCCGCCGCCGCCACCCTCTTCGGCCGGCTGGAAGATGAAGTGCACGGCACCCTCGAAGTCGCGCTTTTCGCTCAGCATCTTGGCAGCACCCAGCAGCATGGCGGTGTGACCGTCATGGCCGCAGGCATGCATGCGCCCGGGGTTCTGCGAGCGATGCTCGAAATCGTTGGTTTCATCCATCGGCAGGCAGTCCATGTCGGCGCGCAAACCAATGGCCTTCAACGAGTTACCCCGGCGCAAGGTTCCCACGAGACCGGTCTTGCCTAGGCCGCGGGTCACTTCGAGGCCCCATTCCGAGAGCTTGGCGGCGACGATGTCGGAGGTCCGGTTCTCCTCGTAGGCGAGCTCGGGATGGGCGTGGATATCGCGGCGAATGGCGGAAATCTCACCCTGGATCTCGATGGAACGCGGCAGAACAGGCATCAAGGTACTCCGGTTGGAACTTGAGCCATCATAGCCCAAAGTGCGGCCATGTTGTCGCTCACTGAAATCGAAGAGGCGGCCGATACGGTCTACGCCGCCATGCCGCCGACACCGCAA
>CAMDOT010000304.1 GCA_945903635.1 Rhizobium sp. Q54 | reverse complement strand
GTCAAGCTGATCGGCGTCGGCGAGAAGTTCGACGCGCTCGAGCCGTTCCATCCCGACCGCATCGCCAGCCGCATCCTCGGCATGGGCGACATCGTCTCGCTGGTCGAGCGCGCCGCCGAGACGATCGACAAGGAAGATGCCGAGAAGCTCGCGGCCAAGGTCCGCAAGGGCCAGTTCGACATGGACGACCTGCTGAACCAGCTGCGCCAGCTGCGCAAGATGGGCGGCCTGCAGGGGCTGATGGGCATGCTGCCGGGCGCCATGCAGGCCAAGGCCGCGATGTCGAAGGCCAAGATCGACGAAGGGCAGCTCAAGCGCCAGGAAGCGGTCATCCTGTCGATGACGCCCAAGGAGCGGCGCAATCCGGACCTGATCCATGCGTCGCGCAAGAAGCGCATCGCCAAGGGATCGGGCGTGCAAGTGCAGGACGTCAACAAGCTGCTGAAGCAGCACGCCGACATGCTGAAGATGATGAAGCGCGTCAACAAACTCGGCGAAAAGGGATTCATGCGCGGGCTCGGGGGCATGATGCAGCCGCCCGGCTTTCCGCGCTGAAGGTATCTGGAACTCGTAATCGGACAAATCGGACGAATCGAAAGAGAGGATCGAAAGTATGCTAGCCATTCGCATGACCCGGCACGGCGCCAAGAAGCGGCCGTTCTTCCACATCGTGGTCGCTGACGCGCGCAGCCCGCGCGACGGACGCTTCATCGAGAAGCTCGGGACCTACAATCCGCTGCTGCCGCGCGAGCACGAGCAGCGCATCACGCTCGACAAGGAGCGCATCGCGCATTGGCTCAAGGTCGGCGCCCAGCCGTCGGACCGCGTCGCGAAGTTCCTGGCCCAGGCCGAACTGATGAAGCCGCGTGAGCGCCGCGACCAGAGCAAGAAGCCGCTGCCGCGCGCCAAGACGCAGGAGCGCATGAAGGCAGCCGCGGCTGCAGCGGCAGCCGCCACGCCGGCCGAGCCCGCCAAGGAGGCCGCGGCCAGCTGAGGAACATCTCCCGATGAGCAAGGGCCGTGTCCTGTTGGGCGTCGTTGCGGCGGCGCACGGCGTACGCGGCCTGGTACGCATCAGGAGCTATACGGAAGATCCGATGGCGGTGGCGCTTTATGGGCCGCTGTCGGACGAGACGGGACGGAAGCAGTACCGGGTCGAGGCTTTGAGTACCGTGAAGGATGCGGTGCTGGCCCGGATCGAGGGCGTAGCCGATCGGACGGCGGCCGAGGCATTGCGGGGTTTGCGGCTCTATGTCGAGCGCAGCGTACTGCCGGCCACGGACGAGCGGGAGTGGTACGAGGCGGACATCATTGGTCTCGCCGCGGTCGGCCGGGATGGCCGGGATTGGGGGAAGGTGATCGCCTTCCACGATTTCGGCGCCGGGCGAACGATGGAAGTCTCGGGCGGCGGCGCATCGAAGGGTTCGGTGATGCTGCCCTTCACCGCCGAAGCGGTGCCCGAGGTCGACGTCGAGGGCGGCAAGGTTGTGGTCGATCCACCGGCGGGCGTGCTGCCGGGCGGTGAAACGAAGGAGGCGTAGAGGAACGTGTGGCGCGCGCCATGTGGATAGCGACGGCGCTCTCGCTGTTCCCGGAGATGTTTCCGGGCCCCCTGGGCGAAAGCCTGGCGGGCAAGGCGTTGAGGGACGGCGTGTGGGAATTGTCGGCCGTCGATATCCGGCGGTTCGCCAAGGACCGCCATCGCACGGTCGACGACGCGCCCTTCGGTGGCGGCGCCGGCATGGTGATGAAGCCCGACGTGCTGTCGGCGGCGATCGAGGCGGTCGCCGTGCCGGGAGTGCCGAAGATGCTGCTGTCGCCGCGTGGGACGCCTTTTTCGCAAGGCCGCGCGAGGGAGCTGGTGGCGGGTCCGGGTGTGCTGCTGGTGTGTGGACGGTTCGAGGGCGTGGACGAGCGTGTCATCGAGGCCCATGCGCTGGAGGAGATTTCGGTCGGCGATTTCGTGCTTTCGGGCGGTGAGATCGCGGCCATGACGGTGTTGGATTGCTGTGTGCGGCTGCTGCCCGGCGTGATGGGCGAGCCTGAATCGGCGAACGAGGAGAGTTTCGAGGACGGACTGCTGGAATATCCGCACTACACCCGGCCCGCTTCGTGGACCGGACCCGATGGGATCGACCGGCAGGTGCCGGAGATCCTGGTCTCGGGTCACCACGGCAAGGTCGCGGAATGGCGGATGAAGAAACGAGAAGAGATTACGCGGCGGCGGCGGCCCGACCTGTGGGCACGACGCCGGACCGCGATGGGAACCGAAGAGAAGTGACGAAAGGATGGATGCGATGAATATTCTCGACATGGTCGGCCAGACCACGATGGACAAGGTGCAGGCCGAGCGGCCGGTGCCGCGCTTCGAGCCGGGCGATACGCTGCGCGTGCACGTCAAGGTGCAGGAAGGCAATCGCGAGCGCATCCAGGTCTATGAAGGCCTCTGCATCGGCCGCAAGAACGCCGGCGTGAACTCGGCGTTCACGGTGCGCAAGATCAGCTTCGGCGAAGGCGTGGAGCGCGTGTTCCCGCTCTACGGCCCGGGCATCTGGGAAATCGAGGTCGTCCGCAAGGGCGTCGTGCGCCGCGCCAAGCTCTACTACCTGCGCGATCTGCGCGGCAAGGCGAGCCGTATCGCCGAGGACACCGAGGCCCAGCGCGAGCTGCTTGCCGTCCAGGCCGAGGAAGCCATCAAGCGTCCGCGTCGCGAGCGGATCAAGAAGGAAAAGCCCAAGGCCGAAGGCTCCATCCGCGCCGCCAAGGGCGGCGGCAAGAAGTAGGTGCATCATGGCGTTCCGCAAGAAGGCGGCTACGCCGCCACCTGAGCCGCCCAAGCCGCGTACCCTGTTCGAGAAGATCTGGGACGCCCACGTCGTCGACCGTCAGGACGACGGCACCTGCGTGATCTACGTCGACCGGCACCTGGTGCACGAAGTCACCAGCCCGCAGGCCTTCGAGGGCCTGCGGATGACCGGTCGAACGGTGCGCCGGCCCGACGCCACGGTCGCCGTGGCCGACCACAACACGTCGACCTTGCCGGTCAGCGCAGGCGATGTGGATGAGGAATCGCGAATCCAGATCGAGACACTCGAGAAGAATGTCACCGAGTTCCACGTGCCCTATTTCGGCATGAATGATCCTCGTCGCGGCATCGTGCATGTGATCGGCCCGGAACAGGGCTTGACCTTGCCCGGCATGACCATCGTCTGCGGCGACAGCCACACCTCGACGCATGGCGCGTTTGGCGCGCTGGCCTTCGGCATCGGCACCTCGGAAGTCGAGCATGTGCTCGCGACGCAAACGCTGATCCAGAAGCCGGCCAAGAACATGCGCGTCGCGGTCGAGGGCAGTCTGCCGCTGGGTGTCACGGCCAAGGACGTGATCCTGGCCATCATCGGCCGCCTCGGCACCGCCGGCGGCACCGGCTACGTGATCGAGTATGCCGGTCGCGCCATCCGCGAGATGACGATGGAAGGCCGCATGACGGTCTGCAACATGTCGATCGAGGCGGGCGCGCGCGCCGGCCTGATCGCGCCTGACGAGACCACCTTCAAGTACCTCTACGGCCGGCCGTACGCGCCCAAGGGCGGTGCGTGGGACCTGGCGCTGGGTCAGTGGCGTCGCCTGCCCTCCGACAAGACTGCGGTGTTCGACTCCCAGCTCGACCTGCTGGCCTCGGACATCCCGCCGATGGTGACCTGGGGCACCAGCCCGCAGGACGCGCTGCCGATCACCGACATGGTGCCCGATCCAGCCAATGCGCCTGATGAGAACCGCCGCGAGGCCTGGGCGCGCTCGCTCGCCTACATGGGCCTGACGCCGGGCACCAAGCTCGTCGACGTGCCGATCGACCGCGTGTTCATCGGCTCGTGCACCAACGGCCGCATCGAAGATCTGCGCGCCGCCGCCGAGATCGCGCGCGGCCGCAAGGTCGCGTCGAATGTCTCGGCCATGGTCGTGCCGGGTTCTGGTCTGGTGAAGGCCGAAGCCGAGAAGGAAGGCCTCGACAAGATCTTCATCGAGGCGGGCTTCGAGTGGCGCATCCAGGGCTGCTCGATGTGCCTGGCGATGAACGCCGACCGGCTCGAGCCCGGCCAGCGTTGCGCCTCGACATCAAACCGCAACTTCGAGGGCCGTCAAGGCCGCGGTGGCCGCACGCATCTGGTGAGCCCGGCAATGGCGGCGGCAGCGGCCATCAAGGGAACCTTGGCCGACGTGCGCGACTTCCAGTAGCCGTCGACATCTCGGCCAGCCATTACGGCAGGACATCGCGGGCGGTGCAGCAATGCACCGCCCGTCTTCTTTTCCGGGCAGGAAAATGCACGGGCCCTGTGATAGGCTGGGCGGGCCTACTGCCAGGGAGAGCCCGCGATGAGCGTTCCGAATTCAGGTCCCGCCGCTCCGCCACCGCCGGTATGGGATGCCCACCCGGCAGGGTCCGCCCAGGTCGCCTACGGCGGCTTCTGGATCCGCCTCCTGGCCTACATCATCGACGCCATCCTGCTCAGCATCGCCATGGGCATCGTGGGCGGGGTCGCCGGCCTCAATTTCTACGATCCGAGCGTCGCGACCTACAATCCGTCGGGAAATTTTCTCTACATCGTAGTCGCCTGGCTCTATTTCGCCCTGCTCGAGAGCTCGGAGCGCGGCGCCACGGTCGGAAAGATGGCGCTGGGCCTCCGGGTCGTGACCGACAAGGGCGAGCGCCTCAGCTTCATGAACGCCACCGGCCGCTACTTCGCCAAGATCATTTCGGCCCTGATCCTGTGCATCGGCTTCATCATGATCGCCTTCACCGACCGCAAGCGCGGCCTGCACGACATGATCGCCGGCACCCTGGTGATCAAGACCCGGTGACCTCAACTCTCCTCCCCAGTCATCTGGGGAGGTGGCGCGCAGCGCCGGAGGGGTCAAAAAAGCCCCCTGCAACTGCCCATGACCCCTCCACCCCTTCGGGGCACCTCCCCAGTTGACTGGGGAGGAGAATGGCGGCCGGCTTGACCCGGGGGCCGAAAGCCCGTTTATTCCGGCGTTTCGTTAGGGGATTCCCATGGAAAAATTCACGACGCTGAGCGGCGTCGCAGCGCCGCTGCCGATGGTCAATGTCGACACCGACATGATCATTCCCAAGCAGTTCCTGAAGACCATCAAGCGCACCGGCTTGAAGGAAGGGCTGTTCTACGAGATGCGTTGGACGGCCGACGGCCAGAAGAAGGATTTCATCCTCGACCAGCCGGCCTATCAGAACGCCAAGATCCTGGTCGCCGGTCCCAACTTCGGCTGCGGCTCGAGCCGTGAGCATGCCCCCTGGGCGCTGCTCGACTTCGGCATCCGCTGCATCATCTCCGAGGACTTCGCCGACATTTTCTACAATAACTGCTTCAAGAACGGCATCCTGCCGATCAAGGTCTCCAAGGAGATCATCGCCAAGTTGATGGACGACGCGAGCCGCGGCTCGAACGCCATCATCGAGATCGACCTCGAGAAGCAGGAGATCAAGGGCCCGGACGGCGGCACCGTCCACTTCGAGATCGACGCCTTCCGCAAGAAGTGCCTGATGGAAGGCCTCGACGACATCGGCCTCACGCTCGAGAAGAAGTCGTCGATCGACGACTTCGAGAACCGCCAGAAGGACTCCCAGCCCTGGCTCCACACCGCGACCTGAACGCCGCACTGAAACACCCGCACAGTGTCATCCCGAGTCGCGCGGGGTAACCCCCGCGCTGAAGCGAGGGACCTTTCCACGGTCTGAGTAAAGATCCCTCGCTTCGCTCGGGATGACACCGGGTT
>CAMDOT010000303.1 GCA_945903635.1 Rhizobium sp. Q54 | reverse complement strand
CATGATCATGAGCGGGCCTGGAGGCCCGCGGTCCATCTGAAACGCGCCGCATCTAACCAACGGCCAGCATGCGCTCGACGGCGCGGCGGGCGGGGGCCGCGACCGCGGGATCGATCGTCACCTCGTGTCGCATGGTCTCGAGCGCGCGGCGAATCTTGGGCAGGGTGATGCGCTTCATGTGCGGGCAGAGGTTGCACGGCCGCACGAACTCGATCTCGGGGTGCAGTGCCGCGATGTTGTCGCTCATCGAGCATTCCGTCATCAGCACGACGCGGCCCGGCCGCTCGCGCTCGACATAGTCGGCCATCGCCGCCGTGGAGCCAGCAAAATCGGCCTCGGCCACCACCTCGGGCGGGCATTCGGGGTGGGCCAGCACCACCACGCCGGGATGGCCGGCGCGCACCTGGCGGACGTCAGCGGCGGAGAAGCGTTCGTGGACCTCGCAGTGGCCAGCCCAGGTGATGACCTCGACGTCGGTTTCGCGGGCGATGTTCTGCGCCAGGTATTCGTCGGGCAGCATGATGACCTTGGGCACGCCCAGGCTTTCGACGATTTTCTTCGCGTTGCCCGAGGTGCAGCAGATGTCGCTCTCGGCCTTCACCGCCGCCGAGGTGTTGACGTAGGTGACGATGGGCACGCCGGGCCAGCGCTGGCGCAGCAGGCGCACGTCCTGGGCGGTGATCGATTCGGCCAGCGAGCAGCCGGCCCGGAGATCGGGGATGAGCACGGTGCGCGAGGGATTGAGCAGCTTGGCGGTCTCGGCCATGAAATGGACGCCTGCCAGCACGATGATATCGGCATCGGTCTTCATCGCCTCGCGCGCCAAGGCAAGACTGTCGCCCACGATGTCGGCGACACCGTGGAAGATCTCCGGCGTCTGGTAATTGTGCGCCAGGATGACGGCGTTCTTTTCGCGCTTCAGCGCCAGGATGGCGTCGACGTCGGGCGCGAACTCCGACCATTCGGCCGGCAGGATCACCGACTTCACCTTGTCGTAGAGCAGGGCTGATTGCGGGGAGATATTCATGAGGCACCTATTATGCTCACTATGAGCATTTATGCTCTTATGCTATGAACGAGCATAAAGACCGTCAAGCGCTCGTTTTCCCGGTTTCGACAAGCGGGCGGCCGTCGCCTAGAAGGGACGGCATGCGCAGTAGCTTCACGATTGTCGCCTGTCTGGCGATCCTCAGCGGCGGAACGGGTGTGTTCGCCCAGACCCCGTCCTTCACCGATCCCCAGGCCTATTGCCGTGCCGTCGGCACGATCGACGAGCCCGACCAGCAATTCACCGGCGACAAGACCCCCGGCTGGATGGCGGCGCCGTTCGTCAATCCGCAGTATCCGCGCGCGCTCTACGGCATCTCCTGGCGCTGCATGGGAGGTAGTGTCCTGGTCTGCCAGAACGCCCAGAGCCCATCGTGCCTCAAAGCCGACACCGACCAGACGCCCAGCGCCGCGATGAGCGAGTTCTGCCGCGGCAACGTCAACTCGCAGGTCATCCCGCGGGTCGTCACCGGGACGGAACGCATGCTGGCCTACAACTGGATCTGCCGTGGCACCGCACCCGCGATCGCCAGGGCAACGCGGCTCGACGCCCGGGGCTTCGTCGCCGCCGACTGGAAGGCCGTCAGCGCGCCATAGCGCGCCCGCGAGGAGCGGGCCCTCAGGAAGAGCGCGAGAGTGGCAGCTTGCTGCCGGCGACGGCGCGTTCGAGCAGAATCTCGCGGCGGAAGCGGTAGAGCTTGGCCGGGCGACCGCCGGTCGCGGCCGAAACCGCGCCGGTCTCCTCGACCAACCCCTGCTGGTCGATCAAGCGGCGGAAGTTCTGCTTGTGCAGCGGACGGCCAGCCAGCGCTTCGACGGCAAGCTGGAGCTGGCCCAGGGTGAAGTCGGGCGGCATCAACTCGAACACGACCGGCCGGTACTTGATCTTGGCCCGGAGCCGCGCGATGCCGGTGGCCAGGATGCGGCGATGGTCGTAGTGCATCGGCGCGCCCGGCAGCGGATCGGTGACGGGCCGTCGTCCGCCGGCTTCGGGCACGAGTCCGGCCTCGTAGAGCAGCTCGTAGCGCTGCAGCACCAGATCCTCGTTCCAGCTCGCCTCGGCGAAGTTGATGTCCATCCGTTGCCGCCGACTGCGTCGAACGGCCGGATCGGACGCGGTATCGATCCAGCGACGCAGCCGCGGCATCAGCTGTCGCGCGAGCGGCGCCGGCGGGCCGCCACGCCAATCCTCCCACGGGAAATAACGGTACCAGCTCTGCCAGCCGGGCTCGTGCCCAGCCGCCGTCACGCGCTCGCGGGTGAGGCCGAGGTAGGAGATCGAGACGATGCGCCGGCCCGAGGTCGCCGCGGCACGCGAACGGTCGGCAAAGGTGTAGAGCTGCTCGACATAACCCAGCGGATGATGCGTCTGGCGCTCGACCCAGGCGCGGAGCCCCGTCTGCAGCGTCGGGTGATCGCCCTCGAACGGACCGGACGGCAGCAACGCTCCCTCTTCGAGGGTCAGCACCTGCGGCTCCTCGTCGATCAATGCGACCAGAACCGCGTTCAGTTCGATCGCAATGGGACGGGATCGGTTGGCGGCAGGCGGCATGCGGGTCAGTCGAGGCCGTTGCCGCCGTAGAGCCATTCCAGCGTGTCGAGCCACTGGTCCTGGCTCTTGGCGTTCATGAGTCCGTTGCGCAGCGCTGCGTGTGGCCCATCCGGATGATAGACGTGATCGCCCATGGCGCGCGACATCAGCTGTACGCGTGCGGTGCGCAGCACGCGACGGTCCTTGTAGGTGGCGAGTCCGGCCTCGAGCGACTCATGCTGAGAGAGTGAGTCGGCGAGGCAGACCGCGTCTTCCATGGCCATGCAGGCACCCTGCGCCATGTACTGCATCATCGGATGGGCGGCATCGCCCAGCAGCGCCACCCGGCCATCGATCCACTTGTCGATGGGATCGCGGTCGCACAGCACCCACATGTGCCAGTCCTTGCCGTGTCGGATGATGTTCTGGGCGCGCTCGCAGACATGGGTAAAGCCCTTGCGCACCTCGTCGACCGGCACCGGCTTGCCGGCGACCGGCTCGGGCGCGTGATTGTGGTAGGTAACGACGAGGTTGAAAACCTTCCAGCCCGATAGCGGATAGTGGACGATATGGCACTTGGGGCCAGCCCACAGGGTGGCGGCGTTCCAGCGCAGGTCCTCGGGCATCTGCTCCAACGGGATCACCGAGCGATAGGTCGTGTGGCCCGAGACGCGCGGCGCGCCGTCGCCCGCAACCTGGCGGCGGACGTTGGACCACAGGCCGTCGGCGCCGATCAGCGCGCGGCCCTTCACCGTCGTTCCATCCGCGAGCCGCGCCGTGACGCTGCGGCCATCCTGGTCGTAGCCCACGACCTCGCTGTGGGTGCGAAGCTCGATCAACGCGTGGTCGTTACAGGCCTTCAGCAGCACGCCATGCAGGTCGCCGCGATGGACCACGGCATAGGGGTTACCGAAGCGGGCACGGAACTTGTCGCCAAGATCGATATGAGTGATCTCGCCGTCGGCGATGGCGTCCATCAGGCGAAGGCTGTCGATGTAGACCGCCATGCCGCGAGCCGCCTCGCCCACGCCCAGGCGATCGAAGCAGTGGAAGGCGTTGGGGCCGAGCTGGATGCCGGCGCCGATCTCGCCCAGCCTGGACGCCTTCTCCAGCACCAGCGAGGCGATACCCTTCTGGGCCAGCGCAAGGGCGGCCGCCAGGCCACCGATACCGCCGCCGGCGATGAGAACTTTATCTGGGTCCACCCACGACCTTCTCGTCATGCAGCCGGGCGATCTCATGATCCGGCAGGCCGAGGATAGCGGAAAGAATCTCGTCCGTATGCTGGCCCAGGGTGGGCGCGATCTTGGGTGGCTGCCGCGGGACGGCGCCGAACTGCAGCGGCGAGGCCGCCACCGGATAGCGGCCGATGCCGGGCTGGTCGAGCACGGTGAACATCGGGTTGTCGTGCACCGCCTCCTTGTCGGCCGCCAGCTCGCGGAAGGTCTGGTAGGGCGCCCACAGGGCACCGGCCTTCTTCAGGGCGGCGCCCACGTCCACGGCCGTATGCGCTGCCACCCAGGGTTCGATCACGGCACAGAGCTGCGCCCGGACTGTCCAACGGCCGGCATCGGTCTTCAGGTCGACGCCGGTCTCCGTCTCGATCTTCTTGAAGACTGCGGCAAAGCCTCCGGCTGCCGCCAGCGCATCGACGTGACGGTCGGAGAAGATGCAGATCATGACGAAGCGGCCGTCGCTGGTCCCGAAATCGCGGCCGAAAGTGCCGAAGATCTCGTTGCCGTAGCGCGGCCGATCGACGTCGTTCACCACCGCTTCGCCCAAGTAGCCGAGCGCCGAGGTCGTGGCGAGCGCCATGTCCTGCAGCGGCAGCACGATGCGCTGGCCCTGCCCCGTCATGCGGCGATGCCGCTCAGCGGCCAGGATCGCCATGGCGCCGGCATAGGCGGTGGCGAGGTCCCACGGCGGCGCCACGGCATTGACCGGGCCCTCGTGGCCGACCGGACCGGTGACCATGGGGAAGCCGGTAATGGCGTTCACCGTATAGTCGACATGCGCCGAGCCATCGCGGGCTCCCACGATGTTCAGCGCGATCAGGTCAGCGCGCTTCTTCGCCAGCTCCTCGTAGGCGAGCCAACCTCGCGCCGGCATGTTGGTAGTGAAGATCCCCGCCCCTTCGCCCGGCGCGGTGATCAGGGCCGTCAGCAGCTCGCGGCCCTTGGGGTTACGCAGATCGACGGCGATCGAGCGCTTGCCCTTGTTGAGGCCGGCCCAGTAGATCGAACGGCCGTCTTTCGTGATTGGCCAGCGGTCGTTGTCGAGGCCGCCCTTGATGTCGTCGAAGCGGATCACGTCGGCGCCGAGTTGAGCGAGTGTCATGCCGCCCAGAGGGGCTGCGATGAAAGCCGAGCCTTCGACGATGCGAAGGCCGGCGAGAATGCCAGTCATTTCACTTGTCCTGTTGCGGCGCGCTCGGCCGGGAGGTTGTTCTTGCGCTTGTCGAGCCACCAGCCGTACTCGGGATTCCACATGCCGAAGTCCGTATCGCAGCCCAACTCCTGCGCGGCATGGACCGGCCAGAAGGGATTAAAGAGCGCCTGGCGGCCGATCGCGATCAGGTCGGCGTCGCCGGATTGCAGGATCGCCTCCGCCTGCGGCCCGTCGAGGATCAGCCCGACCGCCATTGTCGGAATCTTCGCACCACGCTTCACCGCCGCCGCGAATGGCACCTGGAAGCCGAGCGCACGCTTCACGGGCAGCGCCGTCGAGAGGCCTGTGAGGCCACCCGACGAGGTGTCGACCACATCGATACCGAGCGCCTTCAGCTCCTGCGCATAGGCAACCGTGTCCTCGACGTCCCAGCCGCCGCCCCCATCCACTGCCGAGACGCGGATGAACATCGGCTTGTGCTCGGGCCAGTTCTCGCGCACGGCCTTGGCCGCCGCGAGCGGGAACTTCATGCGGCCGGCGCGGTCGCCGCCGTATTGATCATTGCGCTTGTTGCTGAGTGGCGAGAGGAACTGCGCCAACAGATAACCGTGCGCACCATGGATCTCGATGATGTCGTAGCCTGCCGCATCAGCGCGGCGCGCGGCCTCGCCGAATTTCCTGATAATATTGGGTCTTCCGGGAATCGAGTGGGTGATTGGGGAGATCATAGCGCGCGAAAAGCTTGTGGATAGCGGTCTTTCTGTGCTTTGAGGCTCGCAGTAATTTGGCACAGTGAGGGATGGGCAAAACAGTGAAGCGGCAGCGTCGTCTGTCGG
>CAMDOT010000302.1 GCA_945903635.1 Rhizobium sp. Q54 | reverse complement strand
AAGGTCTCTTGTGTCTTTGAGATGAGGTAAACGCGGACCGGGTCGTGGCTGCTCGAACAGCCACGCCCCGGCGACGCGAAGACCGTAGGTCTCTTGGATACACTCCGTAGCGGAGCAAGGCTCTCGCGTCGTCATCTTCATCAGCCCGAACGGTTGCCAGGGTTTGAGCCCGGACCACAAGGATGGGAGAGGAAGATGGCCGATATGGTACGGCTGGCTGGCATCGATGTCAGCAAGGACAAACTGGACGTGCACGTGCTGGCGTCGGGCGAAAGCCGGACGGTTGTCTATGACCGGCGAGGCCTGGCCGGGTTGCGACGATGGCTGATCGGTCTGGGCGTCGCGTTGGTCGCCGTGGAAGCCAGCGGCGGCTACGAGCGCGAGGTCAGCGAAGTGTTGGAGGAGGCTGGCCTGATCGTTCACCGGCTCAATCCGTTGCGGGTGCGCCGCTTTGCCCAGCTGAAGGGCCGCCTGGCCAAGACCGATCGCCTCGATGCTCGCACCATCGCCGAGTTCGCCTGCACCTACCCGCAGGAACGCCAGCCCAGACGCGATCCCCGGCGTGAGCGTCTGGCCGAACATCTGCTGGTCCGGCGGCACACCCAGGACGCCATTCTGGACTGCATCAACCAGCTCGAGCACCTGCGCGATGGGCAGCTGCGCCGTATCGTTGCAGCGCGCAGGGCGTCGTTGGAGCGGCTGCGCGACAAGCTTGATCGCTGCCTGGCCGAGCTGATTGCAGAGCATGACGACCTTGCCGAACTCAGCGAACGACTGCGCGCCGTGCCGGCCGTCGGCCCGGTCCTGGCCACCACCCTGATTGCTCTGCTGCCCGAACTCGGATCCCTGACGCGCCGCCAGGTCGCCTCGCTGGTTGGCGTCGCTCCCTTCGATCGCAGCTCGGGCCGCCACAACGGTCCCAAGAGCATCCAGGGCGGGCGCGCGGTCGTACGTAAGGCCCTCTACATGGCCGCGATGGTGGCCTCCCGACATAACCCGGTCATCGCGGCCTTCCACGAGCGACTCGCCGGAAAGAAGGGCAAGGTCCGCCTCGTCGCCTGCATGCGAAAGCTCATCGTCACGCTAAACGCCATCGTCAGGGATGGTGCTCAATGGCAGCCTCGTCCCGCCTGAAAATAAGACGGTTGCTCCGCTGCGCGCCTTCGGCGCTCCGGTCGAGACGACGGATATGGTTAACTCGCTTTGGCTATGAGCTTCGCCGCCTGCTCCTGCACCCTCACTGATGCCGGGCGGGCGATGTGAGGGGCGATATAGGCTTCGAAGGCCGGGCGCTTCTCGATGATGCCGAACATCATGCCCCAGTGCAGGAACGAAGCCATGTAGAGGTCGGCCGCAGTGAAGTGGTCGGCCGCGATATAGCGCCGGCCTTCGATCGCCTTGGCGACGGTCTCCATGGTGCGTTCATAGGAGCCGTAGCCGAAACGGACCTGCAGTTCGGGCGTATCGGGGTTCCAGCCGACGGACTTGTTGCTCATCGCCGGTTCGCAGCAACCGGCGACGAAGAACAGCCAGCGATAATAGCCGCTGCGTTCGGCGGGCGGCGGCGCCAGCTTTGCCGCGGGAAAGACATCGGCGAGGTAGCAGAGGATCGCGCCGGTTTCCGTGACGACCGTGTTGCCATGCCTGATCGCCGGCACCTTGCCCATCGGATTGACGGCGAGATAGTCGGGCGACTTCATGTCGGGCCCGAATTGCTTCACCTCCATTCGGTAGGGACAGCCGGCCTCCTCCAGCATCCAATGAGCCATCGCGCCGCGCGACTGCGGATTTGTGTACAGGACGAGTTCATCTGCCATAGCTTCGTTCCTCTAGAACAATTTCATCTGACGGCCGTCGCGCTTGGCATCGACCAGCGCCGTGCGCGCCGAGTTGGGCACGTGGAACGCCGACGTGTCGAGCCGGTAGCGCGTGCGGTTGAGGCCGAGCCGCTTGGCGGCGGCGGCGAAACGGGCGCTGAGCAGTTGCGCGATCGGGCCCTCGCCCTTCATGCGCGTGCCGAACTCGGCCTGGTAGAGCTCGCCCCCACGGATCTGGCGGATCAGCGACAGCACGCGCTCGGCGCGGTCGGGCCGGTGGGTACGCAGCCATTCCTCGAACAGTTCCTTGATCTCGAGCGGCAGGCGCAGAACGATGTAGCCGGCGCGCGTGGCGCCCGCGTCCATCGCCGCCTCCAGGATCGATTCCATCTCGTGGTCGTTCAGCCCCGGGATCATTGGCGAGGTCATGACGCCGACCGGAATGCCGGCCGTCGCCAGCGCGCGGATCGCGTCGAGCCGGCGTTGCGGCGTCGCGGCGCGCGGCTCCATCGCGCGCGCGAGATCGCGGTCGAGCGTGGTTATCGACACGAAGACCTCGGCCAGGTTGCGCCGCGCCATGTCGCCCAGGATGTCGATGTCGCGCGTCACCAGATGGCCCTTGGTGACGATGCCCACGGGATTGTTGAAGTCGCTGAGCACGCGCAGGATCTGGCGCGTGACCTTCAGCTCGCGCTCGACCGGCTGGTAGGGATCGGTGTTGGTACCCATGGCGATCACATCGCAACGGTATTTGGGCGCCGCGAGTTCCGCGGCGAGCAGCTTGGCCGCCTCGGGCTTGAACAGGATCTTGGTCTCGAAATCGAGGCCGGGCGACAGGCCGAGATAGGCGTGCGTCGGCCGCGCGAAGCAGTAGATGCAGCCGTGCTCGCAGCCGCGATAGGGATTGATCGAGCGGTCGAACGGAATGTCGGGCGAGGAATTGCGCGCCAGGATGGTGCGCGTGGCGTCGCGCGTCAGCGTCGTGCGCAGAGGCGGCAGCTCGTCATCTTCCGCTGCAGCCGCGACCTCGGCCTCCCAGCCGTCGGTGGTGCGGATGCGCTTCTCGGTGTCGTAGCGGCTGGTTTCGTTCGACAGAGCGCCGCGGCCCTTGTGCACGGGCTCGGCGATCGGGTCGTCGGGATAGTCGGGCGGAGCGGTCGGCCTCATGGGCCCGACTCTTAGAACAAAACAGGAACGAGTCAAGCCACTGCATCTAGCAGCCGGCATGGCCGGCAGTACCCTAGAGGATGTGGCTTAAGGAATATGGAAGTGCCAGAGCCCGGCCCAGATGACGAACATCATGACGCAAGCGCCGATCACGAACGCACCCAACACGCCGGCCGGGCTGAGACGCCCGTCGCGCACGGCCAGCACGCCGACCCAGATCGAGATCGGATAGTAGAGCAACGACGCCGTCACGAGGCCCGGCGAATAGCTGTCGACGATGACTGTCGTCGCGAGGTGAAAGATGAAGTTCCAGAACAGATTGCCGCTCGCCCAGCCGAGGAAGAGAAAGGCCGACAGGCGCGAGGTGCCGAGGCTTGCCCAGGTCGACAGCGACAGCAGGATCGCCATGAACAGCGCGTTGTTCAGCAGGAACGCCGGATTGGTCATGGACGCGTGCATGTGCTGGTTCATCCACGCGGGAAATCCCGTGCCATATTCCTCGCAGATGTGCAGCGCATAGGCCGCCGGCATCGCCCACAGGAACCGTTCGAACCGCATCGGCATGGCATCCTCCCGTTGCCCCAAATCTTCGGACGAACAAGGATCGTGTCAAGCCGCCGCGCCGAAGTGCTCATTGTCGGAGATCGCGGACCTCCCTAGAGAGAGCCCATGACCGTTCTCGACTTGCGCGCCGCCCGTCCCGAAGACCGCGACTTTCTGCAAAGCCTATCGCCGCGTCTGTCCGGCGTTCCCGGTCCGGCGTGGCACGACCTGGGCGCCATGGAAGGCTTCCAGTCGCGCTACATGGCGACGACCTTTGCGCCGTCCGCGCTCGACGGTTCCTCGACGCTGATCGCCTGGTCGGGCGACGGGCGACGCCTCGGCTACGTCCACATGCGGCCGGGCAAGGACGGTGTGACCGAGGAGCCGTGCGGCTACGTCTCGCTGCTCGCCGTCGACAAGGACGCGGAGGGATCGGGCGTGGCGACCCGGCTCATGGCAGCGGCCGAGGAGTGGGCGAAAGGGTGCGGCTATCGTTTCCTGTGCCTCGACGTGTTCGCCGACAACCGCCGCGCCGTCGATTTCTACAAGCGCGGCGGCTTCGAGTCGGAAACGCTCCGCATGGTGAAGCCGCTATAGCCACTCGGCGCGAATGGCGCGGATGGCGTCGCGATCGAAACACTGGTCGATCCTGTTCTGCAGGTGAACCTTCATCGCGGGCTCCAGTCCCGCATCGCTCCACTGCCCAGGATCGTCCGGGTCGCGCGGCTGGCGCGTCTGCACCCGCCAGCGCGCCATGAACATCGTCGTGCGCAGCCAGGTCAGCCGCCGCATCGGCATCAGCCAGGGCTCCAGCGCCGCCGCCCGCGCCTTGCCGATGCGCGCGAGATAGTGGGCGTAGAAACCGGCCACCTGTCCCTGGCTCAGGATCTGGCCGACCTCGGGATGCCACAGCGTCGAAGTCGGCAGCGTCGCATGGGCGAGATCGATGGCGGCCGAACCGACATGGACCTTCTCCAGGTCGACGAACCAGGCGATGCCGTCGGCATCGACGATGAAGTTGCCGGGATGAGTGTCGGCGAGCGCGATCGTGAGCGGCTGCGGCTGCTTCCCGAGCGCCAGTGCCAGGCCGCGCATCAGCCGCAGCTCCTCGGCGATCTCGGCACGCGCGCCCTGCTCGGGCACGGCCTTGTCGAGGAAACGCAGCGCGTTCTGCTCGACGACCTCGAGCGTCTCGAGGAAGGGATTTTTCTGGCGCGGGATGGGCGATGATGCCGGTGGCTTCTTCAGGAAGTGCATCGCCGCCAGTGATGTTGCTATCGCGCCGAGATCGCGCGGCAGAACCGGCGCATGGCCCACGATGCGATCCACGATCAGCGCGCCACCGGGCAGGCCCGGGCGCGGCGGCAGGATGTCATGCAGAACCGGCGTGCACTTGCTGGACGCCATAAGACGGAACGCCGCCGCCTGCGTTTCAAGCCGGGCCGCCGCGCTTGCGTCCCCTTCATAGGCATAGGCGACGCGTGCGATCAGGCCGTCGGGCAGGCGAACATGACCGTGCGCCGTACCGGTGGCGGGCAGCGGTTCGAGATCGTCTGATGTGAGAAGAGCGAAGCGCGGCCGCTCCTTCAGCGCCGCCAGAAGAGCTTCACTCATGACGGACCGCGGGCCTCCAGGCCCGCTCATGAAATAGTGTGAGCTTATGAGGCGGACCTGGAGGTCCGCGGTCCAATGACGACTCGGCCACTGCCCTCACCCGCTCCGGGGCACCTTGCCTTCGTTGAGCCGCGGCATCAGCTCGGCGAAGTTGCAGGGCCTGAAGCGGATGTCGAGCTGCTGGCGCAGAATGTCGTCCCAGGCGTCCTTGCAGGCGCCCGTCGATCCCGGCAGGGCGAAGATGTAGGTGGCGTTGGCCACGCCCGCGGTGGCGCGGCTCTGCATCGTCGAGGTGCCGATCTTCTGGAAGCTGATCCAGCGGAAGGTCTCGCCGAAGCCCTCGATCTTCTTCTCGAACAGCCCCTCCAGCGCCTCGGGCGTGACGTCGCGGCCGGTGACGCCGGTGCCGCCGGTTGTGATCACAACCTCGATGGCGGGATCGTCGATCCATTTCTTCACGTGGGAGCGGATCAACGCGATGTCGTCGATGACGATGGCGCGGTCGGCTAGGGTGTGGCCGTCGCGCTGCAAGCGCTCGACCAGGGTGTCGCCCGACTTGTCGGTTTCGAGCGTGCGGGTATCGGACACCGTCAGCACGGCGATGTTCACCGGCTTGAAGGGCTTGCTCTCGTCGATGCGATTCATGGCCTCATTCTACAGCCGGCATCTTGCCGA
>CAMDOT010000301.1 GCA_945903635.1 Rhizobium sp. Q54 | reverse complement strand
TGTCGTGAGCTTGTAGGCGTCGCGCTCGAAGCCGGGCGGTGGCGAGGATTTGCCGTGCCATGGCAGGTCGAAAACCAGGACACGGAAGCGCCTGGTGATCTCGGCGTCGTTCAACAGGGCGCGATACTGCCGCCCGTCTGCGCCAGCGGTGTGAAGGCAGACCAAGGGAATCCCCTGCCCTGCTTCTTCGAAATAAATGCGATGCGGGCGGCCGTTGAAATCGAGCCGTAGATAGCGACCGACCACCGGCTCGATCACGGGCTCACCCACCGGCGCAGGCTGCTCGACCGGCCTGGCAGGCCGAAGGGCGGCAAAGAGCTGTTCGAGGAAGATGAGGTTGCGCCCGTAGGCCACCATATCGCCCTCGACCTTGAGATGGCCCATGCGCTGCATGCCGACCAAGCTCTGGAATCCAACGGCGGGCACCGGTTTGGCGAATTTCGCCCAGTTCGCTTCAGAGGTCGCGAGGGTGAAGGCCGCGTCCAGGGCGGCGCCGGGAGCGACGGTAATGCGCGACCCGACCTTTACGGTTGTCGCGTCTTCTCCCACCCACACCGTGAGCGACAGGGCCGCCAAGGTTGCGCGGCGCTGCAGTGCGGGGTTGCCTTCAAGTGCCACGGTCAGCCGTTCGAAGTTGATCAAGGTTCCTCCCACCGGGGTGCTCTGTTGGTCAGCATGTTTACTTCCCCTTCGCTTGGCCAGCCTATAGCTTTTGATCCCATGCGTGCAGGCGAGATCGTCTTTACTGGAATGGAACGCGTGGTGTTCGGCCGCCCGGCTGCCGAGGCTGTGGCCGAGGCCGCCGATCGACTGGGCGCCAGGCGGGTGTTCATTCTGGCCGGCAGCACGCTCAACCGGAAAACCGATGCCGTCCGCCAGATCGCCGGGGCGCTGGGGCCACGCTACGCCGGCGTGCATGACGAGATGCCGGCACACAGCCCGCGCGACGCGGTGATCGCCTGCGCCAACAAGGCTCGCGAAGCAGGCTGCGACCTGCTGGTCAGTATCGGCGGTGGCTCAACGACCGACGGCGGCAAAGCGGTCACCATCTGCCTGGAACACGACATTCGCGAGTCGGACGGACTCGAACCCTTCCGCACCGTGGTCGACGAGATCACGGGCAAGCGGCACTTCCCGCAATACCGCGCGCCACGCGTGCGGCAGATCTGCGTGCCGACCACCTTGAGCGGCGGCGAGTTCAACGCGCGCGCCGGCATCACCGAACCACGACTCCGACTGAAGCAGGCCTACATCCATCCCGGCCTCATCCCGCTGGTGGTGATCTTCGATCCCGCCATCACCGTGCATACGCCGGAATGGCTGTGGCTCTCGACCGGCATCCGCGCCGTCGATCATGCGGTGGAAACCTTCTGCTCGATCGATGGCAATGCCTACACCGACAGCACCGCGCTGCAGGCGCTGCGCCTGCTCGGCCGCGGCCTGCCGGCGGTGAAACGCGATCCGGCCGATATGGCGGCGCGGCTCGACTGCCAGATCGGCGCCTGGAACTCGATGGTCGCCATCGTCACCGGCACGCGCATGGGCGCCAGCCATGCCATCGGCCATGTGCTGGGCGGCAGCGCCGGGGTGCCGCACGGCTACACCTCCTGCGTCATGCTGCCGGCCGTGCTGGCGTTCAATTCAGTGGTCAATGCCGATCGCCAGGCCGAGATCAGCACCGCCCTGGGGGCTGCCGGGGAACCAGCGGCGGAGGTGCTCGACCGCTTTATCGCCGGGCTCGGCCTGCCCCGGCGGTTGCGCGACGTCGGCGTCAAGCGCGAAGACCTTCAGCGCATCGCCACGAACTGCATGCTCGACGACTGGACTTTCAGCAACCCGAGGCCGATCCAGGGCGCGCAGGAGATCGTGCCCATCCTCGAGTCGGTGTACTGAGGATGGGTTATCGAGCGCTGGTAGGCTTCCGGACAAGGGAATCGGCCACCCGGGGCGCCAGGGGATGGCGCCAGGCGTGCATTGAGATCGTGTTGAATACTCTGTAGAAGGTGCCCCTGCATTGGGGGCTATATGGCTTGGACGGATCTGGTAGCGGGTTGCTTTGGCTTCGGCACGGCGCCCTTCGCGAACAATCGGCCGGACGAGCAAATTGCCAAAGAGGCAATTGCCGCCGCGAAGGCCGAAGGCGCTTCCCGGGAGGAATTCGCCCGGCTGATCGCGCTCTATCCCAGCAAGTATATCAAGAGCGCGCAGGTGCTGCGTGAGCGTGTGAGCGAAGACGCCGCGCGGCTGGACAAGCTCTGGAAAGTATCGCGCGTCACCGACTGATTGCTCCGATTCGACGGTCGCCCCTGCGTGGTGCGCGCCGCCCTATCCAGCGATTGGGTCTAGCGATTGGTGAGCTTGAGTTCGATGCGCCGGTTGCGGGCGCGGTCGATGCTCGATAGCGGCTGATACTGGCTGTAGCTGGCTGCGACCAGACGTTCGTTGGGAACGCCGACGCTGTTCAGGTATTTCACCACGGCGATTGCCCGGGCCGAGGAAAGCTCCCAGTTGGACGGATACAGTGAATTGTTGATGGGCGTGCTGTCGGTATGCCCTTCGACCTGGAGAACCCAATTGACGCTCTTGGGCATCTGGGCGGAGAACTCGATCAGCTGCCCGGCGACGATTGCGAGCAGCTTCTCACCGCCCGGCTGAACAACCGCTGCACCGGACTGAAACAGCACCTCTGACTGGATGACGAAGCGGTCGCCGACGATCTGCACGTCGCGTTGACCGGCCAGCGCCTGGCGCAGCCTGTCGAAGAACTCCGCGCGATAGCGCGCCGGGTCCTCCGCCGTCTGGGCCGTCGCGGCCGGCATCGTGGGCCCGGCGATGCCGCATGCCAACGTCACGGCGGTGACCAGGGCGGCCAATGTCCAGCGATTCATCAAGGCTCCCACCGAAACAACCGAGCCATCCCGAGCTCTCCAGAGGCGTGTAGATCGAGTCACTTTGACTGAGAGCCAGGCTTGCCGCCACCGTCCGCGCCTTGTCCAGCCGCGAGGCAACTGCCATCGTCCGCGCGCGACAGCAAGGGGGGACCATTGGCCAACAGCGAGCCGAGTGGAGTGATGAAGCAGATCCTGTGGTGGCTCTGCCTGTTCGTGGCCCCTGCCGTGCTGATCACCGTCGAGCTGTTTCACCCTTCCGGTTTCACCAATTCGCCCGGGATGTACCAGTTCCTGTCGCAGGCCAATCCGCACGCCAACCATTCGGCGCTCGGCTACTTCGGGCCACACTGGTGGTTCGTGCTGCACATGATCCAGACCCCGATGGTCGCCCTGGTCGCGGTCGGCCTGTGGCTGATGATCGACGGCATCGCGGCCAAGGACGGTACCGCGGCCATGGTCGCGGCCTGGTTGGCGCGCGCCGCGATCCTGGTCTTCGCGGTCTACTTCACCGTGCTCGACGGCATCGGCGGCATCGGCCTCGGCCGCACGATCCTCGTCGTCCAGGATCTGGTGGCCCGCGGCAAGCTCAGCCCCGCGCAGCTCGAGGGCGTCGTGCTGCTGCTCAACACCACCTGGGTCGATCCGCTGGTGGGCGGCGTCGGCTCGCTGGTGAGCGAGACGGCCTCGTGGGCGGCCTTCGCCAGCGCCTTCCTCGTGGCTTCGGCCCTGCTGCTGTCGGGCCGCGCCGGCTGGCTCAACATGGTGCCCCTGCTCGGCTTCGGCTGGGAGCTGCAGACCGCGCACGCGAGCCCGCACGGACCGATCGCCTTCGCCTTGCTGATCGTGGCCGCGGCCTGGCTGTGGTGGGCACCTCGACACGCGAGGGCTTGACCGGACTATTCTTATATCATATCCTCCTATCGAGAGGAGAAATCGATGTCCGAACCCGTGCCTGCCAGGATCCGCCGTTGCCGTCGTCGTGACGCCGTCCGCATGGCAAATCCGGATTCTAAAAATGCACGCTTCTACCGTGCACGCGGCGACACCAGCCACCGGGTGATTGTCCGTCAGAATCAACCGCTTGAGACCCGTTGTGGCGGACTCCCGACCTCCACGGGTCGTGGAGGTCGGCTTGCACGATCTGGCAGGCAGTCCCATGTGCTGGTGATGCGTATCCCCCTGCTCGCTCCCCTCCTCGCCGGCGTGCTGATCGGATTCGCCGGCACGGCCGGGGCCCAAGTCGACCATCGTTTCCCCGGGGCGTCGTCGGGGCAGTTCGCGCCGCCGGCGCCGCCCGCCCCGACGCCTGGCCCGGCGGTCCAGCCCATCCAGCCCTATCCGAACACCGAATCGTTCGCGCGCGATCGCATCCAGTCGCAGGGCTACAAGGTCCAGCGCATCGAGCGGCAGGTCGACGGCGCGTGGAAGGCCGAGGGCAGCCGCGTCCCACCGCTCACGCCGCCGCTGCGGCAGAGCGTGCCCAGCAAGGTCACGATCCTGCCCGACGGCCGGATGATCGAGGAGTACTAGACGTCAGCGGCGTCCCGCCTCAGCGCCGTCCGGCGAGCGCGCGGTTTTCCAGGCGGCTCAGCAGCCGCACCAGCGGCCACAGCATCAGGAAGTAGATGATCGCCGCCACCACGATGGGCGTCGGATTGTAGGTCAGGCTCTGTGCCTGGCGCGCCTGGTAGAGCAGCTCGGGGACGGCCACGACGCTGCCGAGCGAGGTGAGCTTCACCACCTCCAGCGTGTTGGAGAGCAGGTCGGGCAGCACGTTGCGCACCGCCTGGGGCAGGATGATGTAGGTCATGGCCTGCAGGCGGCTGAGGCCGGTGGAGCGGCCGGCCTCGACCTGCCCTGCTGGAACAGAGTCGATACCCGCGCGAAAAATCTCGCCGTAGTAGGCGCCGGTGTTGAGGAAGAAGGCGATGGCGACGCAAGCGAAGCCGCCCAGCTCCAGGCCGGCGAAGGGCAGCCCGGCGAACAGCAGGATGAGGAGGACGAGCGGCGGAAAGGCGCGGAAGAAATCGACCCAGGCCATCAGGGGCCAGCGCACCAGCGGATGACGGATCGATGCCAGCAATGCCAGCAGCAGGCCGCCGAACAGGCCGAGCGGCACCACGATCAGCGACAGCAGCACGGTGTTGAGCAGGCCCGACAGCACGATCGGCCACGCGGCCATAATGATTTCTACGTTGAAGAAGGTCTGGATCATCGCTTCGCCCTCACCGCTTCCAGGCGAACTTGGTTTCCAGCCGGCGGGCCAGAACCACAACGGGGAGGAAGAGCACGAGATAGGCCGCGGCGCCCATCATCAGCGGCGAGGGATTATAGGAGTTGGACACGGCCGAGCTCGCCTCGCCCAGGATCTCGGTGACGGCGACGACGGTGCCCAGCGCCGTGCCCTTGGTGATGGCGATGGTGCGGTTGGTGAGCGGCGGGATGGTGAGGCGGAGTGCCTGCGGCAGGACGACGTTCATCAGGGTCTGGCCGAACGAGAGCCCGGTCGAGCGCGAGGCCTCCCACTGGCCCTTGTGAACCGAGGTGATCCCGGCCCAGAAGATCTCCTCCGAGAAGGCCATCAGGACCAGTGCCAGCGACAGCCAGGTCGACACGAACCCCGAGGGCGAGACCTCGGCATAAGGCAGGCCGAAGTACATCAGCACGATGATGACCAGGGGAGGCAGCGAACGGAACAGATCGACGATGAAGATGATCAGCCAGTTGAGCGGCCGGATCGCGAGGCTGCGGATCAAGGCGAGCGAGAGACCGGCGGCGAGGCCGGAGATGACGATCAGCACGGCGAGCTCGATCGTGACCACCATGCCGGACAGAATGTCCGGCAGGTACTTCAGCATGACCTTGCCGTTGAAGAACGTGTCGAGGAACCGCTCGAAGTTCGTCATGGCTGAGGACCGCGGGCCGCCAGGCCC
>CAMDOT010000300.1 GCA_945903635.1 Rhizobium sp. Q54 | reverse complement strand
CCATAAGTCCAATACGAAAGCTTTTCATCGTTTCTTCCTCCCTAAAACCCAGGCGTTTTGAGGCGATGTCCCGTTCGATGTTGAAATTCGCGGAACGGACGCCGCTGTTTGAAAGCTATGCCACCTTCGCGTTTTGATCAAGCCGCGTTGCCGATGAGGCTGCCAGGGCTGTTCAACGCTCTCTACTGAATGGTCGGTTCGTCGCCAGCTAATGAGCTGAAGCGCAGCGAAGTTTGAGGGTTCCTTCCATCGGAAAAGTCTGAATCTATTCGAGGCGGCCGAATCATTCGGAGGTCGCCATGAAATCATTCGAACGCCTTCTTTCGCTCCTGTCGACAATCCCAGATCCGCGCCGCGCTGAGGGAAAGCTATACCAACTGCCGCACATCCTTCTGTTTTCGATCTTCGCGATTGTGAGTGGCGCGAATTCATATCGCGGCATCAGAACCTTCGTCATGGTGCATCGGCCAAGGCTGAACAAAGCCTTCAAAATCAGATGGAAGAAGACGCCAGCCCACACGGCCATTCGGTATATTTTGCAGGGGCTGAGCGCGGTTGATGTGGAAAAGGCCTTCCGTGTTCACGCCGCCAAGCTGAATAGCGACAACGCAGACGCCAGGACACGCGTCATTGCCTTGGATGGTAAGACTCTCAAGGGCAGCTTCGACAACTTCAACGACATCAAGGCAAGGCAGGTGCTCAGCGCGTTCGCCACCGACACGGCATTGGTGCTGGCGCACATCGAAATCGACGAGAAGTCGAACGAAATACCGGCGGTTCAGAAGCTGTTGGCGGAACTCAATCTGGCGGGCCACATCGTCACCTGCGACGCGATGCACTGCCAAAAAAAACGTTCGAAGCCGCTGCCAACGCGCATCTGATCGTTCAACTCAAGGAAAATCAATCCACGCTGCGCCAGGCGGCCCAAGCCCATTGCGCCACGGCCTCGCCTCTTTCTTGCGTCCGCACAGTCGACGCGAAAAAGCGAAGCCGCCACGAAACAAGAACCGTGGCGGTGTTCGACGCCAAACCCGCAGTCGAGGGCACGGAATGGGAAACTCATGTCGCCGCCATCATTCAGGTTGAGCGCATTGTTCTGGCCTATCAGCCAACAACGGGACTTTGGAAGACATCAATGGAAACATCGATCTATCTGTCCAGCCGCGCCATCGACGCCAGGCGCGCGGCGGACGCCATTCGAAAGCACTGGGGCATTGAGAACAAATCTCACTACACGCGCGACGTGACCCTGTGCGAGGATGCCTCGCGAATCCGAAAAAATCCCGGCATCTTCGCGAGACTCCGAAGCTTCGGTTACAACATCCTGAGAACGAACCAATCCGGTACGATCGCCCAGGATCGATACGCGGCCGCGCTCGGCGGGCTCAAATCAATATTGGCAATGACCGTCAGTTGAGAGCGTTGAACAGCCCTGGGCACCCCCTCGACCGGCGCCACCACCGGCCATTTCCGGGCCCAGGGCATGCAGGTCGGCGGCACCCTGGGATACAATTACGAGACCGCTGGGTTCGTGGTCGGGCTTGAGACCGATCTCGACTGGAGCGGCATCAAGGGCAGTACCAACCATCCCACCTGCGCCAGCTTCTGCGAGACCAAGAACACCTGGCTCGGCACGCTGCGCGGCCGTCTCGGCTACGCGCTCGACCGCTACATGCCTTATGTCACCGGCGGCATGGCCTACGGCGGCATCCAGACCGCCAACAGCCTGTCCGCCACCACCCGGAGCAAGATCGGCTACACGCTCGGCACCGGCAGCGAATACTATTTCATGCACAATTGGTCGGCGAAGATCGAATACCTCTACGTCGATCTGGGCCACGTCACCTGCAACACCAGTTGCACCGGCGGCGGCGCGGAACGCGACGTCAAGCTCAACATGCACGTCGTGCGCACCGGGGTGAACTTCAAGTTCTGAGCGGCTACGCGCTGGCCGGCCGTTGCGGGAGCGCAAGCCTTTTTTGCCGTTCCGCGCGCCATCCACAATCGCATGGCTGTTTGCGGCGCCGGGCACTGGCGAAATCCGCCTGTTCTCACTACGTTCTGATCAATCCCTGCTCCGATCGCGTCGGCGGCCGAGCCGGCTTGCCTTGCCCCTAGGGTTCCATGAACGACCTTTTCGACAAGAGCCGGCGCGCCGGTTCCCGTGTTTCCGAACAGCGCGCCGCCGCACGAGACGCGCATGACCGCCGCGTCATCGCGATTCGTGGCGCGCGCGAGCACAATCTCAAGAACGTCGACGTTGAAATCCCGCGCGACCAATTGGTGGTGTTCACCGGCCTGTCGGGTTCCGGCAAATCCTCGCTCGCGTTCGACACCATCTACGCCGAGGGCCAGCGCCGTTATGTGGAGTCGCTGTCGGCCTACGCGCGCCAGTTCCTGGAGATGATGCAGAAGCCGGACGTCGACCAGATCGACGGCCTGTCGCCCGCGATCTCGATCGAGCAGAAGACCACCTCGCGCAACCCGCGCTCGACCGTCGGCACCGTCACCGAGATCTACGACTACATGCGCCTGCTGTGGGCGCGCATCGGCGTACCCTACTCGCCCGCCACCGGACTGCCGATCGAGAGCCAGACCGTCTCGCAGATGGTCGACCGCGTGCTGGCGCTGCCCGAGGGCACCCGGATCTATCTGCTGGCGCCGGTGGTGCGCGGCCGCAAGGGCGAGTATCGCAAGGAGCTCGCCGAATACCTCAAGAAGGGCTACCAGCGCGTCAAGATCGACGGCGCGTTCCACGAGATCGGCGAGGTCAAGCCGCTCGACAAGAAGTTCACCCACGACATCGACGTGGTGGTGGATCGCCTGGTGGTGCGCCCCGACATCGCCACGCGGCTCGCGGATTCACTGGAGCAGGCGCTCAAGCTCGCCGAGGGCATGGCAGTCGTCGAACTGGCCGACAGCACCACGACCCGCGCCAAGGCCAACGCCGGCCGCAACGAGAATGCCGAGCGGCTGATCTTCTCCGAGAAGTTCGCCTGCCCGGTGTCGGGCTTCACCATTTCCGAGATCGAGCCCCGGCTGTTCTCGTTCAACAATCCGTTCGGCGCCTGCCCGGCCTGCGGCGGCCTCGGCGTCGAGCAGCACATCGACGCCGACCTGGTGATCCCCGACAAGGACGCGACCTTGCGCAAGGGCGCGATCGCGCCGTGGGCGAAGTCGTCGAGCCCGTATTACGTCCAGACCCTGGAGGCGCTCGGCAAGCACTACCGCTTTACGCTCGACACCAAGTGGAAGGACCTGCCGAAGGCCACCCAGAAGGCGATCCTCTACGGCTCCGACGACGAGATCAAGTTTTCCTACGACGACGGCATGCGCGCCTATCAGACGAAGAAATCGTTCGAGGGCGTCATCACCAATCTCGACCGCCGCTTCAAGGAAACCGAGAGCGAGTGGGCGCGCGAGGAGCTGCAGAAGTATTTCACCGACATTCCCTGCGCCGCCTGCAACGGCTTCCGCCTCAAGCCCGAGGCGCTGTGCGTGAAAATCGCCGGCCTGCACATCGGCAACGTTTCCGACCTGTCGATCAAGCGCGCCGGCGAATGGTTCGGCGAGCTGCCCCAGCACCTGACCCCGAAGCAGACCGAGATCGCGGTGCGCGTGCTGAAGGAAATCCGCGACCGGCTGAAGTTCCTGATGGACGTCGGCCTGGAATATCTGACGCTGGCGCGCGGCTCCGGCACCCTGTCCGGCGGCGAGAGCCAGCGCATCCGCCTCGCCTCGCAGATCGGCTCGGGCCTCACCGGCGTGCTCTACGTGCTGGACGAGCCGAGCATCGGCCTGCACCAGCGCGACAACGAGCGTCTGCTGGTCACGTTGAAACGCCTGCGCGACCTCGGCAACACCGTGATCGTGGTCGAGCACGACGAGGACGCCATCCGCACCGCCGATTACGTGCTCGACATCGGCCCCGGCGCCGGCATCCACGGCGGCGAGATCATCGCCGCGGGCACGGTCGACGACCTGATCGCCAACCCGAACTCGATCACCGGCAAGTACATGTCCGGCGAGCTGGTGGTGCCGATCCCGGAGCGCCGCCCGCGCTCGCGCCGTGCACTGAAGGTGATCAACGCCCGCGGCAACAATCTCAAGAACATCACCGCGGAAATCCCGCTCGGCGTGTTCACCGCCGTCACCGGCGTCTCGGGCGGCGGCAAATCCACGTTCCTGGTCGACACGCTGTACAAGGCGATCGCGCGCAAGATCAACAACGCGAGCGAGGCCCCCGCCGCGCACGACCGCATCGAAGGCCTTGAACACCTCGACAAGGTGATCGACATCGACCAGTCGCCGATCGGCCGCACCCCGCGCTCCAACCCCGCGACCTACACCGGCGCGTTCACGCCGATCCGCGAGTGGTTCGCCGGCCTGCCGGAGTCGAAGGCGCGCGGCTACGCGGCCGGCCGTTTCTCGTTCAACGTCAAGGGCGGCCGCTGCGAGGCCTGCCAAGGCGACGGCGTCATCAAGATCGAGATGCACTTCCTGCCGGACGTCTACGTCACCTGCGACGTCTGCAAAGGCAAGCGCTACAACCGCGAGACGCTCGACGTCACCTTCAAGGGCAAGACCATCGCCGACGTGCTCGACATGACGGTCGAGGAAGGCCTGGAGTTCTTCAAGGCGGTGCCGCGGGTGCGCGACATCCTCGCGCTGCTGCACCGCGTCGGCCTCGACTACATCCACATCGGCCAGCAGGCCACGACGCTCAGCGGCGGCGAGGCCCAGCGCGTCAAGCTCGCCAAGGAGCTGAGCAAGCGCGCCACCGGCCGCACGCTCTATATCCTGGACGAACCGACCACTGGATTGCACTTCCACGACGTGGCGAAGCTTTTGGAGGTGCTGCACGAACTCACCGACCAGGGCAATTCCGTGGTGGTGATCGAGCACAATCTCGAGGTGATCAAGACCGCGGACTGGATCATCGATCTGGGTCCGGAGGGCGGCGACGGCGGCGGCGAGATCGTCGCGGCGGGCACGCCGGAGGACGTGGTGAAGGTGAAGCGGAGCTATACGGGGCAGTTTCTGGCGCCGGTGCTGGCGCGGAAAGAGGCGCGGGCTAAGGGGAAGAAGAGGATTGAGGCGGCGGAATAACGAGCGGAGCTAACTGTGTGCCCGGATTCTAGCAACATCAAATTTGGACGGATGTCGATCCGACCGGGATTACCTATTGATATTTCGGATCAGCCAGACAGGCCGGTGGACTTAACGAACAAGGATGCCAACTCCGACTACCGTTCAAGAGTGGGAAAGATACTGAAGGCCTACCTACTCGCGGTAAGAGATTTATTGGACGGAAAGTTCAAAAATCTTCGCGACATCGTCCCAATCCATATGACCGACGCCTGTCTTCCTCACGCCTTCATATTTTCCGAAGGGGTGATCGTTCGCTACGATCTCCAAGAGAATCCAGATCTGAAGGTCCTCACAGCGACACCTATCGAATTTGCAAAAGATGACGGCACGCTCCTCGACACCTCTCTTTTAACAGCGACGTCATTTGTGTCTGAGAATTTCCTCCATTGTGTCGCCGATCCGAGCGGATATGACCCGGGCCCGAATACTCCGAGTATCACGATTTCAATTGGGACTCCCGGTACCGATGAAACGAAGGATATCGCAAAGCACCGCATTTTCGCCGTGACGCAAATTCCTGCAAGGCAACCCGACGTCCTCCCTGGCCTGCACCCGGTTTCGTTGACACCCGCCTAAGCTAATCCCGCCTGCCGTTCGAACTCCATCGGGCTCATATAACCGATCGTAGAGTGTCGGCGCTTGGGATTGTAGAAGCGCTCAATGTAGTCGAACACGTCAGCTCTGGCCTCG
>CAMDOT010000299.1 GCA_945903635.1 Rhizobium sp. Q54 | reverse complement strand
AACCTCGCCCTGCGCCTCCATGACACCTACGACGCCATCGTCGATGCCTGCTGCAAGGCCTGGACTGACCTGCTCGCCACCCCGCAAAGGATCGTATCCATCACCAGCCGGCGATGGGCTCAACTGTCATGAGTTCTGTCGGTTGGTATGAGACCTACACGCTCGAAGCCGAAGGCTTATTGCCGCTTCAGACCGATATCGAGGGCTACAACCTCAAGATCAGACGGGGATTCGGACCCGGTCAGTTGATAACGAACGAATCTGGTCGGCAGCAACTCCAGCCGAACATCGAGATTGTTCGGCCCTCGAACTGCCCATCGACAATCTGCCTTCCGCTAGATTGAGCGAGCTGGGTCTTTTTTCGCCGATCAAAGCATTTCGAGCGGCTGCTTGCCCCGTGGCGGCGGAAAGGCGCGGTCGAGTGCGGCCAAGGTCTGCGGCGTGAGCGCGAGGTCGACGGCCGCGAGGTTCTCCTTCACGCGGTCGCGCGTCGATGATTTCGGGATGGCGACGACTCCGGGCTGCGCGAGCAGCCAGGCGATCGCGAGCTGGGCCGGCGTGCAACCCAGTCCATCGGCGAGCTTCTTGAGCGCGGGCTCGTGGAGGAGGGAGCCCTGGTCGAGCGGCGAGTAGGCCATCAGCGGGATCGAGCGCTTGCGCATCCACGGCAGCAGGTCGTACTCGGGGCCGCGACGTGAAAGGCAGTAAAGCACCTGGTTGCTGGCGTTGAGGCCCTTGTCGAGGTGCGCGGCGTCTTCCATTTCTTCGAGGTCGAAGTTGCTGACGCCGAAGTCGCCGATCTTTCCCGCGTCGCGCAGGCGCTGGAACGCCTCGAAGGTTTCCTCGATCCTGGCACCACCACGCCAGTGCAGGAGGTAGAGGTCGATCCGCTCGATCCGCATCCGCTTGAGGCTGCGTTCGCACGCCGCGATCGTGCCGGCGCGCGATGCATTGTGCGGGTAGACCTTGCTGACGATGAACGGGCGCACGCTGCGGCCGGCGATCGCTTCGCCCACGATTTCCTCAGCGCCGCCGTCGCCGTACATCTCGGCCGTGTCGATCATCGGATAGCCGAGATCCAGCCCGTATTTCAGGGCGTCGAGCTCCTGGGCGCGCCGTCGGGGGCTTTCGCCCATCCGCCAGGTGCCGAGGCCGAGAGCGGGCATCGTCGCGCCGGAGAACAATTTACAGGAACGCATCAAGAACTTCCGAGATTGCAACGCAGGGCCGATAGCCTATCTTATGAACCATGCCCGATTCCACAGCGCACAGTACGCGGCCGGGCCTCGTCGGCCCGGCATCGACAAGTGAACCCCCGGGGGCAGCGATCCCTTCGCCGGCGCCCGAGGTTCCTTCCACGGGCGGAATATTGCGCGCCATTCTGCGCAAGCTGCGCCGCCGCGAGAAGAACGAGGCAGTCCGCGAGGCCATCGAGGAACTGATCGAGGAGACGCCCGAGAGCGACACCCCGATCAGCGAGGATCAGCGGGTCCTGCTCGCCAACATCCTGAAGCTGCGCGACAAGACGGTGGCCGACGTCATGGTGCCACGCGTCGACATCGTCGCCATCGCCGCCGACACCCCGCTCGACGAGGTCGTGCGCGTGATCCAGGCCGAGGCCCACTCGCGCTATCCGGTCTATCGCGAGGCGCTCGACGACGTGATCGGTATGATCCACATCAAGGACGTGCTGGCCTATTGGGGCACGTCGAAGAAATTCAACCTCCGCGACATATTGCGCCGGGTGGTCTTCGTGGCGCCGACGCTGCCGGTGCTCGACATGCTGCTCGATATGCGCCGTTCGCGCACGCACATGGCGCTGGTGGTCGACGAGTTCGGTGGCACCGACGGCCTGCTCACGATCGAGGATCTGGTGGAGGAGATCGTGGGCGAGATCGAGGACGAGCACGACGTCGCCGAGACGCCGACGGTCGCCCGTCGCGTCGACGGCACCATCGACGTCAACGGCCGCACGCCCATCGAGCTGCTCGAGCAGGAGATCGGTCGCGTGCTGTCGGAGGACGAACGGCGCGAGATCGATACGGTGGGCGGGCTCATCTTCTCGCTGCTCGGCCGCATCCCCGAGCGCGGCGAGGTCGTACGCCATCCGTCCGGCGTCGAGTTCGAAGTGCTCGATGTCGATCCGCGGCGCATCCGCCGCTTGCGTGTGCGGCAGCCGACGTCGTCTCGGTCCGCCGCCTGATCGCCACGCCTAGACAATGAACCTCAAGGGATGGCGCGTCGCGGGCGTGGCTTTTCTGGCCGGCGCGCTGGCAGCATTGGCGATGCCGCCGCTCTATTGGCTGCCACTGGCCGTCGTGGGCATGGTCGTCTTCGTCTTGATCTGGGAGACGGCGCCGGGGCCGCGAAGCGCATTTCTTCGGGGCTGGGCGTGGGGCATCGGGCATTTCGCCGTTGGCTCCTACTGGATCCTAGAAGCCTTTTCCGTTCCACCCGCCGACTACGAGTTGCTGGGGCTGCCGATCGTGGCCGGCCTGTCGGTGATCCTGGGCTTCTTTCCGGGCCTCGCGGCCGGGGTGGCGCGATGGGCGGCGCTGCGATGGCCGGCGTTGGCGGGGCGCTATCGCCGCCTCATCGTGCTGGCCATCGCCTGGACGCTCGCCGAATGGCTGCGCGGCCACGTCTTCACCGGCTATCCATGGAATCCACTCGGCCACGTCTGGGCCTTCGCAGCACCACTCGTGCAGGGAGCGGCCCTGTTCGGCGTGTACGGGCTCGGCGCCTTCTCCTTCCTCATCCTGGCGGCGCCGACTGCCGGATGGCGGGCCTCGATCGCGGCCCTGGTTGCGCTCGGCCTCGCTGGCGCCGCCGGGCAACTGGTGATTCAGCCGGCGGCCGACGACGGGCCGCTGCTGCGCATCGTCCAGCCGAATATCCCGCAGTCCGAGAAATGGCGGCCGGATACCCGGGCCCGGCATCTGGCCAAGCTGGTCGAGATGAGCCGCCGCGACGGCTTCGATCGCCTCGCCGCCGTTATCTGGCCGGAGACCGCCCCTCCGTTCATCATCGAGCCGGGGTCGCCGGCACTGCAAGTCATGGCCGAGGCGGTGCCACCCCGCGGCTACCTTCTGACCGGTGCTGCCCGCGGTAGCGGCCAGCGCGAGGATGGCGTGTGGAATTCACTGCTGGTCATCGATCGCGCAGGCGCCATCGTCGCGCACTACGACAAGGTCCATCTGGTGCCGTTGGGCGAGTACATTCCGTTCCATAAGCAGCTCGCTCCGGTGTCAGGCTTGATCGGGCGCGGATCGTTCGAAGTGGGTGCGGACCACGTCACGCTCGATATTCCCGGCCTGCCGTCATTTTCTCCGGTGATCTGCTACGAGGTGATCTTTCCGGCAGCGGTGACGGGCCCCGGCGAGCGGCCGCGATGGCTTCTGAACATCACCAACGACGCGTGGTTCGGCCTCTCGAGCGGTCCCTTCCAGCATCTCGCCAGCGCCCGCTTGCGGGCCGTGGAAGAAGGCCTGCCCATGATCCGCGTCGCCAACACCGGCGTATCTGCCGTGATCGACGCCTATGGCCGGGTTCTGGCGTCGCTCGACATGATGGAGGAAGGCATTATCGATCACCCCCTCCCGCAAGCACGCGCGGCGACGCCCTACGGGCGTTGGGGGGATGGGATCCTGCTGGTCCTCCTGGCGTTGATGGGCGGCTCCTTGGCGTTCGGCGGAACTCGGATCGGCCGAACCCGGATCTAGTCCGCTTTGGAATTCAGTGGCCTGAGGTTGAGCTTGCATTATGAGCAAGAGCGACTAATGTCATATGCAGCTTAGGCGTGCAGATATGCATTTTTGCACATCTGAATTTGATAATTCACTGCGCTTTCTGCATGTATTTGGTGTCGAGCGTACAACCATCTTGCCGTTACGAAATCGTATGTAGAGGAATCTGGACCGATGGCAAAATCACACCCGGTTGACGTCCATGTCGGGGCGCGCATGCGTCAGCGGCGTACGCTGCTTGGCATGAGCCAAGAGAAGCTCGGGACCGCCGTCGGGCTGACATTCCAGCAGATCCAGAAGTACGAACGCGGCTCCAACCGGATCGGTTCGAGCCGTCTGTTCGAGTTCGCCAAGGTCCTGGACGTGCCAGTGTCGTACTTCTTCGACGAGATGCCGGCCAATGCGCTGGCGGGGCGGCCGATGTCGGGTCGCGGGCGCAAGGGCTTCGGCGAGGCCGGCACGCCGTTCGAGCAGGAAAAGGACCCGTTGATCAAGCGCGAGACCCTCGAGTTGGTGCGCGCCTACTACAAGATTCGTGAGGCCCGGGTGCGCAAGCGCATCTTCGAGATGGTGAAGGCCGTGGGCGCCGCCAGCCACGCCGAGGTCCTGGGGGGCCGCAAGGGTCGCTGAGGAAGGGAGCCGGAAGAAAGGGTCGCAGGGCCCCGTTCCGCGAACCTCTTGATTTTTGTCGATAATTGGAGTTTTTAACGGCGCGGCCTCGATGGTCGATGCCGCCGCGGACGGATTTGGACGACTTGCCACCGCGAAAACAAAGGCTAAGCCGGACGTTGGCGGCCCTGCTGCCCTGCCCGGAGTCCAGCGTGAACCGTGGGAGGGCATTGTGACGCTCAAAGACTATCTTTTTACCAGCGAATCCGTTTCCGAAGGCCATCCGGACAAGGTCAGCGACCAGATCTCGGATGCCATCCTCGACGCATTCATCGCCAATGACGTGAAGCTCGGCATCGCCGACGACAGCCACGCCAATACGCGCCTGGGCTGCGAGACGCTTGTCACCACCAACAAGATCGTGATCGCGGGCGAAGGTCGCGCTTCTGAGCCGTACATGAAGAAGTACGGCAAGCAGACCATCGTGAACCGCGAGGCGTTGACCGAGATCGCCCGCGAGGTTGTGCGCGACATCGGCTACGACCAGGACGGGTTCAGCTTCCACGGCGCTGACGTCGAGGTGCTGCTGCACGGCCAGTCGCCCGACATCGCCATGGGCGTCGATGCCAAGAAGAAGGGCGGCAATCTCGGCGACCAGGAAGGCGCCGGCGATCAGGGCCTGATGTTCGGCTTCGCCTGCCGCGACAGCGAGGAATACGAGAAGGGCTCGTTCATGCCGGCCCCGATCTTCTTCTCGCACAAGATCCTCGAAGTGCTGAGCAAGGCCCGTCGTTCGGGCGAGCTCGGCGACCTGCAGCCCGACGCCAAGAGCCAGGTAACGGTGCGTTATGTGGACGGCAAGGCCGTCGGTGCCGCCAAGGTGGTGGTCTCCACGCAGCACCGCGAGACTACCGCGAAAGGGAAGAAATACAATTCCGGCATGATCCGCGAAATGATCGCGGGCCACGTCGCGAAGTCGCTACCCAAGGGCTGGATGCCGAAGAAGGCGGCTGATTTCTTCGTCAACCCGACCGGCAACTTCGTCGTCGGCGGCCCCGACGGCGATTGTGGTCTCACCGGCCGCAAGATCATCGTCGACACCTACGGCGGCTTTGCGCCGCACGGCGGCGGCGCCTTCTCGGGCAAGGACCCGACCAAGGTCGACCGCTCGGCCGCCTATGCCGCGCGCTATCTCGCCAAGAACGTGGTGGCCGCGGGCCTCGCCGACCGCTGCCTGATCCAGGTGGCCTACGCGATCGGCGTGGCCGACCCGATGTCGCTCTATGTCGACACCCAGGGCACCGGCAAGGTCGACGAACGCAAGCTGGAGAAGGTCCTGAACGACATCTTCCCGCTTCGCCCGACCAACATTCGCCGCGGCCTGCAGCTCAACAAGCCGATCTACCAGCGCACCGCGGCCTACGGCCACTTCGGCCGCAAGCCCGAGAAGGATGGCGGCTTCTCGTGGGAGCGCACGGATCTGGTGTCCGAGCTGAAGCGGGCGTTCGGCGCGCGCTGAACCTGTCCCCTATTCG
>CAMDOT010000298.1 GCA_945903635.1 Rhizobium sp. Q54 | reverse complement strand
CGGGACGCCACCGGCCCACGAAAAAGGCCGCTCCGGGCAAGTGAACCGGGCGGCCCGCGCACTGGATGCACGTCGTGGCAACGTATCAGAAATATAGCACAGAACCTGCTGAACCTGTCAAACTATCTTCGAACTATTTTCAAGTGCTGGCATTGCCAGCAGCCGCTGCCCGCAGGCGCCGCCAGGCATTGCCGATGAGCAGGTGGCCGTTGCCCATCATGCCGGGATCGAGCACGACCAGCCCTTCCGGCCCTCTCAAGGCGAGACGATCGAGCGTGAACAGCGTCGAGCGCTGCGAGGAATACTTTCCCAGTTCGACCTGCTCGATAGCGAGGGCCGGCCAAGGGTGGACCTGCCCGCCGACAGTCACACCCGCCGCGTCCACGCCAATGGCTGTTCCCGCAGGCGCGATTCCCTCGAGCCGCCTCGGCAGATCGCGCCGCCAAGCCTGCTGGCGACGCCTAAGGTTGAAGACGAAGAATGCGCCCAGCAGAAAGAGAATGAGGGCGGCGGCCGGCAGGACGATCGGCTGGTCCGCCGGCCCGGCAAGCGAAGCCATGACCACGGCAACAGCGGCTGCCACGCCCCACAGGATGGCGAAGATCGTCCTCGTCTGACGGCCGCGCGCCGTGGTCGCCTCATCGGCCGACAGGACCTGTCCCTGCACCGACGCTTCCTCGCGGAACTGCCGGATGTCCTTCTCCTGCGCCGGTGTCAGCGCCTCGCTGCTCTTGCCGTCGATCAGGACGCGCACGGCCGGCGCCTCAAGCCGCCGCTTTCGCCTTCAATGCCTGCGCCACCTTGGAGGCGGGCTCGCGGCCCAGCGCCACGCAAATGTCGCGTCCCGCCTTGGCGATGGCGTCGAGATCGACGCCGTGCTCAATGCCGAGGCCGTTCATCAGGTAGATCACATCCTCGGTGCCGACATTGCCCGAGGCGCCCTTGGCGTAGGGACAGCCGCCGAGGCCGGCGACGGCGGTGTCGAATACGCTGATGCCGCGTTCCATGACGGCCAGGATGTTGGCCAGCGACTGGCCGTAGGTGTCGTGGAAATGTGCCGCGATTTTTTCACGCGGCATCTTCGCCGCTACGGCATCGATCATGGCGACGCATTCGCCCGGCGTGCCGACGCCGATCGTGTCGCCGAGCGAGACCTCGTAGCAGCCCATCCTGAACAGACGATCCGAAACTTCGGCCACCTTTTCCGGCGCCACCTTGCCGTCGTAGGGACAGGCGATCACGGTCGAGACGTAGCCGCGCACCTTCATGCCGTGCTTTTGCGCCGCCTCCATCACCGGGGCGAAGCGCTCGAAACTCTCGTCGATCGAGCAATTGGTGTTCTTGCGGCAGAAGGCCTCCGAGGCGGCGGTGAAGATCGCGATCTCCCCGCAATGCGCCTCGACCGCGCCGTTCATGCCCTGCTTGTTGGGCACCAGCACGGGGTAGGACACGCCCGGCTTGCGTTTGATCCTGGCCATCACCTCGTCGGTGTTGGCCATCTGCGGCACCCACTTGGGCGAGACGAAGCTGCCGGACTCGACGGCACTGTGGCCCGCTGCCGTCAGCGCATCGATCAGGGCGACCTTGGCCTCGACCGGCACGGGCTTGGCTTCGTTCTGCAGGCCGTCGCGCGGTCCCACTTCGACCAGCCGCACGCGCTTGGGGTGATTCATGTCCGCCTCCCGGGTTCCCTCCATTCTACGCGAAGGAGCGCAGCGTCAGATACAGGCCAAGCACCAGCAGTCCGGCAAAGAACACCCTGCGAAACGTGGGCGCCGAGATCGTGAGGCGCAGGATTTGCCCCGCCCACATGCCGCCCAGCGCCGGCACGAGCGCCAGCAGCGACAGCCAGATCGAGCCCGCCGGCCAGGCGTCCACGCGCAGCAAGCCCAGCGCCAGCGCCACCGTCGACACGGTGAACGACAGACCCAGCGCCTGGACCAGTCTCTCCTTCTCGAGGCCGATCGCCTGGAGATAGGGAACCGCCGGCAGCACGAACACACCGGTGGCGCCTGTGACGAGGCCGGTGGCGACGCCGACGAGCGGCGCCAGCCAGGCCTCGTGCCGGCGCGGCACCACCATCCTGACGCCGGCGAGGCCCACGGCGGCATAGACGATGAGGGCCACACCGAGGCCGGCGGTTGCCAGGCCCGCGACGTTGCCGACAAGGATGCCGGCACCCGCGATCGTGCCCAGGATCACGCCAGCCATCATGGTCCACAGCCGCCGCGCCAGCGCGGCGAACGCGGGCCCCGCCAGCAGCTGCCAGAGATTGGTCACCAGCGAGGGGACGACGAGCAGTGCCGCCGCCTCCGCCGGCGGCATCGCGGTGGCGAGCAGGCCCATGGCGACGGTCGGCAGGCCCATGCCGATCACGCCCTTGACCAGTCCGGCCAGTAGGAAGGTCACGGTGGCGAGCAGCCAGAGTTCGGACGTCATGGCGCCAATTGTGCCGGCGCCCCTCGGGCGGAAAATGCGGAAGGTCCCGCTTCTGCCTCAGGCTTGGCCGAAGGCTCCAGATCGCCTATGACGCGCCATGCGCTTCGATCTTGTCGACCTGCGTCTGGTGCTGAACGTCATGGAAGCGGCGAGCATCACCCATGGCGCCGCCCGCAGCGGCATGGCGCTGGCATCGGCCAGCGAGCGCATCCGCGACATGGAGCAGGCGCTGGGCGCGCCCCTGTTCGAGCGCAAGCGGCGGGGCGTCAGCCCGACACCCGCCGGCACCGCCCTCGTCCATCACGCCCGCCTCGTCACGCACCAGATCGAGCTGATGCGCGGCGACCTCGGCGCCTTCGCCAAGGGGCTGCGCGGGCGTGTGCGGCTATTGTCCAATACCGCGGCCCTGCTCGAATTTCTGCCGCCTGTGCTCGGCGGCTTCCTGGCGGCCCATCCCCACATCGACATTGCGCTGGAGGAACGCTCCAGCGTGGAAATCGTGCGCGGCATCGCGGGCGGCGCGGCCGACATCGGCATCGTGGCCGACGCCGTCGACCCGGCAGCGGCGCTCGAAACCTTCCCCTTCGCCGAGGATCGCCTGGTGCTGGTGACACCGCGGCGCCATCCACTCGCCGCGCGCCGGCGCATCGCCTTCACCGACACGCTGGCCCACGACTTCGTGGGTCTGCCCGACGGCAGCGCGCTGCAGGAGCATCTCGCGGGCCACGCTGCCCGCGCCGGCCAGCCGCTCAGGCTTCGCGTCCGGCTGCCCGGCTTCGATGCCATCTGCCGCCTGGTGGAGAGCGGCATCGGCCTCGCCATCGTGTCGCGAACGGCGGCGCTGCGCTGCCGGCGTTCGATGGACATCCGCGTCGTGCCCCTCACCGACCCATGGGCGCTGCGCCATCTCAGGATCTGCGTAAAGAGCCTGCGCGCCCTGCCCACGCACGCCCAAATGCTGGTCGAGCACCTACGCCGCTCTTAGTCCTTCTCCTCTCATCCGCTAGGGTAGAGCAATCGCACATGACCCTTTCCCGTCGTCCTGAGCGAAGCGCAGCGTAGTCGAAGGACCTCTTTTATGCGGCAGCCCGTCGTCTATATTCTTGCGAGTGCGACAGGTCGGGCTCTGTACATCGGCGTCACAACGGATTTGTCGCGACGTCTGGAAGAGCATCGACTTGGACGGGTGATCCACACGGCGAAGTACAAGATTGATCGCCTTATCTATGTCGAGCATTTCGAGACCGTGCCCGACGCGATCGCCCGAGAGAAGCAATTGAAGGGTTGGACGCGGGCAAAGAAGATCGTCCTGATCAATCGATCGAACCCGAATTGGCGAGACATTGCCGGAGAGCTCGACGGCTAAAAAAGGTCCTTCGACTGTGCCGCCCTGCGGGCGGCTTCGCTCAGGACGACGGGGGAAAATCGGAGGGAGGGGAACATTAGGTGACTACCGACCCTAGACCAGCGTCTGCTTCAGCTTGCCGGCACGGCCGAGAATGAGCGTGACCGCCGCCAGTGCCAGGACCGTGAAGGCGATCAGCAGGGTCGCCACGGCGGTGATGGTCGGGTTCACCTCGAGGATCAGCTCGTTGAACATCTTCTTCGGCACGGTCTCGTACTTGCCGGCGATGAACGAGGTCACGATCACCTCGTCGAAACTGCCGATGAAGGCGAAGATCCAGGCCGCGAAGACGCTGGGCGCCAGGTTGGGCAGCACGACCTTGCGCACCGTATAGCCCCACGACGCACCGAGGCTCCAGGCCACCTGCTCGATCCTTGGGTCGAACTCGCGGATCGCCACGCCCAGCACCATCATGACCAGCGGCACGTTCAGCAGGGTGTGCGCGATGACCAGCCCGGCGAACGAGCCCAGCAGGCCGATCTTGGCCAGCGCGAGATAGAGTGCGATGGCCACGATGATCGTGGGCACGATCAACGGCGCCATGAAATTTCCTTCGGCCCAGTCGCGCCCCTTGAAGGTCCCGCGCCGCAAGCCGTAGGCCGCCAGCCCGCCCAGCAGCAGCGCCGCCACCGAGGAGATGGCCGCGACCAGGGTCGAGGTCCACATCGCCTCCATCCAGCGCGGATCGCCGAAGAAGGTCTCGTACCAGCGCAAGGAAAGGCTGGGCGGCGGAAAGGTGAGCGCCCGCGCCGAGGAGAAGGACATCGGGATCACGATGATCAGCGGCACGGTCAGGAAGACGAGGCCGAAGATGCCCATCGCGGCGACAGCGCGGCGCGACCAGGGAGAGCCGCCGATCATGTGCCGCCTCCCTCATGTTCCTCTCCCCCGCGACGACCATGGATCTCGTCCATGCTTTTCCTCCCCCGTCTTACGGGCAGGGCTATCGCATGTGGGCCGTTCCGTCGTCCTGAGCGGAGCGAAGCGTAGTCGAAGGACCTCTTTTCCACTCGATGGACCGCCGAAAAAAGGTCCTTCGACTGCGCCGCCCTTCGGGCGGCTCCGCTCAGGACGACGGGAAATGTCACATGCGATAGCCCTGGTCTTACGGGGGAGGTGGCGCGCAGCGCCGGAGGGGGAGAGCTCCAAAGGGGATATCTGAAATTGTCCGATCTGAAATTGGCGGGACATCGTGCTGATGCCTTCCCCCTCCCAACCTCCCCCGTATGACGGGGGAGGAGCCTGAAGGCGGAGGAGTGTCGAGAGTTCATGCCGATGCTTTGCGGTCGAGGCGGCGGTAAGCCGCGAAGATCACCAGCGTCACGATCAGCAGGATCGTGGAAATGGCGGACGCCTGCTCCCAGCGCGGGATCTGGTTGATCAGGGTGTCGAGCAGGTTGGAGATCATCGGCACGCGGCCGCCGCCCAGCACGGCGGGCGTCACGTAGAAGCCGAGGCAGAGGATGAACACCAGCAGCGCCCCCGCCGCCAGCGCCGGCAGGGTGAGCGGAAAGTAGACCTTCCAGAAGATGGTGCGCGGCGGCGCGCCGAGCGAGGCGGCGGCCTGCAGCAGGCGGTCATCGATGCGGATCATGGTGGCGAACAACGGCAGGACGAGGAACGGCAGCAGCACATTGGCCATGCCGATGGTGACGCCGAGCTCGTTGTAGAGGAACGAAACAGGCGCATCGGTGAGGCCTGTCCATTGCAGGAAACGATTGACCAGGCCGCCGTTGCCCAGGACCACGATCCAGGCATAGGTGCGCACCAGGATCGAGACCCAGAACGGCAGCACGACCAGCGCGATGGCGATCATGCGCGCGCGGCTGCCCAGGCCGCGCATCCAGTGAGCCAGCGGATAGCCGATGACGACATTGGCGATCGTGGCAATCAGCGCGATGCGCATGGTGTTGCCCAGCACCCGCAGATAGACCGGCGTCTCGATCAGGCCTTCATAGTGTTCGAGCGTAAAACCTCGCCCTTTTTCCCAAAAGGCGAGGCCCAGCATGTAGACGATGGGCGCGTTGAAGGCGACGACCATCAGCACCAGCAGCGGTGCGATGAATGAGAG
>CAMDOT010000297.1 GCA_945903635.1 Rhizobium sp. Q54 | reverse complement strand
GCGGAACGAGTATTTGGCCGCCGAGAACCGCATCCTCAAGGCGCAACTGAAGGGTCGGCCGGATCTCTCGGACGCCGAGCGAGGCGCGCTGGGCGAGATCGCTCATCGTCTGGGCCGCAAGGTTCTGGCCGATGTCGCCACCGTCGCTCGGCCGGACACGATCCTTGGTTGGTACCCTGGCAGAATGGGCACGCGGAAAGACTGGTCGGCTCGATCCGCCGCGAATGCATCGATCACATTGTCGTCTTGGGCGAAACCCATCTGCGACGGTCGTGGGCGCTCATGCCGGCTGCTGCAACGAAGTCCGGACGCATCTGTCCTTGGTCAAGGTTTCGCCTGGCCGTTGGCCGGTCCAGCGATTCGGTCAGTTCACTTGCAGTTTCACGCCCTCGGTGTTCCGAACGTGGTCGTAGTTCTGACTCTGGTACCACATCATCCAATTGGCATAGGTCGTGGGCTCGAACTTCGGCGGATTGCCCGGCCCGGTGCAGGACGGCAGGCACACCATTTCGTGGTCGATGGTGCAGTCGAAGAAGAAGGGGACGGCATATCGGTCGCGGCCCGATCTGTTGGTAACGCGGTGCGGTGTGGCGCGGAAACGTCCATTGCTCCAGCGGTTCAGCATCTGGCCGCTGTTGACCAGGAACGCGTCCTCGATCACCGGGGCGTCGATCCAGCGGCCCGACGCGGTACGCAATGACAGGCCAGGGACCTCGTTCGGCGCGAGCAGCGTCATGAACGAAGTGTCGGCATGGGGCGCCAAGCCGTACTCGTTCTGCTCGAGAGTGGGCACGGGAGGATAGTGCGACATGCGTAGCGCATATTGCGGCTCGCGGAACGCCGGTCCGAAGAAGCCGGCCGGCAGGTCGAGTGCCACGGCGTACAGCGGCAGCATCGAGAGCGCCAGTTGCTCCATGGCCTGGCAGTAGGAGACGACCGTCTCGCGGAAGCCCGGAAGAGCCGTCGGCCACTGGTTTGCGCCGCGGAAACGCTTGTTGGCGATGACGTCGGGATGATCCGACGGCAGATCTCGTTTGACGAAAAACGCCTCGTTGAGGTTGGGCCTGTTGTCGGTGCTGACGTCGGAATGGCGTGTCGTGGCGGCTCTCATCGCCAGGTAGCCGACGTTGTGTTCGTTGATCTTGAGCTTAAGCTTTTCCTCGATTGGCTGGGCATGGAAGCGGGCGGTCTCGGCGAACACCTTGGCGATAAAGGCCGGCGGCACGCCATGGCCCTTCAGAAACCAGAAACCGACGTCTTCGTAGGCATGCTGCAACAGCCGGGCGCACGCCTTGAGCGCGGTCGGGTTGCCGGCCAGGACGCCCGAGACGTCGATAACCGGAATTTCGTCGCCGCCCCCGATGGTCGCGGCGAGAGAAGGCGCCGGCAGCACGTCACCCATCGTCTATCCTCCCGATGACATCTAGCCTCGATTTATGCTGGACCTTTGTCAAGCGTGAGGGTCTCGCGGGCAATGAACGGCCGCCCATGAATCGCCCGCGGCCCGCCTGCAGCCGCTCGGGGTTGTCGCTTGCCCTTCGTGAATGGCCAGCTCCATAGTACCGCCGGGCCGGCCATCGGCCCGATCGCGGTGGGTGAGCAGCATGCAGATCACGCCAAATGAGGTCGTTGGGGCCAATGTCGATGGTATCGATGTCGCGACCCTCGATGATGCCGGATTTGCCGCGTTGGAGCGTGCGCTGCTGCAGCACCAGCTCCTCGCCGTGCACGACCAATGTCTGACGCCCGAATCGTTTATTGCCTTCGTGCGCCAATTCGGTCCGATCGACCTGCATGTGCTGGACCAGTACTGGATGGACGGCCACCCGGAAGTCTATGTGATTTCCAACATCGTCGAGAATGGCCGGCCGATCGGCAACGCGCGTGAAGGCTTCGGTTGGCACAGCGATCTCAACTATTTTTCCAACCCCACCGCGGTCACGGTCCTTTATGCGCTTGAGGTCCCGCCGGAGGGCGGCGACACGATGTTCGCCGATGCCGCGCTCGCATACTCCGCGCTGACTGCGGAGCATCGTGAGTCCCTGCGCAAACTAACCGTTCGCCATAGCTATCAGCTCCTGCATGCCTCCCGCCCGTGGCTCAAGCTGATGACGCCGGCGCAGGTTGCGCGCACGCCCGACGTGTTTCATCCCCTGGTGCGACGCCATCCTGCAATCGACCGCGAAGGCCTCTACCTTGGCGATTGGGCATCCGTACGCCTGCAACTTCCCGACGAGGCGGAAGCCCGTGCCGCCCAGGAGAGGCTGTTGGCTCATATGGTGCAGCCGGAGTTCCGCCATGTGCATCGCTGGCGCGCCGGGGATTTGGTGCTGTGGGACAACCGCACCTTGATGCACACAGCAACGGAGTACGACCGCGAGCGCTACCGGCGCCATATCTGGCGCAGTTCCGTGCGCGGCGAAGTACCTTTGGGCGCGTTTGATCGCAGCTCCGCCATTGACGTTGCCGGCCGGGCGTAGTCGTATTTCGTGGCGGGAAGCGTCGGCGGTATCGTTCGCGGCTGGCGAGGGGAGACGAACATGAAGCGGGCAAAGAGCATCGTAGCGACGATATTGGCCGGCTTGGCCCTGTCGGCTGTCGCACCGACGCAACTGACGGCACAGGACAAGAATACGCTGGTCTGGGGCGACACTTTACCAGCAGGCCTGGATCCACACGCGATTTTCGACGTGCCGATGCAGTTCATTCTGCTGAACGCCTACGACACGCTCTATCGTTACATCGGCAACCCGCCGGACCTGCAGCCGTGGCTGGCGCGCAGCCACGCGGTGAGCGAGGACGGCCTCACCTGGCTCTTCAAATTGAACGATGGGGTGAAATTCCACGATGGCAGCCCGGTCACGGCCGCCGACGTAGTCTACAGCTTCCGTCGCCTGTTGGCGATGAAGCGTGGCCCTGCCGGCGCCTTCCTGCCGGTGTTGAAGCCCGACAACATTACCGCGCCGGACCCACAGACCGTCCGCTTCGTGCTCGACAAGCCCTATGCGCCGTTCCTCGCGGCGATCCCACTGGTGGCGATCGTAAACCAGAAGCAGGTCGAGGCGAATATCAAGGACGGCGACTTCGGAGCGGCCTGGCTGTCCGGTAACGACGCCGGCTCGGGCGCCTATCGCATCGATCCCGCGACCTATCGCCCGCGCGAAGCCCTCGATCTGCTGCGGTTCAAGGAGCATTTCAAGGGCTGGGCGGACAGCGCCAGGCCGATCGACGTCGTGAAGGCGCGGCCGGTGGCCGAGACGTCGACCCGCGTGCTGGCCTTGATGCGTGGCGAGATCGACGCCACCGACAGCTATCTTCCAACCGATCAGGTCGAGCGTGTGGAGAAGAATCCCCGGACCCGGGTGGCACGCGACGAGTCGATGCGCGTTTTCATCATCCGCATGAACAACAAGAAGCCACCCTTCGACAACGTCAATGCCCGCAAGTGCTTCGCTACGGCCTTCAACTACGAAGGCTTCAACCAGGTGATCCTCAAGGGCTTCGTCGACCGCAACCCGGGCCCGAACCCGCGGAACTTGTGGGGCAATCCGCCGGACCTCGCGGGCTACAAGTACGATCTCGCTGCCGCCAAGTCCTGGTGCGACAAGGCAAGAGCCGAGGGCGCCAAGCTCGATCGTGAAGTCGAGATTCACATCCAGAGCGAGCTCGAGCAGACCTCGCAGGCGGCCCAGATGTTTCAGGCTGATCTGCAGAAGGTCGGGATCAAGATGAAGATTGTGTCCAGCACCTGGGCGCAGATTACCTCGGCCACCGGCAAGCCCGAGACCTCGCCCGACCTCTGGATCCACTGGGTCAGCACCTATTTCGTCGATCCGGAGAACTGGATCGGTCAGATGTACGACAGCCAGTTCGAGGGCACCTGGAAGGCGTCGTCCTACTACAGCAACGCCGAGGTCGACCAGCTTCTGCGCAAGGCGCGTTCCATCAGCGACCGGGGCGAGCGCGAGAAGCTCTATCAGCAGGCGACGACCAAGGTGGTCGCCGACTCGCCGGACATCTGGGTCTACAATACGATTCAGCTTCGTGGCCTCTCCAAGCGCGTACAGGGCTACAAGTTCAGTCCGGTGGGCGGCGGCGGCGACCTGCGGTACATGTCGCTGTCCGAGTGACGGCGCGGGCCTCTTCCTCCGGCAAGGGGAGTACGGCCCGGGCCGGGTCGATGATGCCGGTACCACTGCAGGATTGGTCGTCGCCTGCCACCGGGAAAGCTTCTCCCCCTCGGGGTAAGATGTCGCGAACGCCGCCGAGCCGATGTTCCTGTTCCTGATTCGCCGCCTGTTGCTGGTGATACCGGCGCTGATCGGGTTGACGGTGTTGACCTTCGTGTTGGTGCGGGTCGTGCCCTCGGATCCGGCCGCGACGCTTGCTGGCGAAAACTCGAGTCGGAAGCAGATCGAGGAAATCCGGACCAAATACGGCTTCGACCAGCCTCTGCATACGCAGTTCTTCATCTATGTCGGCCAGGTGCTCACCGGAGACCTCGGCAACTCGGTGTTCTCGAATCGCCCGGTTTCGGCCGATGTCCGGCGTACCCTGCCGGCCACCATCGAACTCACCTTCACGGCACTGCTGTTCGCCACGATGATCGGCATCCCACTCGGCACCATGGCGGCAGTCCGGCACAATGGGCTGCTCGATCATGCAGTGCGGGTGGTCACGGTGGGTGGCCTTGCGGTGGCATCGTTCTGGTTTGCGATCATGCTGCAGCTCTTCTTCTCCATGGAACTGGAATGGTTGCCGCTGCGGGGGCGCATTGGCGTCAATGTCGGTGCACCAGCCACCGTGACCGGCTTCTTCCTGATCGACAGCGTCATCGCCGGGCGTTGGGACCAATTCGTCAGTGCGCTGCGCCACATTGCCCTGCCGGCGCTGACCTTGTCGTTGCCGGCGCTGGCCACCATCGCGCGCTTCGCGCGCGCCGGCGTGCTCGACACCCTTCAGCGTGATTTCGTGCACTATGAAACGGCGATCGGATATCCGCGCCGACGCATCATCTGGGTCTACGTGTTGCGCAACTCGGTCATTGCGGCGGTGACGCAAATCGGACTTCTGTTCGGCGCCTTGATATCGAGCGCCGTTGCTGTCGAGGCGATATTCGACTGGCCTGGGATCGGCAGCTATGCCGTGCAGGCCATCCTTGCCGCTGACTACAAGGCGGTGCTGGCGGTCACCCTGGTGATCGGCGTGATCTATGCTGCGGTCAACATCTTGGTCGATCTGGTACACGGCCTGCTCGATCCACGAGTGGCGGAACAGCTGTGAAGATCATCATCGGCAAGTTCTTGCGCGACCTGCCGGCGGTTCTGGGCCTTGGAATCGTGATCTTCGGGCTCTTCGTGGCGCTGTTTGCGACCGAGCTCGCGCCACGCCCTGAGGCTGCTTTCCAATCGGACCTGCTGATGCGCTTCAAGCCTCCTTCTGCCGAATTCTGGTTCGGAACCGATAATCTCGGCCGTGACATTTTCAGCCGGGTGATCCTCGGCACCAGAAGCGCCTTCATGATCGCCCTTGTCGTGGTGCTGTCGGCGATGCTGGTCGGCGTGCCGTTGGGCCTGGCGGCGGGCTATCTCGGAGGGTGGCGCAGCGAAGCGATCATGCGCGTCACCGACGTGGTGTTGGCGGTGCCGCAGCTCATCCTCGCATTGGCGTTGGCGCAACTGATGAAGCCCGGCCTGTGGACCGCAATGCTGGCGCTCAGCCTGACCTATTGGCCGTTCTTCACCCGTACGGTCTATGCCGAGACACGCCGGCTGAAAGCATCGTTGTTTGTCGAGGCGCTGCAGGGCATCGGCGCCTCGACGCCGCGTATCCTTTTTCTGCATATCCTGCCCAATGCCGCGTCGCCGATCATCGTGCGCGCCACGATCGGCATGGGATTCACCATCCTGACCGCCGCTGTCCTGGGTTT
>CAMDOT010000296.1 GCA_945903635.1 Rhizobium sp. Q54 | reverse complement strand
CCAACAGCGACCTGCAACGCCGCTACCTCGCCACGCTCGACAAGCAGGAGACCCAGCTCGAGGTGCTGGCCGGACGCCGGTCCGATGCGGAGAAGAGCGTCGACGTCGCACGCGACGCACTAAGGACCTACGTCGCGCAGCTCGGATGATCATGCTTTTCCGGACCGCGAGCGTCCCGCTCGCCTCATGAGCGCGCGGGACGCGCGCGGTCCGGAAGAAATCAGCCCGCCCGCAGCGTCCTCACCGCGTCGTCGCGGCGGAAGAGATAGAGCAGCGTCCTCAAAGCCGCGCCGCGCTCCGACTTGAGGTCGGGATCGCGATCGATCACCAGGCGCGCATCGTCGCGGGCGGCCTGTAGCAATTCGCCATGGGCCGCGAGGTCGGCCAGCCGCATGTCGGGCAGGCCGCTTTGCCGCGTGCCTAAAAGTTCGCCGGCGCCGCGCAGGCGGAGATCTTCTTCGGCGATGCGGAAGCCGTCCTCGGTCTCGCGCATGATCGCGAGCCGCGCCTTGGCAGTTTCACCCAGTGGCATAGCGTAGAGCAGCAGGCAGCTCGACTTTCCGGTGCCGCGCCCGACCCGGCCGCGCAGCTGATGGAGCTGCGCCAGACCGAAGCGCTCGGCATGTTCGATGACCATGACCGTGGCAGCCGGCACGTCGACGCCGACCTCGATCACCGTCGTGGCCACCAGGATCGACAGCCGCCCGTCGGAGAAAGCCGCCATGGTCGCTTCGCGCTCGGCGCCTTTGAGTCGTCCGTGCAGCAGCCCGACCTTGCCGGGAAAGCGCGCGCCCAGGAGCTGGAAGCGCTCCTCGACATTGGCGAGGTCGATTTCCTCCGATTCCTCGATCAACGGGCAAACCCAATAGACGCGCGCACCCGTTCCGATCATCCGGCCGACGCCGTCGACGACTTCGCCGATGCGCTCGAGCGGAAGGGTGCGGGTGTCGATCGGGAGGCGCCCGGCCGGCTTCTCGGTGAGCTTGGAGACATCGAGATCGCCATAGGCCGCCAGCATCAAGGTGCGCGGAATGGGCGTCGCGGTCATGACCAGCAGATCGACCCCATGACCCTTGGAGGAAAGCGCCATGCGCTGGTGCACGCCGAAACGATGCTGCTCGTCGACGACGGCCAGCGCGAGGTCGGCGAATTCGACTTCCTCCTGCACAAGCGCATGCGTGCCGATGACGAGATCGATCGAGCCGTCGGCCAGGCCGCGCATCGTCTCCTTTTTCTGCTTCTGGCCATCGCGTCCGGTGAGCAGGGCCAGGCGCACGCCGGTCGCCTCGGCGAGCGGCGCGATGGTGGCGTAGTGTTGGCGCGCCAGCAGTTCCGTCGGCGCCATGAGGGCCGCCTGGGCGCCGGCTTCGACCGCAATCAACATGGCGAGGAAGGCAACCAGCGTCTTGCCGCTACCGACGTCGCCCTGCAGCAGGCGGATCATCCGCTCCGGCTTGGCCATGTCGGTCGCTATTTCGTCGACCGCGCCTTTCTGGCTTCCCGTCAGTTCGAACGGCAGTGCGCCCAGAGCAGCCTTGTGCAGCCGACGGTCACCTTTGGTGGCGCGCCCGCTGATCGTGCGGTTGTGATGCCGCACCAGCGCGATGGCGAGCTGGCTCGCCAGCAGTTCGTCGAAGGCGAGGCGGGCCCGTGCCGGATGCAGTGGCGCGAGGTCGGATGTTTCCGCAGGCGTATGGGCGCTCGCAAGCGACGATTTCCAGTCGGCCCATCCGTTGCGGGCAAGGTAGGCGGCGTCCTGCCATTCGGGCAGAACCGGCGCGCGCTCGACGCCCGCCGCAATGGCTTTCTGGATCGGCCGCTGGGTAAGGCCGGCGGTGAGACCGTAGAGCGGCTCGACCCTCAGGATCGACTCGCGCTGGTCCAGCGGCACGACATGGTCGGGATGGGTGATCTGCACCTCGCCCTGGTAGAGGTCTATCTTGCCGCTGATCACGCGGATCTCGCCCACCGGCAGCAATTTCTTGAGGTAGTCCTCGCGGCCGTTGAAGTAGGTGAGGCAGAGCCGGCCGGTCTCGTCGCTGCACCAGACCCGGTAGGGCTGGCGGGGGTTGCGCGGCACCAGATGCTCATCGACCGTCACCGTGAGCGTGGCGACGTCGCCAGCGTGGGCACCCTCGATCTCCGGCGCATTACGGCGGTCGATCAAGGCGAAGGGCAGGTGCCAGAGCAGGTCGACGACCAGCGGTCCGGCCAGTTTCTCCACGAGCTTGCCCCATCGCGGGCCAATTCCGGGCAGCGACGTCACTTGGGCGAAAAGAGGGGTCAGGCTTTGCGGGCGCATCCGGGAAATATTGGCGTGGAGCAGGCTTTGGGGCCGCGTGACTCCGCCATCGCCGCCGCCTATATGCTACGCCCCTTTTCGGGTCGGACCTGGGGAAAAGATGAGCGGCGAGGCGGATATCGAGACCCGGCGCAAACGGCTGCTCTATCGCAGCATCTACCGTGGCAACAAGGAGAACGACATTCTCCTTGGCCAATTCGCGCGCGCCAATATCGGCTCTTTCGATTCCGCTGCCCTCGACCAGTACGAGCGGCTGCTGGATACCGGCGACAACGACATTTTCGACTGGGTCTCCGGCCAGGTCGACGTTCCGCCAGAAGCGGACACTCCCGTCCTGCGTCAGCTCATGGCATTTCGAGTGAAGTTTTAATGGCCTTGCCGCTCGCCGATACGCTGGCCGCGATCCATCGCAAATCAGGCCGCTGGACCATCGCCGGCCTGCCCGAGGGAGCGGATTCGCTCGTGCTCGCGGAACTGGCGCGCACGTCCGGCGGTCAGGACATTCTGCACGTGGCGCGCGACGGCCAGCGGTTGGAGCGGCTGCAGGATGGATTGCGCTTCTTTTCCCCGGAGCGCGAGGTGCTGGTCTTTCCGGCTTGGGATTGCCTGCCCTACGACCGCCTGTCGCCGCATCCCGACATCGTGGCGGAGCGTCTGACGACGCTGGCGAAGCTCGCCGCGGGCAAAAAGCCCGGTGCGCCGGGCCGGATCATCCTGGCCTCGGTGGGTGCTGCCCTCCAGAAGGTTCCGCCGCGCAGCCTCTATGCCGAGGCGGCCGTAGTCCTGCGGAAGGGCCAGACGGTCGATGTCACCTGGCTCGCGAAGTTCCTCGGTGAGAATGGATACGGCCGTGCCGAGACCGTGATGGAGCCCGGCGAGTTTGCCATCCGTGGCGGCCTGATCGATCTCTTCCCGCCGGGCATCGCCGAGCCGCTGCGCCTCGACCTGTTCGGCGACTCCCTGGAAGAGATCCGTTCGTTCGATTCGATGAGCCAGCGCTCGACCGGCACGCGCGACGAAGTCGTCCTGCTGCCCGTCAGCGAGGTACCGCTCACGCCCGAGGGCATCTCACGCTTCCGCAGCGGCTACCGCGAGCTGTTCGGCAACGTGGCCGGCGACGACTTGCTGTACGAGGCCGTGTCGGCCGGCCAGCGTCACGTCGGCACGGAACATTGGTTGCCGCTGTTCCATGAGCGCATGGAGACGATCCTCGATTATTGTCCTGACGCGACGGTGACGTCGGATCACCAGATCGCCGAAGCCTTCCAGGCGCGGCACGAGTTGATCGACGATTACTACGATGCCCGCCGCAAGACCGGCGCCAAGGGCGGCATGAGCGGGGCCGCGGATTACAAGCCGATTCCTCCGGAGCTGCTCTACCTGAAGCCGGCGGAGTGGGAGGCCCTGCTCGGCGGGCGCACCGTTGCCGCCTTCACCACCTTCGACGCCACACCCTCCGCCAGCAATACGATCGACCTGCATGGTCGCCGCCACGAGGGGTTTGCCCAGGCCCGGACCGGCCAGGGTGTGAACCTGTTCGACAAGGTGGCCGAACATGTGAAAGCGGCCAACCTCGCCGGGCGGCGCGTCGTCATTGCGGGCTACACCGAGGGCTCGGCGAGTCGGCTGCAACATCTCCTGCAGGAGCATGGCGCCACGACGCCCGTGCCGGTTCCGGACATGGCGACCGTTCAGGGACTGCCGCCGGGCGTGCTCGGCGTCGCAGTATGGCCGCTCGAGCATGGCTTCGTGCTGGATGCCCTGGAAATCATCGGTGAGGAGGACATCCTCGGCGATCGCCTGTCGCGGCCGGCGAAGAAGCGGCGCCCGTCCGAGCGCTTCATCGCCGAGGCCTCGGCGCTGAGCGAGGGCGACCTGGTCGTCCACCGCGAGCATGGCGTCGGCCGTTACGAAGGGCTGGTGACGTTAGAAATCCAGAACGCCCGCCACGACTGTTTGAGACTGACCTACGAGGGCGGCGACAAGCTCTTCCTGCCGGTCGAGAACATCGACGTGCTGAGCCGCTATGGCGCCGCGGAGGAGGGCGCCACCCTCGACCGCCTGGGCGGTGTCGCCTGGCAGTCGCGCAAGGCCCGGCTGAAGCAGCGCATCGCCGACATGGCCGACCGGCTGATCAAGATCGCGGCCGAACGCGCCGTGCGGCGCGGCGAGACGATGGTGCCGCAGGACGGGCTGTACGAGGAATTCTGCGCCCGCTTCCCCTATGCCGAGACCGAAGACCAGCTCCAGGCAATCTCGGATGTCCTGGAGGATCTCTCCTCGGGCAAGCCGATGGATCGGCTGATCTGCGGCGACGTCGGCTTCGGCAAGACCGAAGTTGCGCTCCGCGCCGCATTCGTCGCCGCCCTCTCGGGCAAGCAGGTGGCGGTGATCGGGCCCACGACGCTGCTGGCCCGGCAGCATCATCGCACCTTCGTCGAGCGCTTCCAGGGGCTGCCGGTGCGGATCGGCCGGCTGTCGCGCCTGGTAACGGCAAAGGAATCGAAGGAAACCAAGGCCGGGCTGAAGGAAGGCACCGTCGATATCGTCATCGGCACCCACGCGCTGCTGGCCAAGAGCATCGACTTCAAGGATCTCGGACTCCTGATCGTCGACGAGGAGCAGCACTTTGGCGTCGGCCACAAGGAGCGGCTGAAGGAGCTGCGCGCCGACGTTCATGTGCTCACGCTGACCGCAACACCGATCCCGCGCACGCTGCAGCTCGCCCTCACGGGCGTGCGCGACATGAGCCTGATCGCCACGCCGCCCGTCGATCGCCTCGCCGTGCGCACTTTCGTTACGCCCTTCGACGGCGTCGCCATCCGCGAGGCCCTGTTGCGCGAGCAGTATCGCGGCGGCCAGAGCTTCTACGTCTGCCCGCGCATCGAAGACCTGGCCACGGTCGCGGCCGAACTACGCGAGCTGGTGCCCGAGATGCGTATGGCCATGGCGCACGGCCGCCTGGCACCGACCCAGATCGAGAACACCATGCAGGATTTCGTCGACGGCAAGTTCGATGTGCTGCTGTCGACCAACATCGTCGAGAGCGGCCTCGATATCCGCAACGCCAACACGATGATCATCCATCGCGCCGACATGTTCGGCCTGGCCCAGCTCTATCAGCTGCGCGGCCGCATCGGGCGCGGCAAGACACGCGCCTATGCCTATCTCACCGTGCCGCCGGGCAAGGCGCTCAACGAGGCCGCCTCGAAGCGGCTCGACGTGATGCAGACCCTCGACACATTGGGCGCCGGCTTCCAGCTCGCCAGCTACGACCTCGACATCCGCGGCGCCGGCAATCTTTTAGGCGAGGAGCAGTCGGGCCATATCCGCGAAGTGGGCATCGAACTCTACCAGCAGCTCCTCGACGAGGCCGTCGCGTCGGCCCGGGGCCGGGTCGAGGAGGCGGAGAAGGCCGACTGGTCGCCGCAGATCAATCTCGGCATCCCGGTGTTGATCCCGGAAGAGTATGTCGGCGAGTTGTCGGTGCGCATGGGACTCTACCGCCGCATCGGCGCATTGGAGAATCAGGCGGAGATCGACTCATTCGCGGCGGAAATGGTCGACCGGTTCGGCAAGATGCCGATGGAAGCCGAGTTCCTGCTGAACACGGTCGGCCTCAAGATTCATTGCCGCGCCGCGGGGGTCGACCGGATCGATGCCGGCGAGAAGGCGGTCGTGCTCTCGTTCCATGACAACAAGTTCGCCAGACCCGACAGGCTCATCGCC
>CAMDOT010000295.1 GCA_945903635.1 Rhizobium sp. Q54 | reverse complement strand
GGTATCAAGTGAAGTGAAAAGCAGATCATTTCTCATCGATCCGGGTGCCGGCACTTCGGCTGGCTCCGCATGGTCTGGCACTGGAGTGTCGACAGTCTCCGCGACGGGGGCACCGCGGCCTCGCGCAGCACTCCAGGCTACCCTTCGAGCTAAGGCTTGGTTCTCGGTCGCCGCAACAAACCCACCGATATCCTGTTCTTTCGATGTCAGAAATTCTGCTGCACTTTCCAACGTGGCCCGATTCGGATTGTTTGCAAAACGAGCGATCCCTGAGTTTGCCGGCAGCGCGATGTCCGGATCGACCGCATCAGCGAAGGCAGAGAGCGCATTCGCGCCGAGCGCGGCCGCTGAGGAAAGCAGCTCTGCCGTCGATCTCCCTGCTACAAGCCCTTCGCGCGCCACGTCGACCATTTGCCGTGATTCATCGGTCAACAAAGTTTGTTCGGCACGCATCGCCGCCAACACCACATCTGTGCGCTCTCTCAAGCGAACCGGATCGCGTACCGCCATGCTTCTGATGGCTGAAGCGCGGTAAGCCCTGCCTTCTGCGAATCCCTCCATATACTTGTCGTGATCAGAGACAATGTTGTCGAGAACCGCCCGAAGTGACGGGTCGAGTGCCGGATTTTCAGTAAGGTACTCGCGAGAGTCGAGTGCCGAGATTTGGTTCCGCAATAGACCGCCGGCTGAATCTAGGCCGGCGATATTGGTCTCATCAGGATTCTCACCCAGATTATCACTGTAGATTTGCAAACTAGATCGCAACCTGCGGTGAGTGTTTGAAATTGTCGTCGCAAAATCATTACAAGACGAAAGCTGCCCCGACAGCGCCTTGTGTCTGGCCAGCTGTCTTGGGTCTCTGCGCTCAACTGCGGGAGGTCGATGGTTACGCGGTGCAAATCCCGACCTCGTTGGCATGAAAGTCGGTCCGGGCACCGGCTCAGCTGAGGGAGGACGCCCCCCGAGATAGCGGTTTACCGCGGTACGAATCTGCCGAGCGGCTGCGGCCAACCCTCTGTCCCGGTCATTCCACTCGCTCAGCGGCACCAATCGCCGATTAAGATCGTGTGGAATCGATTGGACGTCCGGAAATTCTAACTCCCAATCGCAATCACTAGCGATAACAGGTATCAGGAGAGCCCCGCGGCGTTGGCATGCCATCCGAATGGCCGGCAATTCGTGCTGCATGATGAAGTCGGAAGACAGGAACGGAATAGTCACTAGAACGATGAAGACCGACGAGGCATCTACGGCTGTTTGAATCTCCGATTTCCAAGTATCACCAGCGCGCAGCTCACCGTCGTCCCAAATTGTGAGCTGCAGCAGGTTGACCGTCGGCTTGAGCGCTGCGCACAGGCTGGCAAGACGTTCAATATCCACATGCGCATAGGAAATGAATGCCTGCATAGCGATAGAGTGGCATAGACTTTACTACCATAGCAATAGCTCGGCCCTCACCCACATACACGTCAGGGTAAGCGGCTACTTTCGCCAGCCACTGCCCTTGCCTTCGATTTGGCGCAGGGCAGAACTTCAGACTCAACAATGACGCCTCACGAACAAGAAGCTGGAATGGAAGGAGCGTTAGGCCCTCTTCTCTTCAGCCTTCGAAGATCAGGCACGTGGTTGTGCCGTGGGCGAGCAGGCGGCCCTTGTCGTCCGTGATCTTCCCCTCGGCCGTGCCGACGCGTCGCCCCCGGTTCAACACGACGCCTTCCGCCTTGATCAACCCGGTCTCGGGCGTGATGGGCCGGACCAGTGAAATCTTGAATTCGAGGGTCGTCTGGCCGACGCCTTTCTCCAGGGTCGACCAGATGGCCAGGCCCATGCAGCTATCGAGCAGCGTGGCGGCGAGGCCACCATGCACGGTGCCGGATGGATTGAGGTGGCTATCGTTCGGAGTCGCCGTGACGACGACACGCCCGTTCTCGACCTCGGTCACGTCGTAGCCCAAGGTCCGGGCAATCGTGTTGAGGGGCAGCGTTCCGTCGACGAGGCCCTGGACGAACTCCAGGCCGCTCATCTCCTTTCGCCTGTCGGCCGCGACGGTTCCATAAGTCTTGCTGGTGGCACTGCTCGGCATCTTGGCTCCTGGGTGAAGACACATGAGTGCCGCCAGCCTATCGACTGCCTTGGCGCGCCGCTCGCGGGATTCGGACCCTATTGGCGTGTTGACGGGCAAGGACGCGAGACCGTTAACTCCCACAGAAGAAAAAACGGAAGCTAATGGGAGAGCTTATGCGAGCTATGAAATTGACCCGACGCGCGGCCGTTGCGTCGGCGATGGCGGGTGTTGCGACCGCGGCGGCTCCGGCAGGCGCGCAGGAGCTTCAGCTGGGCAAGCCCATCACGATCGTGGCACCTTTCGGCCCCGGCTCGACCAACGACATCATCGCCCGCCTGCTCGCTCAGGACATGACCGTCACGCTGGGCCAAAGCGTCATCGTCGAGAATCGCCCGGGCGCCACGGGCAACATCGGCGCCGACTTTGTCGCGAAGTCGCGCCCCGACGGTCACACGCTGGTGATCGCCTCCTTGAGCAACATCCTCAATCAGGCCACCGGCAACACGACCGCGCACCTGATCAACGACTTCACGCCCGTCTGCTTCAGCGGTGGCGTGCTCTATTCGATACTGGTGCCCAACGAGCTGCCGGCGAAGAGCGTGGCCGAGCTCGTGGAACTCGCTCGCCAGCAGCCCGGCAAGCTCAACTTCTCGGGCTTCGTCGGCGGCGTGCCGCAGTTCCTGGGCGAGATGCTCAATCGCGCGGCCAAGATCAACACGGTGATGGTTCCCTACAAGAGCACGCCCGACGCGCTCCCTGATCTGCTTACCAATCGCATCCAGATGTGGTTCACGCCTCTTGCCTCGGGTGTGCCGGTCCACAACCAGAAACAGGCGCGCATGCTGGCTGTCACCGGTGAGAAGCGGGCGAGCGTGCTGCCGGACGTCCCGACCTTCAAGGAGCTGGGCTACCCCGACATCATCGCCGAAGTTGCGTTCTACCTGCTGGCGCCGAAGGGCACGCCGCAGCCGATCGTCGACAAACTCTACCTCGCTGCCGACAAGGGGATGCAGAATCCGAAGGCCCTGGAAGCCTTCCAGACGCAGGGCATCGAGGCCACACGCGGCAGCCCTGCCGAGCTGGGCGCCTATCTCGTCCGCGAACTCGCCCGCTGGGGCGAAATCGTCAAACTGTCGGCCCCGGCAAAGTAGCGTTCCTCCCCGAATCAGAAGAGCGCGCCTTTCGGCGCGCTCTTTTCATGAGTGGCGCCGGAAGATTACTGGCGCCAGTCGATGCCCTTGCCCTCGATCTGGCGGAGGGCGGCCTTCCAGTAGGTCATGCCGTATTCGGGATTGGCGCGCTGCTGCTTGGCGCGCTCGCCGTACTGGCGGATGACGTCCGGCTCGATCGGATCGGGCTCCTCGTTCATGCCGCGGGCGATGACCTCGACCTCGCAGGCCCGTTCGAGCATGTACATGCGGCGGAGCGCGCCGGGGATCGAGTGACCGACGGTCAGGAGACCGTGGTTGCGCAGCACCACCGAGTTGCCGCCCTGGCAGGTGACACCCAGCGAGTCGCATTCCTCCTGAGACGTCGGCATGCCGTACTCGTGGTAGACGAGGTCGTCCCACACCGAGAGCACGTCCTGGCTGATCGGGCGCAGGCCCTTCTTCAGCACCGACACGCCGGTGCCCGCACGCGTATGCGTGTGCATCACGCAGTTGGCGTCGGGCCGCGCCTTGTAGACGCCGGAGTGGATGGTGAAGCCCGCGGCATTGAAGCGGCCGTCCTTGCCGTAGACCTTGCCGTCGATGTCCATCTTCACCAGGCTCGACGCGGTAATCTCGTCGAACAGGTCGCCGTAGTTGTTGATCAGGAAGCACTTGGGCTCGCCCGGGATGCGCACCGTCATGTGGGTGTCGATCGTGTCGGTCCAGCCGAACACATCGGTGATGCGATAGAGGGCGGCAAGATCGCAGCGCGCCTGCCATTCGGCCTCGGTCATCTCAAGGCGATCCTGTTGAACAACTGTGTCCATCCCGCACTCCTGTTTGTACAGCTGGCGCCTGGCGCCGTTGGCCAGGCGCAATATTACCGCAACTGAGGGCCCGGCGCGACGAACTCATACCCCTGCGAGACGCAAAGCCGCCCTGCGAGTGCTCGGCACAGTATTTGCGTCTGTTTCCCCGTCTGAAACGAAAGCGGAGGCATCGGGCGTGGCCAAGCCATTTCATCTCGCGTGGTTCTTGCAGGGGTCCAGCGTCCAGGCCTGGGGCGAACCCTGGACCGGGCATATCGGCACCACGTGGGAACAGCCTGAGCTTTTTCTCGACATGGCCCGCAGCCTCGAACGCGCCTGTTTCGACTACATCCTGCTCGAAGACTCATCCTACGTCGGCGAGAGCTTCGGCGGATCGACCGAGATCTACCTGAAGAAGGCCATCGCCGTGCCGCGGCAGGATCCGTCGGTGGTCGCCGCCCTGATGACGCAGGTGACGTCGCGCATCGGCATCGTCCCCACCTTCGGCACCTACGCCTATCACCCCTACCTCCTCGCCCGCCTCGTCGCGACACTCGACCAGGTATCGGCCGGCCGCGCCGGCTGGAACGCCGTGACCGGCAGCTCGGACTTCGCGGCGATGAATTTCGGCCTGCCCGGCATGCCCGAACACGACCTGCGCTACGACATGGCCGATGAATACATGCAGGCAGTCCGTGGCCTATGGGGCTCGTGGGAGCCGGGCGCGATCATTGCCGACCGCAAGAGCGGCGTGCTGGTCGACCACACCAAGGTTCACGGCGTGAACTACGAAGGCAAGTTCTTCAAGACGCGCGGCCCGCTCAATTCCGGTCCCGGTCCTCAAGGCCAGCCGGTGATCGCCCAGGCCGGCGGTTCGCCACGCGGACGGCGGTTCGCGGCGGCCCACGCCGACACGATCGTCGTCAACGCCAAGGGCATCGATGCCATGCGCACCTATCGTGCCGACGTGCACAAGCACATGGTGGCCCAGGGCCGCAATCCGAACGACTGCAAGGTCCTCTTCCTGATCAATCCGATCCTGGGCGAGACCATGGAAGAGGCGCTGGAGCGCAAGAAGAAACGCGAGTGCATGGCGCAGGCCAACATCCAGGAGCGTCTCGCGCATTTCGGCAAGGTGACCAACATCGACTTCGGCAAGTTCGATCTCGACAAGCCCTTGCCCGACGACGTCACGACCAACGGCCATCAGCTCAATCTCGAGCAGTTCCGCACGATGGCCGCCGGACGCTCGATCCGTCAGACCATGGCATCGTTCAACGCCGTCGACCTCTCGGTCGATCTCTGCGGTACCTGCGATTCGGTGGCCGCGCGCATGGGCGAGGTGATGCAGGAGGTCGGCGGCGACGGCTTCCTGTTCTCGATGCCCAACGTCAACCGCCGCACCCTGGCCGAGATCGAGGACGGGCTGATCCCTGCCCTGCAGGATCGCGGCCTGGTGCGCAAAGCCTACGAGCACAAGCAGTTCAGGGACAATCTCCTCGCATACTGATCAAGCGAACAGGAAGGACGGTATCTACATGCCCAAACTCACATTAGGTCGCCGCACTGCGTTGGGACTTGTCGGCGTAGGGCTCGCCGCTCCCTTCATTCGCCCCAGCTTCGGACAGGCGGCCTGGCCCGAACAGACCTCCATCCCGGATATCCTGAAGGGCAGCGGCGAGGTCCGCATTGCCGGCTATGGCGGCTCCATGCAGGAAGCCCAGACGAAGGGCTACTACGAGTCCTTCGAGAGGCTCTCCGGCATCAAGGTGCGGCCCTTCCCGGACGCCAACGGGCCTAAGGTCAAGGCCATGGTCGAGACCGGCAACGTCGAATGGGATGTGGCCCAGCTCAGCCGCGGCTCCATCATGAACCTGCAGACGACCGGCGACTATTTCGAGAAGATCGACTACTCGATCATCGACGACGGCGTCGGCAAGGAATACCGCTTCGAGTACGGCCTCGAGATGCTGCTGTGGGCACAGGTGCTCGCCTATCGCGCCGATACCTTGAAGGGCGCCGTGCCCTCGG
>CAMDOT010000294.1 GCA_945903635.1 Rhizobium sp. Q54 | reverse complement strand
GCCCGCTTCAGATTCGTGAGCGGGCCTGGAGGCCCGCGGTCCGCATGATTACGACGCTGCTGCCGCCACGTCCTTACTGCCGATGCGGCGACGCTTGGCATTGATCTCGCGCAGCACCACCAGCATCTCGTCAGCGACAATGTCGCCCGGGATGCCGTCGCCCTCGGCCTCGAGCTCCTTCATGTCGACCCACACGGCATAGAGCGGCGCGGTGCGCGAGGTGATGATGCCGGCGTGCAGCAAGGTCTTGATCAGCACGCGGAAGATGTTGGTGCTTTCCTTCAGGTTGGCGCGGCGGTCCTCGTCGGTGAAGACCTCCTTCATGGCGTCGCGCACCCACTGCCACTCAAGTCCGTACTTGGCGTAGATCACCTGCTTCTGCTCGGCGTTGATCAGGTTGAACAGCAGCATCTGGAAGAGCTGCGCCGACCAGTCCTCGACCTTCTTGTGCTCGTCCTCGCTCAGGTGCTTGATCGTCTTGGCCGCCCAGATGCGGCCGAAGCGATGGTGGAATGCCTCGTCGCTCATGACGAGCTGCACCAGCCGGCGCAGCACGGGATCGTTGGTCTTGGCATTGAGCGTCGCGAACGAGCCCATGGCGATGCCTTCGATCAGCATCTGCATGCCGACGATCTTCTTGTAGACCTCCTCGGTCGTCACCAAATCGGTGAGCACGGTGGAGATCGTCTTGCCGACCGGCAGGGGGTCGCCCCAGCGCTTGGCGATGTAGCGGGTGAAACCGGCGACGTGGCGGGCCTCCTCGCGCGCCTGGTTGGCGGCGTATTCCTGGGCACCCGGATCGAGCAGGATGTGACACAGGCTGGCCGAGAGCGAGAGCGCGCCCTGCTCACCATGCAGCAGGTTGGAGGCCGACCAGTGGGTGACGTCGTTGGCGAGACCGATCTTTTGCTGGTCGTCGAGGCGGTCGGCCACTGCGCTTCGGAGCTCGACGATCGTGTCCAAGGGCATGATCGGCGTCAGGGACATGTCGAAGGGCAGGTCGTAGTCGATGTAGTTCTTGTCCAGCGGGTCCCAGAAATGGTCGTGGGTGGCCGAAATGATGCCATCGAAGGCATCGGTCCGGCGGCCATACCGTGGTACTTCCAGCATCGCCGGGAAGTCCTCGCGCGCGACAGTGTCGTAGGCCTTGTCGTACGTGATCTGCTGGGCCATCGCAGTACCTCCAAAGGAAGCGTCAATATGACGGGTGCGTCACCTTTTTCAATGGATTTTTCCCCAGTACCAGCGCATGGGACTTCCGCCATATTCCGGCCGATCAGCGGGCGACCCGCGTCGTCCGTCAGGAGTAAATAATGTCCCGCCGCCGCCGCATCTACGAGGGCAAGGCCAAGACCTTGTTCGAGGGGCCCGAGCCCGGGACGATCGTCCAGTACTTCAAGGACGACGCCACCGCGTTCAACAACCAGAAGAAGGGCACGATCACCGGCAAGGGAGTGATCAACAACCGCATCTCCGAGTTCCTGATGACCAAGCTCGGTGAGATCGGCGTGCCGACCCACTTCATTCGCCGCCTCAACATGCGCGAGCAGCTGATCCGGCAGGTCGAGATCATCCCGCTCGAGATCGTGGTGCGCAATGTCGCCGCAGGCTCCTTCGCCAAGCGCTTCGGCGTCGAGGAAGGCACCCAGCTGCCGCGCTCGATCATGGAGTTCTTCCACAAGAACGACGCGCTGGGCGACCCGATGGTGACCGAGGAGCACATCACGGCGTTCGGATGGGCGACGCCGCAGGATCTCGACGACATCGTGGCGCTGACCTTGCGCGTCAACGACTTCCTGTTCGGCCTGTTCCTGGGCTGCGGCATCAAGCTGATCGACTTCAAGGTCGAGTTCGGCCGCCTCTACGAGGACGACATGGTGCGCATCGTGCTTGCTGACGAGATCAGTCCCGACTCGTGCCGGCTGTGGGACCTGCGCACCAACGAGAAGATGGACAAGGACCGGTTCCGCCGCGACCTCGGCAAGGTCGAGGAAGCCTACCAGGAGGTGGCGCGGCGGCTCGGCATCCTGATCGACCAGGGCCCGGGCGACGTGCGCGGCCCAACTACGTTGCAATAGAGAGGCGAAATTGAAAGCCAGAGTTCATGTGACGCTGAAGAACGGCGTGCTCGATCCTCAGGGCAAGGCCATCGGACATTCGCTCAATCGCCTGGGCTTCCCCGAAGTGGGCGACGTCCGGCAGGGCAAGTACATCGAACTCGAACTCGCCGAAACCGACGCGGCCAAGGCCAAGGCGCGGCTCGAGGACATGTGCAAGAAGCTGCTCGCCAACACGGTGATCGAGAACTACTCGATCGAGTTGGTGGGCTGATGGGCGGCACTTCGCGTAACCCCCTCACCTCACCTCTCCCCCTAGCGGGGGCGAGGAATCCGATTTCGACTCATGTTCCTCTCCCCTTCAGGGGCAGAGGTTAGGTGAGGGGGAAGTATGAAAGCAGCAGTACTGGTCTTCCCCGGCTCCAATCGCGAAGGCGACGTGGCGCAGGCGATCGAGCTGGTGACGGGCCGCAGGCCCACGATGGTCTGGCATGGCGACGGCGACTTCGAGAAGGTCGACCTGATCGTGGTGCCGGGCGGCTTCTCCTACGGCGACTACCTGCGCTGCGGCGCGATGGCCGCGCAGTCGCCGGTGATGGCCGAGGTCAAGAAGCGCGCGGCACAGGGCGTGCCGGTCCTGGGCATCTGCAACGGCTTCCAGATCGTGACCGAGGCCGGCCTGCTGCCGGGCACGCTGATGCGCAACTCGCATCTTAAGTTCGTCTGCGCCGACGTGCACCTCAAGGTCGAGACCAGCCAGAGCCTGTTCACCAACCGCTACCAGGCGGGCCAGGTGATCAAGGTCCCGGTGGCCCATGCCGAGGGCAATTATTTCGCCGATGCCGACACGATGAAGCGGCTCGAGGACCGCGGCCAGATCGCCTTCCGTTACTGCTCGCCCGAGGGCGCGGTCGACGGCAGCGGCAATCCCAACGGATCGAGCAGCAACATCGCGGGCGTCTTCAACGAGACCAAGACGGTGCTGGGCCTGATGCCGCATCCGGAGAATGCCGTGGAGCCGATGTTCGGCGGCACCGACGGCAAGGGCCTGTTCGAGGGCATGGTCGAGGCCCTTTCATGAGAGATGCACCCGTGAGAGACGCCCCCATGAGAGACGCATCGTGACGATTGCCCAAGAGAAGAACCCGCCGGTCAAGCTGCCCAACGAGCCTACGATCACCCCGCAGATCGTAGCGGAGCACGGGCTGGCTCCCGATGAGTACGAGCGCCTGCTGAAGATCATGGGCCGCACGCCCACGATGGTGGAGCTCGGCATCTTCTCGGCGATGTGGAGCGAGCACTGCTCCTACAAGTCCTCGAAGGTGTGGCTGAAGAAGCTGCCGACCAGCGCGCCGTGGGTCATCCAGGGTCCGGGCGAGAATGCCGGCGTGATCGACATCGGCGACAGCCAGGCCGCCATCTTCAAGATGGAGAGCCACAACCACCCCTCCTACATAGAACCCTACCAGGGCGCGGCGACGGGCGTCGGCGGCATCCTGCGCGACGTCTTCACCATGGGCGCGCGGCCGGTGGCCAATCTCAACGCGCTGCGCTTCGGCGATCCCTCGCATCCCAAGACCCGGCATCTCGTGTCGGGCGTGGTGGCGGGTATCGGCGGCTACGGCAACTGCATGGGCATTCCGACCGTGGGCGGCGAGACCAACTTCCACGCCGCCTACAACGGCAACATCCTGGTCAACGCCATGACCGTGGGCATCGCGCCGACCGACAAGATCTTCTATGCGGCGGCTGCCGGCCTCGGCAATCCGATGGTCTATGTCGGCTCCAAGACCGGCCGCGACGGCATCCACGGCGCCACCATGTCCTCGACCGAGTTCAACGAGGACAGCGAGAGCAAGCGGCCGACGGTGCAGGTGGGCGACCCGTTCGTCGAGAAGCTCCTGCTCGAAGCCTGCCTCGAACTGATGGCGACCGATGCGATCGTGGCCATCCAGGACATGGGTGCGGCGGGCCTCACCTCTTCGTCGTTCGAGATGGCGGCCAAGGGCGGTCTCGGCCTCGAGATGGCACTCGACAAGGTGCCGATGCGCGAGACCGGCATGAACCCCTACGAACTCATGCTCTCCGAAAGCCAGGAGCGCATGCTGATCGTGCTGAAGCCCGGCCGCGAGGACGAGGCGCGCAAGATCTTCGAGAAGTGGGAACTCGACTTCGCCGTCATCGGCCATCTCACCGACACCGAACGCATGGTGCTGTCGTGGCATGGCGAGATCGTGGGCAACATCCCGATCCCGCCGCTGGTCACGGAGGCTCCGATGTACGAGCGGCCGTGGACGCTGACGCCGCTGCCGCCGGTGCTGGACACCGCCAAGGTGCCGGCGCCGCAGGACTACAAGGCCTCGCTGCTCGCGCTGATGGGCTGTCCCGACCTCGCCAGCAAGGCGTGGATCTGGCACCAGTACGATCACCTGATCATGGGCAACACCGCGATCCGCCCGCAGGATGGAGACGCTGCCCTCGTGCGCGTGCCGCAAACCACCAAGGCGTCGAGCCACAAGGGCCTCGCCATGACCTCGGACTGCACGCCGCGCTATGTCCAGGCCCATCCCGAGACCGGTGGCCGCCAGGCCGTGGCCGAGGCGTGGCGCAACATCACGGCGACCGGCGCGCAACCGCTCGCCGTCACCGACAACATGAATTTCGGCAATCCGCAGAAGCCCGAGATCATGGGGCAATTTGCTGGTGCCATCATGGGCATGGCCGAAGCCTGCAAGATGCTCGACTTCCCCGTCGTGTCGGGCAACGTCTCGCTCTACAACGAGACCGAGGGCCGGCCGATCCTGCCGACACCGACCATCGGCGCCGTCGGCGTCATCGACGACATCTCCAAGGCGGTCGGCTCGCGGTTGCGCACGGCGGGCCAGGCGCTGGTGCTGATCGGCGCGACCCAGGGCTGGCTCGGGCAATCGCTCTACCTGCGTGAACTCTACAGCCGCGAAGAAGGCGCACCGCCGCCGGTCGACCTTGCCGTCGAGCGCCGCAACGGCGATTTCGTGCGCGGCGAGATCGTGGGCGGCCGCGTCGCCGCCTGCCACGACCTTTCTGATGGCGGATTGCTGGTGGCCCTGGCCGAGATGTGCCTGGCCGGCGGCACCGGCGCCACGATGAAGCTGCCGGCTGACGCCGGAGCGCCGCACGGCTATCTCTACGGAGAGGACCAGGGCCGCTACCTGATCGCGACCGACGACGGCAATGCCCTCGTGGCAGCAGCGGCTGCGGCGGGCGTGCCCGCCACGGTTCTGGGATACAGCGGCGGCGACAGCCTCGTGGTCGAGGGCCTCCTTGCCCTGCCGATCGCCGAACTGCGCGCGGTTCATGAGGCATGGTTGCCGGCCTATATGAACAGCGCCGCCTGACAGGAGAGATCGCCATGCCGATGCAAGCCGAAGACATCATCCGCCTGATCAAGGACGGCATCCCCGGCGCCGAGGTCGAGATCCAGGATCTGGCCGGCGACGGAGACCACTATGCGGCTACGGTTATTGCCCCGGCTTTTGCCGGCAAATCGAAGATCCAGCAGCATCAGATGGTTTATGGCGCGCTGGGCGGCCGGATGGGCGGCGTTCTGCACGCCCTGAAGCTTACCACCATGGCGCAAAGGCCCTGACCGCCCTATATTTACAGCAAGCCTGCGCCCGACTGGGCGCCCCGACAGGATCCCTCAGGAGATGGACATGAGCGAACCCGAAGTTTTCGAGCGCATCCGCGACGAGATCGGCAAGAACGACGTCCTTCTGTTCATGAAGGGCACGCCGGTGTTCCCCCAGTGCGGCTTCTCGGCCGCCACCGTCGAGGCGCTGAGCCAGCTCGGCGTGAAATTCCACGGCATCAACATCCTGGTCGATCCGGAACTGCGCGAGGGCATCAAGCAGTTCAGCCAGTGGCCGACGATCCCCCAGCTTTATGTGAAGGGCGAATTCGTGGGCGGCTGCGACATCGTGCGCGAGATGTTCGAGACCGGCGAGCTGGAACAGCTCTTCAAGGAAAAGGGCGTCACGCTG
>CAMDOT010000293.1 GCA_945903635.1 Rhizobium sp. Q54 | reverse complement strand
GGTCCTTCGACTGCGCCACCCTTCGGGCGGCTCCGCTCAGGACGACGGATATGCGATAGCCTTGCGGCCAAGACCCACCCGCCGCGCGGCGGGTCGATTTCTTGCCAGTCGAACGGGCTCATACTACGGTCGTGCAGATCAAGTGGCGTCGGTGATGCGAGGAGCAGCGAATGATCCGATGCGTGCGGATTTGGACCGGCGAAGACCAGAATTCGCATGCCGAGGAAGGCTGGATCGAGCTGGAGCCCGGCGCCCATGGCGACCTGCTGAGCAGCAAGCTGCCGGTCTCCCACGCCTCGTTCCAGGAAACCGCCTCGGGCGGCACGCTCGCCTGGCATACCGCACCCGTCCGCCAGCTCGTCATCACCTTGAGCGGCACCCTCGATTTCCAGACGCGCGGCGGCCAGCACTTCACATTGAAGCCGGGTGACATCCTGCTGGCCGAGGACACCGCCGGCGGCGGCCACACCTGGAAGCTGGTCGACGATCAGCCGTGGCGCCGCGTCTATGTCGTCCTGGGACACGACGATCCCGTGCCGTTCACGCGTGCGGCGTAAACCTTCGAGGGAAATCGCATGAGCGAGAGCAACGCCGTTACCGATGCCGATGTCGTCCTGGTGGGCGCCGGCATCATGAGCACGACGCTGGCGGTGTTCCTGAAGGAGCTGCAGCCCCATCTCAAGCTAGAAATCATCGAGCGCCTGCCGGGCGAGGCGCAGGAAAGCTCCGGCGCCTGGAACAATGCCGGCACCGGCCACGCCGCCAACTGCGAGCTGAACTACACGCCGCAGCGGGCCGACGGCAGCATCGACATCGCCAAGGCGCTGGAGGTCAATGTCGAGTTCGACATGTCGCGCCAGTTCTGGTCGTACCTGGTCAAGAAGGGCGCCATCTCGCCCGACAACTTCATCCATCCCGTGCCGCACATGAGCTTCGTGATCGGCACCGACCGCCAGGCCTTTCTCAAGAAGCGCCATGCCGCGATGAGCGCGCATCACTGTTACCGCGGCATGGAATATTCCGAAGACCACAAGAAGATCGCCGAATGGGCGCCGCTGCTGATGGAGGGCCGCGATCCCAACCAGCCGGTCGCCGCCACCCGCATCGTGAGCGGCGCCGACGTGAACTACGGCGCGCTCACCTCCGACCTGCTGACTTACCTCAAGCGCCTGGACGGTTTCGCCGTCCATTTCTCACAGAACGTGACCGGTCTGAAACGCCGGCCGGGCGGTGGCTGGCGCCTGAAGGTCAGGAGCGGGCTCCTGGGCAGCAGGACGATCAACGCGAAGTACGTGTTCCTGGGCGCCGGCGGCGGCGCGCTGCCGCTGCTGCAGAAGTCGGGCATTCCGGAGGCCAAGGGCTTCGCCGGCTTCCCGGTGAGCGGCATCTGGCTGCGCTGCGGCAAGCACGAAGTGGTCGAACGCCATTCCGCCAAGGTCTACGGCATGGCGGCGCAAGGCTCGCCGCCGATGTCGGTGCCGCATCTCGACACGCGCATCATCGACGGCAAGCGCTGGCTGCTGTTCGGCCCCTACGCCGGCTTCTCGACCAAGTTCCTCAAGCACGGCTCGCTGTTCGACCTGCCGATGTCGGTGCGGCCCGACAATCTCCTGCCGCTGCTCGCGGTGGGCCGCGACAACTTCCCGCTCGAGGAATATCTGGTCGGCCAGGTGCTGCAGAGCAACAACCATCGCTTCAAGGCGCTGCGCGACTTCTATCCGACGATGAACAAGTCGGATTGGGAATTCGACGTCGCCGGCCAGCGGGTGCAGATCATCCGCAAGGACCAGGCCCATACCGGCAAGCTGGAGTTCGGTACCGAGATCGTGCACTCGGCCGATTCGTCGATCGTGGCGCTGCTCGGCGCATCGCCCGGCGCCTCCACGGCGGTCTGGATCATGGTCCACATGCTGGAGAACTGCTTCCACGAACAGCTCGTCGGCCACTGGGTGCCCAAGCTGAAGGAAATGATCCCCTCCTACGGCCATGACCTGAAGACCGACGCCGCGCTCACCGAGCGGGTCCGCCAGGAGACAGCCGAAGTGCTGGGACTGCATACGGTTTGAGCACCGTCTTGAGCACCGTCCGGGAAACGCTCGACGTCCTTCTGCGCTTCGGCCGGCTGATGATGCAGGCGGGCGACACCGCGTTCCGCGTGCGCGAGTCGATGGGCGCGCTCGCGGGCCATCTCGGCGTCGAGGATCTCGCGGTACAGATCGCTCTCAATGGTATTACGGCCAGCGCGCGGAAGGGCGGCGAGTTGGTCACGATCACCTGCGAGATCGCCCCGCCCGGCATCAATGCCTGGCGCATCGCGGCGCTGGAAAGGCTGGCACGCCAGGATGGAGCGGGACTGACGGCCCGCCGCCTCGCCGAAGAACTCGACGCCATCGAGGCCGCACCGCCGCTGCGCTCGATCGCGACGGTGGCGATCGCCATCGGCCTCGCCTCGGGTGCCTTCTCCTACCTGAACGGCGGCGACATGCTGGGCACCGCCATGGCCGTCGCGGCCGGCGGCTTCGGCCAGTCGCTGCGTGCCCTGCTGTTACGACATCACGGCAACCAGTACGCCGTGACCGCGCTCACGACCGTCGCCACGGCCGGCCTCTACTGCATCGGCATCGCCACCCTGGGCGCCACCGGCTTCGGGCCGGGCCATGCGGCGGGCTTCATTTTCTCGGTGCTGTTCCTGGTGCCGGGCTTCCCGCTCGTGGCCTCGCTGCTCGATGCCGTCCAGCACCAGCCTGTCGCGTCGCTCAGCCGGCTGTTCTACGCGACCATGATCATTCTGGCGGCTGCCATCGGCCTGTCCGCCGTGGCCGCCGTCGCAGGGCTCGCCGCCACCGTGGCGCCCGCGGCACCGCCCAGCCTCGTTCCCCTCACGCTCGCCTTGCGCGCGCTGGCGAGCCTGCTGGCCGGCTTCGGCTTCGCCGCGCTCTACAACAGCTCGACGCGCGTCGTGCTGGCCGTCGGTGTCCTGTCGCTGCTCGGCAACGAGTTACGGCTTACACTGCACGATCTCGGCATGCCGCTGCCGCCCGCGACTTTCATTGGTGCCCTGCTGGTCGGTCTGCTGGCATCGCTGGTGGAGGCGCGCCTGCACGAGCCGCGTATCGCCGTGACGGTGCCCAGCATCATCATCATGACGCCGGGCCTGTTCGCCTTCCAGACCATCGTCATGCTGAACCAGGGCCAGGTGCTGACGGCCCTGCAGGCCGGCGCCAACTTCTGCTTCGTGGTCGGCGCCATGGCCATGGGCCTCGCCGCCGCGCGGTTCATGACCGAACGGCGCTGGCTGGTGGAAAGCTGACGCCTATTCCGTCGCGACGTAGGGCCGGACCATCTTCTTCGGATCGACGACCTTGTCGAACTCGGCCTCGGTCACGAAGCCCAGCTTGAGGGCCGCGGCCTTCAGGGTCAGGTCGTTGTCCATCGCGTAGTGGGCGATCTTGGACGCCTTGTCGTAGCCGATCACCGGCGCCAGCGCCGTCACCAGCATCAGCGAGCGGTCGACGTATTCCTTGATCTTCTTCAGGTTGGGCTTGGTGCCCTCGACCAGGAACTTGCGGAAATTGGTGCAGCCGTCGGTCATCAGCGTGATCGAGTGCGTGATGTTGTAGATCATCAGCGGCTTGTAAACGTTCATCTCGAGATAGCCGCCGGCGCCGCCCATGCCGACCGCCACGTCGTTGGCCATCACCTGCACCGCCAGCATGGTGAGCGCCTCGCACTGCGTCGGGTTGACCTTGCCCGGCATGATCGAGGAGCCCGGCTCGTTCTCCGGGATTTCCAGCTCGGCGAAGCCGGCGCGCGGACCGCACGACATCAGGCGGATGTCGTTGGCGATCTTGTAGAGCGAGACAGCGAGCGTCCGTAGCGTGCCCGAGAGCTGGACCAGCGCATCGTGCGAGCCCTGCACGGTGAACTTGTTGGGCGCCGACACGAACGGCAGCTTGGTGAGCTTGGCGATCTCCGCCGCCGCCGCCAGGTCGAAGCCGGGAGCGGCGTTGATCCCGGTGCCGACCGCGGTGCCGCCCAGCGCCAGGCGATAGACGCCCTTCAGACAGTCCTGCAGGCGTTCGAGATCGTCGGCCAGCATGCCGGCATAGCCCGACCATTCCTGGCCGAGCGTGATCGGCGTCGCATCCTGCATGTGGGTGCGACCGATTTTCACGATGTCGTCCCATTCCTTGGCCTTGGCGTCGATCGAAGCGTGCAGCGCCTGGACCGCGGGCACCAGCCGCTCGGTCACGTTGACCGCCGCGGCGATGTACATCACCGACGGGAAGGTGTCGTTGGACGACTGGGACATGTTGACGTGGTCGTTGGGATGGACCGGCGCCTTGCTGCCGAGCGGCGTGCCGGCGATCTGGCAGCAGCGGTTAGAAATCACTTCGTTCACGTTCATGTTGAACTGAGTGCCGCTGCCGGTCATCCAGACGTGCAGCGGGAACATGTCGTGGTGCTGGCCGACCAGGATCTCGTCGCACACCTGCACGATCAGCTCATGGGCCTCATCGCCCAGTCGCTTGCCGTCATGGTTGGCGTTGGCTGCAGCCTTCTTCAGCGTGGCGTAGCCGGTCACCATCTCGCGCGGGATCAGGTCGCGGCCGATGCTGAAATGCTCGAGCGAGCGCTGGGTTTGGGCGCCCCACAACTTGTCGGCCGGAACGCTCACCTCACCGAGGCTGTCGGTTTCCTTGCGAACGTCTGCCACGGGACACCTCTTTTTGTTACCGGTGGAACAGTAGCACGCGTCTAGTCTTCAGCACGCCCACTTCGCAGCGACTTGATCGCTCCGTGGTGTTTCTTGTCGTCGACGCGGCGGCGCTTGGCGGCCTTGCTGACCCGCGTCTTCTTGCGCGGCGTGGGCGGCCGCGCGGCTTCCCGGACCAGGGCGACCAGCCGGTCCAGCGCCTCCTCGCGGTTGCGCTTCTGGCTGCGCTGCCCCTGGGCCATCAGCACCAGGACGCCGTCGCGCGTGAGCCGCCGCCCGGCCAGGCGTTCCAGCCTGTGGCGCACGTCGTCCGTCAGCGACGGCGAATGGCGCACATCGAAGCGCAGCTGTACCGCGGTCGAGGTCGTGTTGACGTGCTGGCCACCAGGACCGGTTGCACGAACGAAACTCTCCTCGATCTCCGCGGGATCGAGCGTCAGGGCGCCCGTGACCCAGATCGGCGCGGCTTTGGCCGCGGCCACTACTTGGGCCCGCGGGTTTCCTGGTAGCGCACCTCGATGCGGTCCCAGATCTGGGCTTCCAGCGACACACCATCGAAGCGGTTGATCTGCTGCAGGCCCGTTGGCGAGGTGACGTTGATCTCCGTAAGGTACCCGCCGATCACGTCGATGCCGACGAAGATCAGGCCGCGCCGGGCGAGTTCTGGCCCGATGATCTCGCACAGCTCGACCTCGCGCTTGGTGAGGCTGGCCTTCACCGCGACGCCGCCGACGTGCATGTTGGACCGCGCCTCGCCCTGGGCCGGCACACGATCGATCGCGCCCACCGCCTTGCCATCGATCAGGATGATGCGCTTGTCGCCCTGGCGCACCTCAGGGAGATAGCGCTGGGCGATCACCGGCTCGCGGCTGCGCTGCGAGAACATCTCCAGCAGGGAATTGAAGTTCTCGTCGTCGGGTCGCACCCGGAACACGCCGGCGCCACCATTGCCGAACAGCGGCTTCAGGATGATGTCCTTGTGCTCGTCGCGGAACGCTTTTAGCGCGCGGGCGTCGGCGGTGATCAGCGTCGGCGGCATCACATTGTCGAAATGCGTGACGAACAGCTTCTCCGGCGCGTTGCGCACGCTGGCCGGATCGTTGACCACCAGCGTCTTCGGGTGGATGTGCTCCAGCACGTGCGTCGTCGTGATGTAGGACATGTCGAACGGCGGATCCTGGCGCAGCAGCACGACATCGACCTTGGACAGGTCGAGCATCTCCGCCTCACCGAGGGTGAAATGATTGCCCTTCTCGCGCCGGAGCTTCATCGGCTGGGCCCGCGCCCACACCTTGCGGTCGCGGAAGATCAGGTCGGGCGGCGTGTAGTGCCACAGCGCATAGCCGCGCCGTTCGGCCTCGAGGCCCAGGACGAACGTCGAGTCGCCGTCGATGTCGATGGTCGACACATGGTCCATCTGGATGGCGACACTGAGCTTCATGGAGAATGATTCCTCTATTAACTTGTCGTCCTGAGCGTAGCGAAGGACCTCACGCCAGCCACGTACTCGGTTTAGGCGGATAGGCCCGCGTCCGGTCGATCTGGGAGGTCC
>CAMDOT010000292.1 GCA_945903635.1 Rhizobium sp. Q54 | reverse complement strand
GCACGCCCCATGCGATTTGCGTCACGCTGCATCTCCTAGTGGAGGTCCGTTCCACCAAATCCTGCATCGACGATAGGCTGCTTTCGATCCCCGCCGCCATACCGACGGGCTTCCCCCGGGGCTGGAAGCGCGAATAGAATACGGGCCACAAAGGAGTCCCCCAATGGACCTGACATTCGGCACGGAAGAACTGGCCTTCCAGCAGGAAGTGCGGAGCTGGCTGAAAGAGAACCTGACGCCCGAGATCATGGGCGAATCGAAGGTTAGCCGGAACGCCTACATGCCGAGGGAGCGACTGCTCGACTGGCAGAAGCGCCTGGCGAAAAAGGGCTGGCTCTGCACCGGCTGGCCCAAGGAATTCGGCGGGCCGGGCTTCACCACGACGCAGAAGTACATCTTCGAGATGGAGATGGCGAAGGCGGGCGCGCCCGGGACCTCGCCGTTCGGCCCCAAGATGTGCGCCCCGGTGATCATGAAATACGGCTCGGCCGAGCAGAAGGCGCGCCACCTGCCGCCGATGCTGAACTCCGACCTGCTGTGGTGCCAGGGCTATTCCGAGCCGGGCTCGGGCTCCGACCTCGCCAGCCTGCGCACCAAGGCCGAGTTGCAAGGCGACCACTACATCGTGAACGGCCAGAAGACCTGGACGACGCTCGCGCAGACCGCCGACTGGATCTTCTGCCTGGTGCGGACGTCGAACGAGGGCAAGCGCCAGGAGGGCATCTCGTTCCTGCTGATCGACATGAAGACGCCCGGCATCTCGGTCGAGCCCATCATCACCGCCGACGGCAACCGCGCCGGCACGCAGGAAGTGAACTCGGTGTTCTTCACCGACGTGAAAGTGCCGGTCGAGAACCGGGTTGGCGAAGAGAACATGGGCTGGACCTACGCCAAGTACCTGCTCGAGTTCGAGCGCGGCGGCAATCCGTATAGCCCGCGCCTGCGCTCGGGCTTCGAGAAGCTGAAGCGTCTCGCGCAGTCGATGCCGGACGGCGAGGACTCGATCATGGCCGACACCGCGTGGCGCGAGAAGCTCGCGCGCATGGACATCGAGATCTCCGGCCTCGAGATGTTCGAGCAGGAATTCTACTCCAAGCTGGCGTCGGGCCAGAACCCGGGCCCGCTGTCGTCGATGATCAAGCTGCGCGGCACCGAGGTGATGCAGCAGGTCCAGGAATCCGCCGTCGAGGCCGCGGGCTACTACAGCATCCCGTTCCCGGAGCAGCGCGCCTGGAACGCCAACGTCGAGCCGATCGGCCCCGAGGGCGTCGACGTGCTGGCGCCGCGCTACTTCAACGGCCGCAAGATGACGATCTACGGCGGCTCGTCGGAAGTGCAGCGCGGGATCATGTCGAAGGTGATGCTGGGGCTCTGACCCCCTTCCGGCGCTCCGCGCCACCTTCCCCCGCAGACGGGGGAAGACAAGAATATTGACCTCCTCCCCCGTCTGCGGGGGAGGTGCCCCGAAGGGGCGGAGGGGGTCGGGAGAACAACGATGCGCCTAGCCTTCAACGAATCCGAACTCGCCTTCCAGCGCGAAGTCCGCGACTGGATCGCCGCCAACATGCCGCCGGAAGTGGCGGAAGAAAGCCGGCGCAGCCGCACCAGCCATGTCTCCAAGGAGCGGCTGCTGCAGTGGCAGAAGAAGCTCGCGGGCAAGGGCTGGCTCTGCCCCAACTGGCCGCAGGAATACGGCGGGCCGGGCTGGAATTCGACGCAGAAATTCATCTTCGAGATGGAGATGGCGCGCGCCGATTCGCCCTATCTCTCCTCGTTCAGCATAAAAATGGTGGCGCCGGTGCTGATGAAATTCGGCAGCGAGGCGCAGAAGAAGCGCTTTCTTCCGAAGATCGCCGCCGCCGAGGAACTGTGGTGTCAGGGCTACTCCGAGCCGGGCTCGGGCTCCGATCTGGCGAGTCTGCGCACCAAGGCGGAACTGCAAAAGGACGAGAGTGGCGATCACTACCTCGTCAACGGCCAGAAGATCTGGACGACCAATGCCCATTGGGCCGACTGGATCTTCTGCCTCGTGCGCACCTCCAACGAGGGCAAGCGCCAGGAGGGTATCTCGTTCCTGCTGATCGACATGAAGTCGCCGGGCATAAAAGTCGATCCGATCTATCTCGTCGATGGCACGCGCACGCCGATGCGGCACGAGGTCAACCAGGTCTTCTTCACCGACGTGAAGGTGCCGGTCGAGAACCGCGTCGGCGAGGAGAACAAGGGCTGGACCTACGCCAAGTACCTGCTCGAGTTCGAGCGCGGCGGCCAGGCGTTCGGGCCGCGCCTGCGCAAGGCGTTCCGTCACCTGAAGGAACTCGCCCATACGCAACTCGATTCAGGCGAGCCGCTGTCGGCCAATCCGAACTGGCGCGAGAAGGTGGCGGCTCTCGAGATGGAGATCGACGCCATCGAGATGAACGAGATGATGTTCTATTCCAGCCTCAAGACCGGCGACGCGCCCGGCAACATGGGCTCGGTCGTAAAGATGCGCGGCACGGAAGTCGGCCAAAAGGTGACCGAGCTCGCCGTCGAGGCGGTCGGCTGGTACGGCACGCCCTTCACCGAACTCAGGAACTACGACAGCAACGTGGTCCCGGTCGGTGGCGAATACACCGACGACGTCTCGCCGCGCTACTTCAACACCCGCAAGACCACGATCTACGGCGGCTCGTCGGAAGTGCAGCGCAACGTGCTGGCGAAGGCGATGCTGGGGCTTTGATCCAGCCGTCGCAGTATTTATTGGTCCCCGATGCCTGGCAGCGATCTTGTCCTCACGCCTAAGCTGCGGCGCGCCTCCCCAGCTCTCTTGGCGCCCGGGCGACGGCTGTTCACTGACGCACAGCTTCGTAGAGAAACTATCGACACGCTGAAGCGCTTTCTCCGAGCCAAGCTCGACAACTACGTGGTCGCTGTTCGCGCGATCAACGCGAGCCAGAGGCTTTACCGGGGCGTCTCGCATCGCGAGGTACCGGCGCTTGTGTCCCATCTTTCGTACCCGCCTGCTGAGATGGTGAAGAAGGATGGTCGCGCAAATCGCGCCGGTGTGCCGATGTTTTACTGTAGTGCTGCAGCGCCTGCAGTTCCCTTCGAACTGCGCGCTAAACCGGGCGATCTGATAGCGCTGTCAGAGTGGCAACTCAATGAGCCGCTGTGGCTGCACCATCTTGGCTATCACGGCGACGCTTTGCGCCGGATGGGTGTACCGCGCGCTGCCGCGCGGCCAGTGATGATCACCAGCCCTATTCCCGACGAGAACAAGGCTAACGCGCGGCTGCGCCGCTTGCTTGCCATGGCCTTCACTGAAGACGTGAACGTGGGCGATGAATATCGGTATAGACAGACCATCGCCATCAACGAGCTACTGTTCGATCGCGCGGAGCCGCTTCGTCGTGTCGAAGGTGGACCCCGATTCGATGAGGTCGCTGGCACTGCCTATCCCGCGATGCAAATGCTTGGAGTGGCAGACAATCTAGCGCTGCTACCAAAGTTTGTGGATAGCTCCCTGACGATCCTCAAAGTTCTCTGTCTCCGAGTGGAGGCCGTAGACGAACGGAAGCACGCCTATACCACTCTCACTGTTGCTCACGCCGACACCTTTAGAGACGGCAATATCCTGTGGCGCACAGACGAGCCACCGCCGGAGCACGAGCGGCGGAGCCACATTTCATACGAAGATGGGCATTGGACGGCGCGTAATGACCGAGGGCAAACCTTTCACTTCCGTTAATGGCAGCGGCATCGGTCTGCACCTCATCTATATGCTAGCGTTAGTCGTCGTCTGGCCCATCGAAATCGATGCCCTTTAGCTCGCAAATCTGACGTTGTACGAGTTCAAGCTCGTCGAAATCTAACGTGCCCGATTTGAACAATGTTTCCAGTGTTTGGATTTTCTCGACACGCTTTTTGAATGCTTCCGGAGGCTCGCCAAAGCGAAAGCCCCCAGTTGCTTTGATGAAGTCGTCCTTGTTTCTGCCCATCGCTACTTTTCCATTCTTAGGAAAGGAAATTATACGGCGGTCATTGTTGCTACAGGAAAGCGAGAGGTTCATTTCGGCGCAAGTTGCGCGAGCAAGTGAACGTCAAGAAGATTATACAGCGCGGCCAAGGAAATGAGTGCAACGAAAATTGGTAGCGCACCATCTACGACGTAGTTGCGAAAGAAATACGCGAAAGCCACGGTCCATAGGCGTGGGCGCAGTGTCATCTTAAACCATGCGTACCTGAGCGGCAGCCAGCGCATTGTACGATTCCAACGCTCCTGTACTACCAGTGCTAGACGAACGTGCTCGGGATTTCCTGCATCGTAGTCATGGGGACCGCTGACATTAGATGCCTTGTGGATTTTTGAATACATCAGGTGTTCAGAGGCGCAAACCAGTGGACTTGATTTGAGACGCTCTCGATACTTCAGCGCGCTCGGCCTATCGCCTGCCCACCCGGAAATATGTCCATCGCCGTGATGAGACAGAATAAGCCGCCATTCAGGCGTTGAAAGTTCCTGGAGGAAGCCGCCAAAGGCGCCCCTCGTATTCCACGAAAAGTGGCTATATTTCTGCTTATGCCACTCGTCCGTGGCGTCCTGATGGCTCGACCGCGGAAAATTTCGGATATCGATATAATAGTAGAGGATGAACGTCGCGAGGAAGTAGCAGAGCAAAATTAACAGCAGAAACTCGAATACGCCCTTGTCGTACTTGATGGACAGGCCAGCAACGGGAATATGGTCCGCCGAAATATCAAACGCCTTAAATGTGATGGCGACAATGGATGTCAGCAATAGATTGCGCTTTGTTGCTCGGGTCGCACTTGTTAGTGGGTCTCTTGGTGAGGCGTCTGGTTTGTCGTCAGACATTCAATTTGCCTTTTCTGAGGACATCTTGGGGCCTAGCATTTAGTACTTCCAGCTCTAGGTTCATGCGCTTTGGATTCACAAACTCCGAGCGTAGCACCTCCATCCAGCCCAAAGACGCGCCAACGGCGGCAGGCCCAATCTGGCCGAGGTCGAGACACTTCGGCGGGTCGGCTCTATGGTAGTTACTACATGTATCTGTGGTTAGTATTTCTGGATCTCCGCTCCCCGGGGTGCGGGAACATGACGTGCGTATTCAAAGTGATGGAGTGACCTTAGATGCAGTATCGCAACCTCGGACGGAGTGGCCTTAAGGTTTCCGAGATTTGCCTCGGCACAATGACCTTCGGCAACGGCGCCGATCAGGATGGCGCCACGGCGATGGTCAACACCGCCCTCGACTCAGGCGTCAATTTCTTCGACACCGCCAACTCCTACGTCGGCGGCGTGTCGGAGGCGATGCTGGGCGTGGCGCTGAAGGGGAAGCGCCAGGACGCCATCGTCGCCTCGAAGTTCTTCAATCCGATGGGGCATCGGCCCAACGATTCGGGCATGTCGCGGCTGCACATCAAGCAGCAGATCGAAGGATCGCTGAAGCGGCTGCAGACCGACTACATCGACGTCTATTTCATCCATCACGTCGACCATCAGACGCCGCTGGAGGAGATGCTGCGCGCGCTCGACGATCTCCAGCGCGAGGGCAAGATCCTCTACACCGCCTGCTCGAACTTCGAGGCGTGGCGCCTGATGGAGGCGCTGTGGGTCAGTGAGACCAAGGGCTGGGCGAGCTTCTCGGCCTACCAGCCACAATACAGTCTGGTGGTGCGCGACATAGACGAGGAGATCGTGCCGGCGCTGCAGCTCAAAGGGCTGGGCTGCGTGGCGTGGTCGCCGATGGCGTCGGGTTATCTTGCCGGCAAGTACACGCCGGGCAGCCTGAAGGTACAGGGCACGCGCTCGGCCGAGGGTTGGGGCTTCCAGAACAGGTTCTTTGCGCCCAACCACGCCGATATCCTGCAGGCTCTGCTCGATACGGCCAAGGACATCGGCAAGTCGCCGGCGCAGACCGCGCTGCGCTGGGTGATGGACCAGCCGTTCATGACCAGCGCCATCGTGGGCGCGCGCAACGCCGAGCAACTCAGGGAGACACTTGGGGCAGGGGGCTGGCGCATGCCGGACGCGGCGCTCGACAAGTTGAACAAGGTTTCGAAGCAGCCGCACCGCTATCCGCGGTCGTTCGAGGACCCGATGCCGGAGCGACGCAACTCGGCGGTCAAGATGCCCGGGATGAAGTAGCTCTCCCGTCGTCTCGGGCGGGGTAATCCCCGCCCTGGAGCGGAGCGAAGCGTAGTCGAAGGACCTCTTTTCCCGTCGATGGACCGCTAAAAGAGGTCCTTCGACTGCGCCGCCCCAGGCGCTGTAAACAGC
>CAMDOT010000291.1 GCA_945903635.1 Rhizobium sp. Q54 | reverse complement strand
GGGTAACGTCCTGCTGTTCCCTCGGAACACGGACCGCCACCGTGAGGGGCCGGTTCGATGCCGCGACCGATTGGGTGGGCTCCTGCGCTACTATCATCGTGAGGCGGCGTCATGGCCCAACGGCCGGACCAATTATTTGGCCGTACGGGGACAGAAGCGCTGATGACGGTATGACTGCGGCGCCGAAAACTCTATGCTTTATTGGCGTTTTGGAGTTTTGAGCAAGGACAGGCGGATGCGTCGTCACCACGGGAGGGGTGCGTCCGCATGGCGAGGGAAAGGGCTAAATCGATTAATCAAAGCTCGTTTAGGGTGGTGGACGCGGCCGGAGCGCCGAGAAAACTGTGCCGGCTGACCATGGTTTCCCCGCAACCCGGCAGTATGTTACGGTTACCGCGGTTTCAAGGGATCATCCGGGGAATGTCGGTTGAAATCTCTCCTGTCGCGCGCCCGCGGGCGCGCGCGACCTGTTCCTGCGTGCGACGAAGAAGAGCCCATCCGCAGCGAACTGTTCAGTGTCGAGCGGCTGGAGCAGCACGCCGAAAGCCTCGCCTCGAGCCAGCCCGTTCATGCGAAACCCACGTCGGGACGATCCCTCGTCGACCGCCTGCGGGACAACGAGCGCGTTCTGCTCGAGGCCTATGGCAGCACCGCCAAGGCGGCGGATGAAGGGCGCCCCATATCGCCGGCCGCGGAATGGCTGCTTGACAACTACTACCTCGTCGAACAACAGGTGCGCGAAGTCCGCACCGACCTGCCGCCGGGCTACTATCGCCAGTTGCCGAAGCTGAAAGACGGCCCGTTGGCCGGCTATCCCCGGGTGTTCGGCCTGGCCTGGGCATTCGTGGCCCATACCGACAGCCGGTTCGACCCGGAGGCGCTGACGCGCTTCGTGCGCGCCTATCAGACCGTCCAGCCGCTCAGCATCGGTGAACTATGGGCGGTGGCGATCACGCTCCGCCTCGTTCTGGTCGAAAATCTCCGGCGATCGGCCAAACGCATCATGAACCGGCGGTCGGCCCGCGAGGAGGCCGACTCGGTGGCCGACCGGCTGCTCGGGGTGAACGAGACCGTGGCCGATCCGGCGGCGCTGGCGCCCTACGAACGAACCGCCCTGTCCGAGGGCTTCATCGTCCAGCTCGTCCAGCGGCTGCGCGACCAGGATCCCGAGACCACACCGGCGGTGCGCTGGCTGGAAGAGCGGCTGGCGCGCGAAGGAATGACCGCCGAGGAGCTGGTGCGCCGCGAACACCAGGTCCAGGGCGCCACCAATGTCACCGTGCGCAACATCATCACCAGCATGCGTCTGATTTCCGACGTCGACTGGGCCAAGCTCTTCGAGGCGGTGAGCCCGGTCGACGACGTGCTGCGCGCCGCCAGTGCCTTCGCCGACATGGATTTCGCCACCCGCAATCTCTATCGCACCGCCATCGAACAGATGGCGCGCGGCACCCGGTTGAGCGAGCCCGAGATCGCGCGGCGCGCGCTGGCGATCGCTGCCACCGTCGGCGCGGACGGCGACCTGCGACAGCGCGATCCCGGCTATCACCTGATCGGCCAAGGCAGGGCCGCCTTCGAGCGCTCGCTGCAGTTCCGTCCGCCGGGCCTTGAGCTCAGGCGGCGGTTTGCGACCGCCGGCATCGCCGCCTACGTCGGCAGCGTCGCCTTCGTGGCGGGTGTCATCCTCTTCCTGCCGCTGCTGGTGCTGGCGAAAATGGGTATACTCGGCTGGCAGCTCGGCGCGATGACGATGCTCGGCCTGCTGCCGGCGATCGACGCCGCCCTGATGGTGGTAAATCGCGTCATCACCGGCGGTTTCGGCGCGACACTGTTGCCGAGCCTGGCACTGCGCGACGGCGTGCCGCCCGAGCTGCGCACCCTGGTGGCCATCCCGACGCTGCTGACGAACCACGCCAGCGTCGATGAGTTGATCGAACGGCTGGAAGTCCATTACCTCTCCAATCCCGCCGGCGATGTGCATTTCGCGCTGCTGTCGGACTGGGGCGATGCGCTCGCGGAATCCACGCCGGAAGACGCCGACCTGCTGGCGGCGGCCAGCGCCGGCATCGCGCGCCTCAACGCGCGCTATCCCAACACGCCCGGCGGTGACCACTTTCTCCTGCTTCATCGCCGCCGCCTGTGGAACGCGGCGCAGGAACGATGGATGGGGTGGGAGCGCAAGCGCGGCAAGCTGCATGAGTTGAATCGTCTGCTGCGCGGCTCAACCGATACGACCTTCCTCGACTCCAGCGGCCAGTCGATGCCGCCTGACATCCGCTTCGTCGTCACGCTCGACACCGATACGCGGCTGCCGCGCGATGCGGTCTGCCGCCTGGTCGGCAAGATGGCACACCCGCTCAACCGGCCGCGCTTTGATCGGTCGGAGGGCCGCGTCGTCGAGGGCTATGGCGTGCTGCAGCCGCGCGTGACCTTCTCGCTGCCGGTCGGTGCGGAAGGCTCGCTGTTCCAGCGCATCTTCTCGAGCAACAGCGGCATCGATCCCTATTCGTCGGCAGTATCGGACGTCTATCAGGACCTGTTCGGCGACGGCTCCTATTCCGGCAAGGGCATCTACGACATCGACGCCTTCGAGGCGTCGCTCGACGGCCGCGTGCCGGACAATTCGATGTTGAGCCACGATCTCTTCGAAGGCGTGTTTGCCCGCGCCGGCCTCGCCACCGACATCGAGGTCATCGAGGAATTTCCCTCGCGCTACGACGTCGCCTCGGCCCGGCACCATCGCTGGGCCCGCGGCGACTGGCAGCTTCTGCCCTGGATGCTGGGACTCCGCCGCGGCCCCAGTGGCGACGACGTGCCGGTGATCGGCTTCTGGAAGATGTTCGACAATCTGCGCCGCACCCTCTCAGCCCCGGCCGCTGTCGTGGCGCTGCTGGCGGGTTGGACCCTGCCGCTGCCGGGCGCTCTCGCCTGGACCGCCTTCGTCGTGCTGGTCCTGGGCCTGCCGACGATGCTGCCGGTCGCCGCCGCACTGCTGCCGCGGCGTCCCGGCGTCACCGCGCGCAGCCATCTCGGCGCCCTGGCGACGGACCTTGGGCTCGCCTTGTCCCAGACGGCCCTCATCATTGCCTTCCTCGCCCATCAGGCCTGGCAAATGCTCGATGCGATCGGCCGGACCCTGTTCCGGCTGTTCGTCAGCCATCGCCGTCTCCTCGAATGGACGACGGCGGCACAGACCCAGCAGCTGCTGCGCACCGATTGGTGGAGCTTCGTCGGGCAGATGGCGGGAAGCCTGGCGGTGGCGTGCGGGGCCGCGGTCTTCGTGTTCTACGCCGGTCCCGCGGCACTGCCGGTCGCCGCGCCGATCCTGCTTTCCTGGTTGCTGTCGCCCGCCATCGCCCGCTGGGTGAGCCTTGCCCAGGTCGACGCCGGCCGGCTCGCGATCTCGCCGGCCGATGCCCGCTCGTTGCGCCTGATCGCCCGCCGCACCTGGCGCTTCTTCGAGACTTTCGTCACCGAGGCGGAGCACATGCTGCCGCCGGACAATTTCCAGGAGGATCCGAATCCCGTCGTCGCGCGGCGGACATCGCCCACCAACATCGGCCTCTATCTCCTGTCGACGGTGGCGGCCCGCGATTTCGGCTGGATCGGCACGATCGAGGCGGTACAGCGCATCGAGGCGACGCTTGCCACCATGGAGCGCCTAAAACGGTTCCGCGGCCACTTCTTCAATTGGTACGACACGTCCGACCTCAGGCCGCTCGAACCACCTTATGTGTCCACGGTCGACAGCGGCAACCTGGCAGGCCACCTGATCGCGCTCGCCAACGCCTGCGCGGCGTGGCGGGCCGAGTCGTCCCCATCCCCGTCCCTGGCGCCGATACAGGCCAGCGGGGCGGGCGATGCCCTCGTCCTCGCCCGTGAAGCGCTTGTTGCGTTGCCCGACGACCGGCGCACCCACCTGGTGTCGCACCAGGAACTGCTGATCGCGCTGGACGGTCTCGCGGCCGCCGTGCCGCTGGCCGCTGGCTCGGCGGAGCCCGCGGCGCTGGCGGCCCATGCCGGAACCGTGGTCGATCTCGCCCGCACCCTGGCCAGCGAGCGCGGCGACGCCGCCAGCGCCGATATGCTGTTCTGGGTCGACGCGGCGCACCACTCGCTCGAAAGCCGCCAGCGCGACCTCGCCCAGACCACCGAGGCGCGGGCATCGCTCGAACGCCGGCTGCAGACGATCGCCACGACGGCGCGCGCCATGGCCAATGCCATGGAGTTCGGCTTCCTCCTCAACCAGGATCGCCGGCTGTTGTCGATCGGCTACCTCGCCCCCGAGGACCGGCTCGATCCGAGCTGCTACGACCTGCTCGCCTCGGAGGCCCGGCTCGCCAGCTTCGTGGCGATCGCCAACGGGACCGTGCCGGCCCGTCATTGGTTCCGGCTGGGACGTGCGGTGACACCGGTCGGCCGCGGCGCGGCGCTGATCTCGTGGTCGGGCTCGATGTTCGAGTACCTCATGCCGTCGCTGGTGATGCGGGCGCCGCTTGGCAGCCTGATTGAGCGGACCAACGACCTGATCGTCAGGCGGCAGATCGACTATGCCACCGGCCTCGGCCTGCCCTGGGGCATCTCCGAATCGGCCTACAACGCGCGCGACAAGGACTTCACCTACCAGTATTCCAACTTCGGCGTGCCAGGCCTGGGCTTCAAGCGCGGCTTGAGCGAGGCCGCCGTCGTGGCGCCCTACGCGACGGCGCTGGCCGCCATGGTCGATCCGCGGGCCGCCACCGCGAACTTCGCCCGGCTGGCCTCGATCGGCGGCCGCGGCCGCTTCGGATTCTACGAGGCGATCGATTTCACGCCGGCGCGGTTGCCCGACGGCCAGACGCAGGCCGTCGTGCGCGCCTACATGGCGCACCACCAGGGCATGACAGTGGTGGCCATTGCCAATGCGTTGCTCGACGGCATCATGCGCACGCGGTTCCACGCCGAGCCGATGGTGCAGGCCACCGAACTCCTCCTCCAGGAACGCACGCCGCGCGATGTCGCCGTCACCCATCCGCGGGCCGAGGAAGTCGGCACCAGCAGCTCGGTCGAGGATCTCGAGCCCGCGGTCGTGCGCCGTCTGCGCAACCCGCACGCCGCCAGCCCCTCGGCGCATCTCCTGTCGAACGGCCGCTATTCGGTGATGCTGACGGCGGCGGGCTCCGGCTTCAGCCGCTGGGGCGACATCGCCGTCACGCGCTGGCGCGAGGACACGACCCGTGACGACTGGGGCAGCTACATTTTCCTGCGCGACACCGAAAGCGCCGCCGTCTGGTCGGCGACCTATCAGCCGCGCGGCACCCGGCCCGACAGCTACAATGTCATGTTCGCCGAGGATCGCGCCGAGTTCGTGCGCCACGACGGCACGCTCACCACGACGCTCGACGTCGTGGTCTCGCCCGAGGACGATGCCGAGGTCCGGCGCGTGTCGATCGCCAATGCGGGCTCCCAGGCGCGTGACATCGAACTCACCTCCTATGCCGAGATCGTGCTGGCGCCGCCGGCGGCCGATGCCGCGCACCAGGCCTTCTCCAAGATGTTCGTGCAGACCGAGTATCTGCCGGCGGTCGGCGCCCTCGTGGCGACGCGCCGCCGCCGCAGCCCGGGCGAGGCCGAGCTTTGGATCGCCCATCTGGCGGTCGTCGAGGGCGAAGCCATGGGCGAGGTCGAGGTCGAGACCGACCGCGCGCGCTTCCTCGGCCGCGGCAACGACATCGGCGCGCCGGTCGCCGTGATCGACGGCCGGCGCCTGTCCAATACTGTCGGGCCGGTGCTCGATCCGGTGTTCGCACTGCGCCGCCGCCTGTGGATTCCGGCCGGCAGCACGGCCAGGATCGCCTTCTGGACCATGGCGGCTTCGTCGCGCGAGGCCCTGCTCGACGCCATCGACAGGCACCAGGACACGAACGCCTTCGAGCGCGCTGCCACGCTGGCCTGGACCCAGGCCCAGGTGCAGCTCCGCCACCTCGACATCGCGCCCTCGCAGGCCAGCCTCTATCAGCGCCTGGCGGGACACGTGCTTTATGCCAATCCGGCGCTGCGCTCGTCGTCGGACACGATCCGCCGCGGCCTCGCACCGCCGCCGGCGCTCTGGGCCCAGGGCATCTCCGGCGACGTGCCGATCGTGCTGATACGCATTGACGAGGTCGAGGATTCGGGGATTGTGCGCGAACTCCTGCGCGCCCGCGAGTACTGGCGGCTAAAAGGCCTGGTGGTTGATCTCGTCATCCTGAACGAGCGCGGCGCCTCCTATGTCCAGGATCTGCAGGTGATGCTGGAGACGCTGGT
>CAMDOT010000290.1 GCA_945903635.1 Rhizobium sp. Q54 | reverse complement strand
GCTTCAAGGGCAAGAACCCGCGACCGCATGCCTTGCCTCGAGCCGTCTGGATCAACCCGCCGGCCCTCGACAAAATCACGCCCGAGCAGCCGCTCGATTACTCACTAAACTCATGACCTCAAGTGGTGCAAAGTCATTGACACGTTCCGCTGGGCCGACGCATTCTGCGCCGTAGTCCGTGCTAACGGGATCGATTGCTCATCGCACCATCGCCTCGATTGATCGCTACAAGTAGCTCAGGATTACCCAGGTAGCATCGAAGAGAAACAAAGCGCATGGAAAGCGTGGAGTACTTGTTTCCGGCCACCGATGGGTTATTTGTCACGACCATGAGCGACCCCTCCCGTACTGCGATTTCCGTGGTGGCTCCCTGCTTCAACGAGCAGGAGGTCCTGCCCGAATTCCTGCGCCGGGTCGGTGCCGTCCTGGACGAGATGGGCGGCGTCAGCGAAGTCGTGCTGGTCGACGACGGCTCGCGCGACCGGACCTGGGAGGTCATGACGGCCGCCGCCGCCGCCGACCCGCGGGTCGTGGCGGTCCGCCTGATGCGCAACCATGGCCATCAGCTCGCGCTTACGGCCGGGCTGTCGGTCTGCCGCGGCGAGCGCATCCTGATCATCGATGCCGACCTGCAGGATCCGCCGGAGCTGCTGCCCGACATGATGGCGCTGATGGATGGCGCCGATGGCCAGGGGAGCGCCGACGTGGTCTACGGCCAGCGCCGCCAGCGCGACGGCGAGAGCCTGTTCAAGCGCGCGACGGCGGCCGGCTTCTACCGCCTGATCAACAAGCTCACCGATGTCGATATCCCGGCCGATGCCGGCGACTTCCGTCTCGTGAGCCGCCGCGTCCTCGACCTGCTGCTGGCCATGCCCGAGCGCCATCGCTTCATCCGCGGCATGGTGGCGTGGATCGGCGGCCGGCAGGTTCCGCTGCTCTACGATCGTCACGCCCGCGCCGCTGGCGAGAGCAAGTATCCGCTCAGCAAGATGATCCGCTTCGCCGCCGACGCCATCACCGCCTTCTCGGTCGTTCCGCTGATGGCGTCGATGACGATCGGCTGGATCATGGCGGCGGTCGGCTTCGGCTTCTTCATCTATTCGATCGTCGGCTGGCTCATGCACGCGACCCTGCCGGGCTGGGCGTCGATCATGGCGGCCATGGGCCTGCTGGGCGGCATGCAGTTCCTGATGCTGGGGATCATCGGCGCCTATCTCGGGCGGCTGTACGACCAGAACAAGGGGCGGCCTCTGTTCATGATCCGCGACATCGTCGGCGGGCGGCGGTGACCTCCCCGGATCCCCAGTCGTGGTCGGGTGAACCGGCGGAGTTCGACGACTACGCCGCCGAGTATGAGGGCGGTCTCGACAATCCCGTCAAGCGGATGATGGGCAATTCGCCCGACCAGTTCATTGCCGTCAAGACGCGCTGGCTGATGCGCCACGAGCCGGCGCTCCGGACCGGCGGTCTCGCCTTGCTCGACTACGGCTGCGGCATCGGCAGCCTGATGCGCGTGCTCGTGAACGAGGGCGCGCGGGCCGGCTTCACCGGCTGCGATATCTCCACCGGCATGCTGCGCCAGGTCGAAAAGCGCTGGCCGGCGTCGCTTTCGCCGCTGCCCGTGCTCGCCCCGCAGGACGGCGCGCGGACGCCGTTCGCCGACGGCCAGTTCGACGTCGCCACCGTGAGCGCGGTGCTCCACCATGTGCCGGTCGACCAGCGGCCGGCGGTCTATGCCGAGCTGGGGCGCGTGCTGAGGCCCGGCGGGCGGCTCTATGTCTTCGAGCACAATCCGCGCAATCCACTGGTGCGTTACGTCGTTGCGCGCACACCGATCGACAGGAACGCGATCCTGCTCGACCCGACGGAAGTGCGGCACGGGCTGCTCGACACGGGGCGCTACGACCTCGACACCGACTATCTGATGTTCATGCCGCCCGGCCTGCCGTTCCTGCGACCGATCGACCGGACGCTGGCATGGCTGCCGCTCGGCGCGCAGTATGTCGTGGCCGCCCGCAAGCCGGTTTGACGGGCGATCGGAGATAGAGTGAAGGTTCCGGCACTCCGCTGGCAATTGGCGCTGGCGTTCACCGTGGCGCTTGCGGTTCTCGTCGGCCAGATCGTCTGGCTGGAGAACGTCCACGTCATGACGACCAACGGCATGTACAAGAGCCTCCAGGCCGAACCCTGGATCGCCGATCCGGCGCGCGCCACGCTCGATCCGTCGAACTATCTCTATTTTCCGCTGTACGGCGCGCTGTGCCGGCTGCTCGATACAGTGGGCATCCTGCGCGGCTCGGCATGGCAGCAGTTGGCCTATCTCAACGCCTTCTGGGCGAGCCTCTGCATCACTTTCGTCTACGCCTTCATCCATCGCGTGACCGCGAGTGCCGCAGCGGCGGCGCTGGCCGCCTGCCTCCATCTCGGCAGCGGCTATTTCCTGCTCCTCGCCACGATCAACGAAGACATCATGCCGGGCTACACGATCGTGTTCGCGGCCATGGCGCTCGCCGGTCTGTGGTTCGACCGGCCGACCTGGCGGCGCGTCGCCCTCGTCGGTGTCGTCTTCACCGTGGGCTGGCTGGTCGAATGGCGGCTGATCTTTCCGACCTTGCCGGCATTGCTGTTGGCGCTGGCGCTGTCGGAAGGAACCCCACGGCATCGGCTGGCGCTGATCGGCACATTGATCGCCTCGATCCTGGCGGTGACCGGGCTGGCATCGCTGGTGACGATCGGCCACCCGGGATCGGTCGGGCCGGAAGGCCTGCTGTGGACCGGCAAGGGTGTCGAGACCGGTTGGGCGGGATTGAGCTGGGACAAGGCCTGGATGCTGCTGTCCGGCGTCGGCAGTTATTTCCTGATATTCGGTGGGCCCGTCGACCTGCCGGCCGTCCGGCAGACAGTCGTTCCCCTGTCGATTTCCGTGCTGATCCAGGCGGCTCTTCTGGCGGCCACTCTCGTCGCCTTGTGGGCGAGACGCGGCGACCGGCGCCTGCGGACCATCGCCGTCGTCTTCCTCGGCACCTTCGTGGCCGGCGAGGTCTTCAATTTCTATTCGCAGCCCCAGGATCCGCAGATGCAGATCAACGTCATGCCGTGGCTGACGGTGGCGTGGGGGCTGCTGGTCGCGCGGCTGCTTGCTGCCGCTGATCGCAGGAGGTCGATCGCGTTGGCGGGGCTCGGCATCGTGTCGCTCGCGCCACTGGCGTGGAACCTTGTGGAACTCGTGCCTTGGCGTGGCATAGACACGGTGACGGTGAAGAGTATGGCGGCGCTCGAGCGCAGGTTTCCGCCCGACTCCACGGTCTTCCTCTACTGGGGCTTCGAGGCCGTCACGAGTTGGCAGTTTGCGCTGTGGAGCCACACGTGGGATTCCGACCTGTGGGGTACCGACAGGGCTCCGGCGCTGTCACCGGCGCCGTCGGCTCATCCGAAATTCAAGTGGATCGCCGTCACCGCCGGCGGCATCCGTCATCCCGGCTGGACGGCCGAAGAGCATGCCACGGCGCTCAAGCGTGACATCGATCGGGCGCTCGACCTCGGATACCAGGTGGTGGCGTCCGGCTTCTGGGACTGGGACGTCACGGAATTGGCGGCCCAGCTCAGCGGTCTCTCGGCGGCGAACCGCGCGCCGGCGATCTACAAGATGCTGCACGATAACTACCTGGCCTCGCCGGTCTTCTACGCGTGGCCTATCGGCGGCTACCACGAACTGCAACGCCGCTGAGGCTCATTCCCTCCGGAGGCAGCGGCCCGGCGTGGCCAGTGCTACGGGGGCGGCACGCAGCGTCGCCAGCGCCGGCGTCAGCAGCGCTTTCGCCAGGACCTGCTGGCCGGCGTAGTTGGGGTGCACGGAATCGGCGTAGTGCTGCAGCTTCTCGCCCTTGTCGAAGACGTGCGTCAGGTCGACGAACTTCGCGCGATGGGGACTGGCCGCGACCTTGTCGAGCAGCAGGCGGTAGAGCTGCACCATCCGGCCCTGGGACAGGATGTCGTCGCTCTTCACGCCGAGATAGGCGGCGGTGACGGAACGCGCGGGCTGGATGCCGACGAGACAGGCCTGGCCACGCCCCTCGCAGGCGCCCAGCACCTCGTTCATGTTCTCGACATAGATGTCGGTGATCGCCTCGGCCTGCCTGGCGAACACGGCATCGTCCTCGTTGAGCAGGCGGCGGTAGCGGGCGACATGTTCGTTGAATTCGTTCTGGAGGATGGTGTGCGCGATCGCGCTGTGACGCGCGAACCACCAGATGAAGCCGTCGTTGAAGAGCTGGCTCAAGCGTAGGCCGAGCTGGAAGGGGTCGCCCGGGCGCACGGCCGAATTCGCCGGAATGGTGACGTCGTTGTAGCCGTTGACGATCAGCACCAGGCTGGCGCGTCGCGGCGCCACGGCGAGATGGTAGGCGAGCCGCTCCTGCAACGAGACGAAGCCGCCCATGGCCGCGTTGAAGACGTAGACGTCGCGGCGCCTGAGATTTTCACGCAGCAGCAGCTCCAACCTGGCGTGCCAGGTGTCGCGCGATTCGTCGGCCGAGAAACCCTGGGCGACCGAGCCGCCAAGGACATGGACCAGCACGGCGTCGGGCTCGGTGCAGGAGATGCGATCGACTTCGGCGGCGTTGTAACGCGCATGCCGGTGCGCGAAGAGAAAGTCCGTAAACGTCGTCGAGGATCGGGGAGGCGGAGTTGTCGCCTCGTAGAAAAGGCCGAACGGACCTTCGCGGTAGCCCAGCGCCACGGGCCCGCCGGGCACGTAGGGCAAGTCCGCATTCGGCATCAGATAGTGATAGTCGCCCGAGACGAAGACCGGCTGGTAGGGACGCCGATACTCCAACGTCTCGAGGCCGAAGAAGGTGCGGGCGGCAAACTCCGCGGCGAACGCCGACACTGCCAGAACGGCAACCGTCACGACGATCGACCGGGCCCAGTTGCGGGCCGGTTTGGCCTGTCCATTCATGGGCTTCTTTTTCACATGTTTTGTAGGGCTGCGACAATCATCCCGCATAGACCGTGGCATCCCGCATTGACCGCCGCATCGGCCGCCCTTATACGGGCCGCGGGCCACGCTCCCCCACCGGAGTGCAGCTCTTCTGTAAGGGAGAGGTAAATGATGAAGCCGAACATGCGTCCGGCACGTCCCGACTTTTCGTCCGGACCGTGCGCCAAGCGTCCCGGATGGACGCCAGAAGTCCTCAAAGATGCGGCTGTAGGCCGTTCCCACCGATCAAAGCTCGGCAAGAAGAAGATCGTCGAGGCGGTCGACCGCACGCGTGCGCTGCTCGGCATTCCCGCCGACTACCGCATTGCCATCGTGCCCGCGTCGGATACCGGCGCCGTGGAGATGGCGCTGTGGTCGCTGCTCGGCGCACGGGCCGTCGACATGCTGACCTGGGAAAGCTTCGGCGAGGGCTGGGTCACCGACGTGGCCAAGCAGCTCAAGCTCAAGGACGTGCGCGTCCTCAAGGCTCCCTACGGCCAGATCGTCGATTTGAAGCAGGTCGACTGGACGCACGATGTCGTCTTCACCTGGAACGGCACGACATCCGGCGCGAAGGTTCCCAACGGCGACTGGATCGCGGCCGACCGCGAGGGGCTCGCGATCTGCGATGCCACCTCCGCTGTCTTCGCCATGGACCTGCCGTGGCAGAAGCTCGATGTCGTCACCTGGTCCTGGCAGAAGGTGATGGGTGGCGAGGGTGCGCACGGCATGCTCGTGCTGTCGCCGCGCGCCATCCAGCGGCTCGAGAGTTATACGCCGCCCTGGCCGATGCCCAAGCTCTTCCGTCTCACGTCGGGCGGCAAGTTCTCCGAGGCGATCTTCAAGGGCGACACGATCAACACGCCGTCGCTGCTCTGCGTGGAAGATGCGATCGACGGCCTGCGCTGGGGCGAAAGCGTCGGCGGGCTCAAGGGCCTGATGGCGCGGTCCGAAGCCAATCTCGGTGTCCTCGAGAAGTTCGTCGCGGCGAGGCCGTGGGCGGCGTTCCTGGCGACCGACAAGGCGATCCGTTCCAACACCTCGGTCTGTCTCGTCATCACAGCACCCTGGTTCACGGCGCTCGCTGCCGACAAGCAGGCGGCAGCGGCCAAGAAGATGGCCGATCTCCTGGAAACGGAGAAGGCCGGCTACGACCTCGGCTCCTACCGCGACGCCCCGCCGGGCCTGCGCATCTGGTGCGGCGCGACCGTGGATACCGCCGACATCCAAGCGCTTGGGCCATGGCTCGATTGGGCATACGCCCAGGCCAACGGTTAATCCTGAAAGCTCGTCCTGAACCTGTTTCAG
>CAMDOT010000289.1 GCA_945903635.1 Rhizobium sp. Q54 | reverse complement strand
GATGCCCGTCGCGGGCGAACAGGATTATCCCGAGGATATTCGCCTGCGCTACCGATTCCTCGATTTGCGGCGGGAGAAGCTGCACGCCAACATCATGCTGCGCTCCAAGGTGATCTCGTCGATCCGCGGCCGCATGGTCGATCAGGGTTTTACCGAATTCCAGACGCCGATCCTCACCGCCTCCTCGCCCGAGGGCGCGCGCGATTATCTCGTTCCCAGCCGCGTTCATCCGGGCAAGTTCTACGCGCTTCCGCAGGCGCCGCAGATGTTCAAGCAGCTGCTGATGGTGTCGGGCTTCGACCGCTATTTCCAGATCGCACCCTGCTTCCGCGACGAGGACGCCCGCGCCGACCGTGCGCCGGGCGAGTTCTACCAGCTCGACTTCGAGATGAGCTTCGTCACGCAGGAAGACGTATTCGCCGCGATCGAGCCGGTGCTGGGCGGTGTCTTCGAGGAATTTGCCGGCTTTGGCCGCCAGGTTCCGCGCAAGGTGACGTCGCTTCCGTTCCCGCGGATTCCCTATGCCGAAGCCCTGCTGACCTATGGCACAGACAAGCCCGATCTGCGCAACCCGCTGCGCATCGTCGACGTGGCCGACGTCTTCGCCGGGTCCGATTTCAAGGTCTTCTCCGGCATCGTGGCCGCAGGCGGTGTCGTGCGGGCGTTGCGCGCGCCGAAAGCCGGTAGCCAGCCGCGCAGCTTCTTCGACAAGCTCAACACCTGGGCGCAAAGCGAGGGCAAGCCGGGTCTCGGCTACATCGTCCTCGAAGCCGGCGCCGGGAAGGGCCCCATCGCCAAGTTCGTGACGGGCGACCGCCTGGCCAAGCTGAAGGCGTTGACCGGTGCGGAGGACGGCGACGCGGTGTTCTTCGTCGCCGACAAGCCTGAGCTGGCCTGGAAGTTCGCGGGACAGGCGAGAACCAAGGTCGGGCAGGAACTGGGCCTGATCGCGGAAGACGAGTTCCGCCTGTGCTGGATCGTCGACTTCCCGATGTTCGAGTACGACGAGAAGGCCAAGAAGATCGATTTCAGCCACAACCCGTTCTCGATGCCGCAAGGCGGACTGGAGGCGCTCGAGACGCAGGACCCGCTCACGATCAACGCCTGGCAGTATGACATCGTGTGCAACGGCATCGAGCTCTGTTCGGGCGCGATCCGGAACCACAAGCCCGAGATCATGTACAAGGCGTTCGGAATCGCGGGCTACAGCAAGGAAGAGGTCGAGGCGCGCTTCGGCGGCATGCTGAACGCGTTCAAGTTCGGGGCACCGCCGCACGGCGGGGCGGCGCCGGGTGTCGATCGCATCGTCATGCTGCTGGCCGATGAGCCGAACATCCGCGAGGTGATCTGCTTCCCCATGAACCAGCAGGCGGTCGACCTGATGATGGACGCACCGGCCGAGCTGCCGCCTGAGAAGCTGCGCGAACTCCACATCGGCTTGCGGTTGCCGCCGCCCCGGAAAGACTAGGTGTGGTGGCGGAAGTGAAAATTGACCTAGTGAATAAAAGAACTTAATATTCAAAGAGTTATAGTCTTTTTATAAAGAAGATTATGAGCTCTTTTCGGCTCTCCAATTTATCTCTGCCACTGGTCGCGGGCTTGGCCCTTTTGACCGGGGCCTGTGGTGCGCCGATTGCCGTGACGGCGGGGAGCTACGCCGCCGACGGCACGCTCATGGCCAGCGGTAACAAGACCTCGAGCGACCACCTGGCATCGATGATGTCCAAGAAGGACTGCTCCTTCGTACGTGTCTTCCGGAGCACCGATGTCTGCAAGGAACGCGACGGGGGCAAGGATCCCTACGCGGTCGACTACGGCGAGCCTCAGCGGATGGTGAGCGAGGACGGAACCAGTTACGGGCCACCGCTTCGCGCTTCCGCTGACGCCCCCGCCACGAGCTGGGATGCGTCGGCCTACAAGGCCGCCCCGGCGTCACCGTCGTCCGCGCCAATCGAGCCGGTCACGGCCGTTGCCGATGCGCCGCCGGCTCCAGCCCCAGCCGCCGCGGCGGCAACCACCGCGCCCAAGCCGAAAAAGAGCAAGGCGGTGCGTGCCGCTAAGAAGCCTTCACGAGGTCAGGCGGCGCCTGCTTCCTGAGCAGGAAGGCCTCGAGATTGTCGAGCGCCTTGAAGCCCATCGCGTTGCGGGTTTCGACCGTCGCCGAGCCCATGTGCGGCAGCAGGAAGGCGTTCTCGATGTCGTAGTAGCCTGGGTGGATCTTGGGCTCGCCATCGAACACGTCGAGGCCCGCCGAGGCGATGCGGCCACTCTTGAGGGCCGCGATCAGCGCCTCGTCGTCGACGACCCCGCCGCGGGCAGTGTTCACGATGACAGCGCCCTGGGGCAGCTTGGCAATGCGCTCGGTATTGACCCATTTGCGGGTCGCCGGCGTCATCGGCGCGTTGATCGACAGGAAGTCGCAGTGCGCCAGCATATCGTCGGGGTTGGCGTGGAAGATGGCGCCTTTCTCCAGATCGGGGCCCAAGCGGCTGCGATTGCTGTAATGGATCTGCATGCGGAAGGCGCGGGCGCGGTCGGCGACCGCCTGGCCGATCCGGCCCATGCCCAGAATACCAAGTCTCTTTCCGGTAACGTGCACGCCCGTGAGCTGATTGGGGTTCCAGCCGACCCAGTTGCGGGTCCGCAGCATGGTCGTGCCTTCGTGCGCCCGTCGTGCCGCACCCAGCAGGCAAAGCAGGGTTATGTCGGCTGTGGCGTCGGTCAGAACGTCCGGCGTATTGCTGACGGCGATGCCACGCTTGGTCGCGGCGGCCACGTCGATGTGCTCGTAGCCGACGGAAAAGGTCGCGATGATGCGGACGGAGGCGGGCAGCGCAGCGATCGTCTCGGCGGTGAGGGCCTCGCCCGCCGCGCACATGATGCCGTCGCAGCCAGCCGAAGCCGCGGCCAGGCCAGGGCCGTCGTAGAGCCGATCCTCGGGGTTGAGGATGGCGTCGAAGTTGGCCACCAGCCTGGCCTCGACGTCGGGCGGGAAGTGGCGGGTTGCCAGTACCTTGGGTTTGCGATTGCTCATGGTCGTTATCCTCCCTGTGCAGCCCTGCCGCAGGCGATCATTCTGGTATTCTGTGCGCATGGATATTACGCTTGGCCGCCCGGCTACAAGGCCTAGCCCTCAGCCATTGTCCGTTGACCACGTATAGTATTAGCTGTCCTCGCGTCCAAACAGCGGCCCTCGGTGCCGCCGTCGGCGCAATTGTATTGGCGATCCTGTGGATAAGCGTCGCCGGTGCGCAGCAGCAACTTGAGTCGGTGCTGGTACCGCATCGCGCCACCTACGACATGAAGCTGTCGGTCGCCCGCCCCAACAGCGGAATCGTCGAGGTGAGCGGCCGCATGGTCATCGAGAACGTCGATTCATGCGACGCCTGGGAGGTCAAACAGCGCATCAAGCTCAAGTTCCTTCGCAACGACAGCGAGGAGTTCAGCACCGATTCGAGCTTTACCAGCTACGAAACCAAGGATGGGCTGGGACTGCGCTTCAGCGTCCGCAACATCCAGAATGACGAGGTCGACGAGGAATTGCGGGGCCACGCCGATCTCATGGCGACGGGCGGCAAGGGGCAGGCCACCTTCACCCTGCCCGAGGCGCGCAGCTTCGAGCTTCCGGTCGGGACCCTGTTTCCGACCACCCATCTCGCGCTGATCATCCAGCACGCCCGGGATGGCGACAAATCGGCCTCCTACAGCGTGTTCGACGGGGCGCGGCTGGACGGCGCCTTCCAGGTCAATGCCGTGATCGGCCGTTCGCCCCGCACCACCGGGGGGCCTGCCGTGCGCGGCGATATCGGGCTGCTCCGCAACCAGCCATCCTGGGGCGTTCGCCTGGCCTTCTTCGCCACGGGCGACCAGGGCACCAACCCCGAATACGAGCTGGCGCTCGACTTGCTGGGTAATGGCGTCGCCCGGTCGATGCTGCTCGACTATGGTGACTTCGCCGTCGACGCTCGTCTCGTTCAACTCCAAGCGCTGCCGAGGCCGAAATGCTGAATTGTCACCACGCCCGGCGTACGGCTCTCGCCGTCGCCCTCGGTATCGCTGCTGCAACGCCGGCGACGGCGCAGGACTTCGCGCCGCACCGGGCTGTCTATTCGGTGGCGACCCTGGAGAAGGGCAAGCCGAGTGGCGATGCTCCCGGCACCTATGCCTACGAATTCAAGCTCACATGCGACGGTGGCTACATCGTCAACCAGCGCCTGAGGCTGGAGATCGCCGGCGCGCGCGGGTCAGTCGTGAGCGAACAGCAGTCGCAGATGACGGAGAGCCGCGACGGCAAGAAGCTGGTCTTCGAGCATCGCACCACGTCCAGCGGCAAGCAGACGGGCCTGGTGAAGGGCGAGGCGTTGATTGGTGACGACGGCAGCGGGCAGTCACGGTTCACCGACCCTGAGGGGCAGACCGTGGCACTTCCAGCCGGCACGCTGTTTCCGGTCGCCATCGCGCGCGCCACGATCCGCCAGGCCAAGGCGGGCGAGAACGGCTTCGACGCCCTGTTCTTCTTCGGTGACAAGGTGAAGCCGCCGCAATCCGTGAACATCCTGATCGGCAAGGTGCCGAAGCGCCTCGCCGAGATGAAGATCCCGGAGGGTGCCGAGGCCCTGGTCGACGGCCGCACACGGGTCTACTACCGCGCCGGTTTCTTCGATTCCGGAACCAAAGGACAGGGCGAGCCCGCCTTCGAGATGAGCAGTGTCACGCTCGACAACGGCGTCGAGCTCTACGGTACCCATGAAGAGGGTGGCGGCGGGGGCATCGAATATCGCATCACCCGGCTGGAAGCGCTGCCCAAGCCCAGCTGCAACTAGCCGGTCTTCTATGCCGTCGCCAGGCGGATAAGCTCGTCCCGGATGCGACGCCATTCCGCCGGCTCGGGCTTGTTTGCCGACAGGCCATGACCGAGGTAGGCCCAGTACAGAATTCGCGCCCGTGCCGCGGCTTGGGCCGGGGCGAGACCGGCCTCGACCAACAGGTCCCGGATATATTTCAGGCGTTTGGCATCGACAGCCTCGACCATCGCGCCCGCCTTTGTTTCCGCCGTGGCCCAGCTTCGAATCGCTCTTTCGAGGCGGAAATCGGCCCTGAAGGCGCGGTCGAGCAGAGCGGCGAGGCGATTCTCAGCCGCGCCCTCGATCTGCTGGATGACGTTGTCATAGGCGACCTCGCGCCAATGCTGCAGGACGGCGGCATGGAAGGTGCCGACATCGGCGAAGTGCCAGTAGAAGCTGCCGCGCGAGACGCCGAGGGCCTTCGACAACGTATCGGCCTTGAGTGCGGTGAAGCCCGATCTGGCCAGCGCCTTCAGGCCGGCATCGACCCAATCCTGGGCGGTCAGACGATCGTCGGTCATTGTTCCATACAGTAGTGTATTGACAGGCCGGGTCGTCGGCACTATCTGACCATACAGATATGTATGGAGGTGGACAATGCGCGATCTCGCGATCCAGGCGGCCGGCGGTCTCGCCATTCTCGCCGCCGTCATCCACGGCGTTCTCGGCGAAACCAAGGTCTTCGCGCGGGCCCGCATCGAGCCCGACAGGCTCCGGCTGCTGATCCGCCTGGTCTGGCAATGTGGTACCGTGGCCTGGATCGGCCTCGGCGTTCTGCTGGTCGCGGCGCCGTCCATGGACTCCGAGCGAGCCCGCCTCTGGATCGTCGGTGCGGGAGTCGCCGTCTATGGCCTGGCTGCCGTCGGCAACGCCTGGGCAACGCGCGGACGCCACTTCGGCTGGATGGTGTTGACGGCGGTGAGCGTGCTCGCCCTTGTTGGCGCTTAGGTTTCGGGCCACAGCCAGGCGGCGCCGCGCACGCCGCTTGAATCGCCGTACTTCGGGGGCAGCAGCAGGGTGACGATGCTGTCGGACTCGGAAAAGACCTCGCGCTTCCACAACTCGGGCACGCGGCCATAGAGCTGGACCATACGTGACAGCCCACCGCCCAGAACGATGGCGTTCGGGTCGAGGATATTGATGACGACGGCGAGCGCCCGGGCGAGACGGTCGCAATAGAGTTCCATCTGATCGGCTGCTTCGACATCTCCGGCCAATGCCGCCTCGGCGATTTCGGTGGCGCGCAAGGTCCGGCCGCTACGCGCGGCGAACTGGCGTTGCAGGGCAGGGCCGCTCAGCCAGGTTTCTATGCAGCCCATGCGGCCGCAATAGCAGTGCACGCCGGGCCGCTCGTCGTCGCGGGGATTGGGCAGCGGATTGTGGCCCCACTCGCCGGCGATCGCCTGCGCGCCGGTGATCGGCTTGCCGTCGATCGCGATGCCGCCC
>CAMDOT010000288.1 GCA_945903635.1 Rhizobium sp. Q54 | reverse complement strand
GCGTGAATATATTCGACACTCCACACTCGATCTGAATCTTGAGCGCGCAGGATGCGCGCGGTCCGGAAGATTCATGATCTGCTGGACCGCGAGCGTCCCGCTCGCTCATACCGACATCGAATAAATTCACACCCTCTGGAGTGGCGCGCTCCCGCGCAGTGCTACTTCTTCGCCCAGCGCGCGGCGGCGGCGTCGTCGCCTTCGTGGGCTTCGACCCACTTCTCGCCGGCCGGAGTCTCTTCGAGCTTCCAGAACGGCGCCTTGGTCTTCAGCCAGTCGACCAGGAACTCGCAGGCTTCGAAGGCGGCATCGCGATGCGGCGAGCCGACCGCCACCAGGACGATGCGTTCGCCGGCTTCGAGACGGCCGTAGCGATGGACGATCAGCGTCGCCTCCAGCGTCCAGCGCCGCCGGGCCTCGGCTTCGATGTCCTCGAGCGCCTTCTCGGTCATGCCCGGGTAGTGCTCGAGCGTGAGGGCCTCGATGCGCTCGCGGTGCAGGCCGTCGCGCATGTGCATCTCGCGCACCAGGCCGACGAACACTGCCAGTCCACCGATCCGCCGGTTGCCGTCGGTCAGGCGATCTAGTTCGGCGCCGACGTCGAAGTCGGCTTCCTGGACGCGGACGGTCATTGCAATGCCATCGGGTGCTAGCCGCCGGTGAACGGAGGAAAGAACGCAACTTCGCGGGCGCCGGCGAGGGGAACATCGAATGTTGCGGTCCGCTGGTCGACGGCCGCGCCGAAGGCAGCGCCTGCGGCCAATGCCTCGGCGTGGCCGCCGCTGCGCGCGCGCAGCCATTCCACCAGCTCGCCCACCGTCCGGACATCGGCGGGTAGAACGATCTCTTCCTCCGCGACGCCGACGGTGCGTTTCATCCAGGCGAAATAACGGACCTTCACGAGGGACCGCCATGGCTGCCGGGAGGCTCCTCCGCCATGTGCCTGAGTCCGGTGCGCAGGTAGTCGTAACCGGTGATCAGAGTCAGCGCGGCGGCGATCCAGATCAGGACGATCCCTGCCTGCGCGACGTAAGTCGAGGCCGCATCGCCCACGAGCAGCGCGGCAATGGCCACCATCTGCACGGCGGTCTTCCATTTGGCGAGCGCGCTCACCGGCAGCCCGACCCGAAGCTCGGCCAGGAACTCGCGCAGTCCGGAGACCAGGATCTCGCGCGCAAGGATGATCATGGCCGCCAGCACGTTGACGCCGCGCAGCGTGTGGTTGTCGACCAGCATCACCAGTGCGGCGGCGACCAGCAGCTTGTCGGCGATCGGATCCAGGAAGCGGCCGAAGCGTGAGATCTGATGATAGCGGCGCGCGAAGTAACCGTCGAACCAGTCGGTGACCGCTGCGATGACGAACAGGATCATCGACAGCCACTGGGCCCAGCCGCGATCGAGCCAGAAGCATGCGACGACCAGCGGGATCGCCATGATCCGCGACAAGGTCAGCATGTTGGGCAGGTTGAACAGCATGTCCCGCGACCTTAGCGACCGCCCCTGAAGTGGTCATGGATTTTCTGGGCCGTCGCGCCGGAAATACCCGGCACCGATTTGATGTCTTCGAGCGTGGCGACGGCCACGGCACGGGCACTGCCGAAGTGGTTGAGCAGGGCGCGCTTGCGGCCGGCGCCGATGCCCGGCACCTCGTCGAGCGCCGAGCGCGTGAGATCTGCCGCACGGCGCGTGCGGTGCGTACCGATCGCGAAGCGATGCGCCTCGTCGCGCAGGCGCTGGAGGAAATAAAGCACGGGGTCGCGCGGCTCGAGCGAGAAGGGCGGGCGCCCGGGCATGAAAAATCGCTCGCGTCCCGCATTGCGGTCCGGACCCTTGGCGATGCCGACCATGGCGATGTCTTCCAGGCCGAGTTCGATCGCCACCTGCCGCGCCGCCTCGAGCTGGCCCTGGCCGCCGTCGATCAGCACCAGGTCGGGCCAGTGTTCCTCGTCACGCTCGGGATTTTCCTTCAGCGCCCGGCCGAAGCGGCGGCTCATGACCTCGCGCATCATGGCGAAATCGTCGCCCGCCGCGCCCTCGGTCTTGATGTTGAACTTGCGATAGGCGTTCTTCATGAAGCCCTCGGGCCCGGCGACGATCATCGCGCCGATCGGCGCGGTGCCCTGGATATGGCTGTTGTCGTAGACTTCGATTCGCTCGGGCGGCGCATCCAGTTTGAACAGGCGCGCCACGCCTTCGAGCAGCACGCGTTGCGTACCGCGCTCGGCCAACCGCCGCGCCAATGCTTCGCGGGCATTCGACACGGCCTGTTCGAGCGCATCCTTCTGGTCGCCGCGCTTCGGGTACCGGATCTCGACCTTGTGTCCGGCGCTGATGGCGAGCGCGCTTTCCAGCAACTCGCGCTCGGCGACGTCATGGCTCGTCAGGATCAGCTTCGGCGCCGGCCGTGCTTCGTAGAACTGGCCGATGAAGGCCGTCAGCACGGCGGGCTCGTCGAGTTCGCGGGCGTGGCTCGGGAAATAGGCGCGGTTGCCGAGGTTCTGGCCGGCGCGCAGGAAGAACACCTGGATGCATACCTGGCCGCTATCGGCGTGGGCGGCAAAGATGTCGGCTTCCTCGATCGACGGCAGGCTGATCGATTGATGCGACTGGATCTGCGTCAGTGCGCGGATACGGTCCCGCAGCACCGCGGCGCCTTCGAATTCGAGACTGGCCGACGCCTGTTCCATGCGCTGCGACAACGCCTGCTGGATCTCGCGGTTGCGCCCGCCCAGGAAGCCACGCACCTCGTCGACGATCGCGGCGTACTCGGGCTTGTCGATGCGTCCGACGCACGGCGCCGTGCAGCGCTTGATCTGGTACTGCAGGCAGGGCCGCGTGCGGGTGGAGAACACGCCGTCGGAGCAGGAGCGCAAGGGGAAGGCGCGCTGCAGGGCGTAGAGCGTACGGTTGACCGCGGTGGCCGAGGCAAAGGGCCCGAAATATTCGTTGCCGGCCTCGCGCGTACCGCGGTGCTTGGCGAGCTGCGGCCATTCGGTGTCGCGGCGGATGACGATGTAGGGAAACGACTTGTCGTCGCGCAGCAGGACGTTGAAGCGCGGCCGGAAGCGCTTGATCAGGTTGTTCTCGAGCAGCAGCGCTTCGGCTTCGCTGTCGGTGACCGAGAATTCCATGTTCGTGGTCGCCGACACCATCCGCATCAGGCGCGTCGCCAGGCGGGTCGGCTGGGTGTAGGCCGCGACCCGGCTGCGCAGCGACTTCGCCTTGCCGACGTAGAGGACCTCGCCGTCGGTCGCGATCATGCGGTAGACGCCCGGCTTGCGCGGCAGCGTGCGCACGAAATCGGCGATGATCCGCATGCCGTCGGCAAGCGTTCCGTCGCTCTGTTTCAGATTGGTTTCGGTCTCGGTTTCAGTGCTCACGGGAAGTGATCGCTGGGGGCCCAATGGGTGGGCCGGATGGGCGCGCACAATGGGGTCGACGGGTGCTCGGCGACAAGACGATATGGGCGTGTGGGGAAGTCTGTGAAGAACCCCGACGCCACCCGGACGTTACGTCAACGTCACTGTATTGACTCAATGCTGACGCGGTGGCAACCAGCTTCTGGATGATCGATAACTATTTGAATTATTTGAGTTATTTAAACAAATACCAAACCGCATATTCTTCTGGCCGCGGCGGACGTTCCCGATTCAGTCCAATCGTCCGCCGCGCTTCGATCTGTGGATAAATTCGGTCGTCTCAAAGCACTGACAGCATGCGGCCGACGAGAGGATGGCGAACGACGTCCTGGTCGGTGAGATGCACCACTGCCACGTCGTCGAGACCGTCCAGTTTCCTTCCAATGGACGCCAGGCCCGAGAGCTCCGGCAGCAGGTCGGTCTGGTCGGGGTCTCCGGTCATGACCATGGTCGAATGCCACCCCAGGCGTGTCAGCAACATCTTGAGCTGGCCATAGGTGCAGTTCTGCGCTTCGTCGATCAGCACGAAGCTGTTGTTGAGCGTGCGACCGCGCATGAACGCCACCGGCGCAATTTCGATCGTGCCGTCGTCGAGATGCTGGCGCAGCCGTTTGGCCCCCAGCCGGTCGTTCAGCGCATCCCACAGCGGGCGCAGGTAGGGATCGAGTTTTTCGCGCATGTCGCCCGGCAGGAAGCCGAGGTTTTCGCCGGCCTCGACCGCCGGCCGCGACAGCACGATGCGCGTCACCGAGCCTGAATCCAGCGCCTCGACGGCGGCGCAGATCGCCAAATAGGTCTTGCCGGTGCCAGCCGGGCCGAGGACGACGGTGAGCGGTTTGGCCTCTATCGCCTCCATCAATATGCGTTGGTTGTCGCTGCGCGGTCGGACTTTTCGAAGGTAGCTTTGATCCCTGTCGTTGGCCGGAGCTTTGTCGAAGACGAGATTGTGAACACGGGCGCTATCGATGGCGTGCAGCTTGGCGCGGCGTGTGGCGCGTTTTGCCATTTGCGTACTCCGGAGGCTGGGACAGAGGAACGGAACCGATCGCCGACAATAAAAAACGCCCCCGCAAGCGGAGGCGTCGACGATGGGCAGTACCGAAAGTGCGGTTGAAAGGGCACTTGGCGGGTGATCCGCCAGTGATCCAAATTCCGTCGGGGCGCAAGGTCCTTGGACGGATAAGCAACCTCCTTCAGCTACCGTGGAAATCGTACTCCCAACGACGCAGGCCGGCCACCATATTTATGGTGTGCCATCCAAATTTCACACTATGGAGAGGGGTTCTAACGTCCGTCCGGTGCCGCTGGAGCCCAAATTATCCGTCATCCCGAGCGAAGCCGCCCGCAGGGCGGCGCAGTCGAGGGACCTGATCATGGCGATACCGGCAGTAGAACAGGTCCCTCCGCTTCGCATGTGAAATTTCCCCGTCGTCCTGAGCGGAGCGAAGCGTAGTCGAAGGACCTCTCTTCCAGTCGATGGACCGCCGAAAAAGGTCCTTCGACTGCGCCGCCCTTTGGGCGGCTTCGCTCAGGACGACGGAAGGGCTCACATGCGATAGCCCTGCCCGCGAGACGGGAGAGGAGAAGAGGTGATCCTGATTCGGCCGGAAAGAATCTAGGGCTTTGTGTAGACCGGCTGTCCGGCGACGTAGGTCGCCTGCACGGCGCGATCGTCGCCCAGGATCATCTGGATGAAGAGCTGCTCGGCAAAATCCCTGGCCGTTGCCATGCGGGCATCGATCAGCGGGGTCGACCGCATGTCCAGGACCACGAGATCCGCTTCCATGCCTACGGCAAGGCTGCCGACCTTGTCGTCGAGATACATAGCCCGGGCGGAACCGCGGGTGGCGAGGTAGTAGGCGTGCCCGGCCGGCAGGGACTGGCGGTTGAGCTGGCTGGCCTTATAGGCGGCGTCGAGCGTCGCCATGATCGAGAAGGACGTGCCGCCGCCGACGTCGGTTCCCAGCCCCACCCGCACCGGCCGGTCGTTCCTGACGGCGCGCCCCAGGTCGAAGGCGCCGCTGCCGAGGAAGAAATTCGATGTCGGGCAATGGGCGATCGCCGCGCCGCTCGTGTGCAGGCGATCCATCTCGGGTTCGCCGAGCCAAATGCCATGGCCGAAGACGGCGCGCGCGCCGCACAGGCCATGGTGGTCGTAGACATCGAGATAGTTCCGCCGATCGGGAAACAATTCCTTGATCCAGGCGACCTCGTCCTGCGATTCGGCGATGTGGGTCTGCATCAGGCAGTCGCGGTTTTCGCGCCACAGCGCCCCCGCGGCGGCGAGTTGCGCGGGCGTGCTGGTGCCGGCGAACCGCGGCGTGATGGCGTAGAGCAGCCTGCCGCGGCCGTGCCATTTCCGGATCAGCGCCAGCGATTCGTCGTACCCCGACTGGGCCGTGTCGAGCAGGTCCGCCGGCGCGTTGCGGTCCATCAACACCTTGCCCGCCGCCAGGCGCAGACCGATTTGCTCGGCTTCCTCGAACAGGACGTCGACCGAGTGCGGATGGACCGTGCAGTAGACGCAGCTCGTGGTGATCCCGTTGCGCAGGTTCTCGCGCAGGAACAGCCGGGCGACCTCGCGGGCGTAGGCCTTGTCGGCGAACTTGAGCTCGGTCGGGAATGTGTACTTGTTCAGCCAGTCGAGAAGCTGCGCGCCGTGGCTGGCGATCATCGGCGTCTGCGGATAGTGGACGTGGGTGTCGATGAAGCCCGCGGAGATCAGGGCGTCCCGGCCGTAGTCGAGGACCTCGGTGCCCGCCGGCAGCAGCGGCGCGATGCGGCCCGCCGGTCCGAAGTGGACAATCTTGCCGTCGGCCATGGCCACGATGGCGTCGGGTTCGTGGACCATCGTGGCGTCCAGCCCGTCGTGGAAGGGATCGCCGGTGAAGGTCAGGGCCGGACCGCGCACGGCCGTCATTTTAACTGTGGGGGCGACCATTTCACCACGTTCGCATCGAAAGCTTCCAGGGGGAAGGCACCACATCTGCTTGCAATGCCAGCAATTGAAAATAGTTCGAAAATAATTTGACAGGTTCAGCAGATTCTGTGCTATATTTCTGTCAGGCTGGCGCTACGCATGTGAATGTGGGCACCGGCCTTTTTCATTCCGGCAAAGACCTGCCCGCAGCCGCCTGCGGGTTCACGCCTCGGAGCGTAGGTCGCCGCCTCG
>CAMDOT010000287.1 GCA_945903635.1 Rhizobium sp. Q54 | reverse complement strand
ACGATCTGACTTTCCCCAAATCGCTACCTGAGTTCCAGCGGCAATTTCCCAATGACGCGGCGTGCGCGGTTTATCTTGAACGCACCTGCTGGCCTGACGGTTTTATGTGCCGGCATATTCCGGCGCTTGGACGCACCCTAGATCTAGTGGATGTCTGTATTAACCGGATAGGCATGCAGAAAAGGAAGGACGCGATGACGTCAGACAGTGTAGCCTGATCCCAAGACCTAAACTGTCCGCGGAAACGGGGTAGGTCCAAGGTGAGGCTTGGTGCGTGCTCGATCGTGGGTCATGTCCTTGATTTTGCATCAATCTCAATCCCATCGAAATTGGCCAACTGCCGTTTTTAGGTTCACGGGTTCATCCGGGGAATGTCGGCTAAAAAGGGTTTTAGTTTGCGGTTTTAGTTTGCGGACGGTCTGGGGAGACCGAGCCGCGGCAGGATGCCGACCTTGAGAGCAGTGGGCCACCATAGTGTAGCGGGAGCCGGCGGGCGCGCCGAGCTGGCACAGGCGATCGCGACCTGCCGGGCAGCGTTCGGCAGTGTCGCGCTGTTCAGCGGCGTCTTGAATGTCCTATTCCTAACCGGCTCGTTCTTCATGCTGCAGGTCTACGACCGAGTTCTGCCGAGCCGCAGCGTGCCCACGCTCGTGGGGCTGTGCGTGCTGGCCGGTATGCTCTACGTCTTCCAGGCCCTGCTCGACATGGTGCGCAGCCGCATCTTGGTCAGGATCGCAGGCGGCTTCGCCGAGTCCCTCGACACGCGCGTCTTCCGCCTGGTCGTCAGGCTGCCGCTGCGCGCGCCCGGCATGGCGAGCCTCGAGCCCGTGCGCGATCTTGAGCAAGTCCGCTCCTTCATGTCGGGCGGCGGATTGCCAGCCCTCTTCGATCTGCCCTGGATGCCTCTCTATCTCGGCATCTGCTTCCTGTTCCATCCGCTCCTCGGCGTCGCGGCGACGGTCGGCGCGCTGATCCTGGTAGTCCTCTCCATCTTCACCGAGTTGCGTCTACGCCAGCCAGCGACGGACATGTCGGCGCTGTCGGGACGGCGGTCGGCCTTCGCCGAGGCCAGCCGCCGCAATGCCGAAGCACTGCATGCCATGGGCATGGTGGGCCGCGCCGCGACCCAGTGGGCCGAGCAGGGGCGTCGCTACTACGCCGCGCACCGCCTGTCGGCGGATGTGACCGGGGGAATGGGCGGGGTGTCCCGTGCCACGCGCATGGCCCTTCAATCCGGCGTCCTCGCCGTCGGCGCCTTGCTTGTCATCGGCGACCAGGCGACGGGCGGTATCATCATCGCGGGCTCGATCCTGGCCGCGCGGGCGCTGGCGCCGCTCGAGCTGGTGATCGCCCAGTGGCGGTCGCTAGTGGCGGCACGCCAGAGCTGGCGACGTCTCGGCAACGTGCTCGCGCTCCTGCCCGAAGACGGCGAGACCATGCCGCTGCCGCGGCCCGCCGCGTCGCTCGCCGTCGAGACGGTGAGCATCGCGCCGCCGGGCGTGCCGAGCCTCGTCGTGCGCGACGTCTCCTTCGCCCTCAAGGCGGGCCAGGGCCTCGGCATCGTCGGGCCGAGCGCGTCCGGCAAGTCGTCGCTCGCCCGCGCGCTGGTCGGCGTCTGGCGCCCCGCCGCGGGCAGCGTCCGGCTCGACGGCGCCCGGCTCGATCAATGGTCGCCCGAGGCGCTGGGGCAGCATGTCGGCTACCTGCCGCAGGACGTCGAGCTGTTCGCCGGCACAATCGCGCAGAACATCGCGCGCCTCGAGCCTGCGCCTGCTCCCGACAAGGTGATCGCGGCGGCCCGCGCCGCCGACGTGCACGAGATGATCCTGGCGCTTCCCGCCGGCTACGAGACGCAGATCGGCGAAGGTGGGGCGGCCCTGTCGGGCGGCCAGCGGCAGCGCATCGGTCTGGCGCGGGCGCTCTATGGCGACCCGTTCCTCGTCGTGCTCGACGAGCCCAACTCGAGTCTCGACCACGACGACGACCAGGCCCTGACGAAGGCGATTCTCGGCGTGCGCGCCCGCGGCGGCATCGTCGTGGTGATCGCCCATCGGCCGAGTGCGCTCGCGGGCGTCGACCACGTCCTCGTCATGCGGGCCGGGCAGATGCTGAACTTCGGTCCGAAGGACGCCGTCCTGCGGGGCCTCATGAAGAACACCGTGCCCGCAGCCGCGCCGCCGGCATCCGTTCCGTCGCGGGCCACCGTTCGCCTGGGACCGCTATCGTGACGCCCGCCAGCGCGACCCGGCAGCCCATCCTGCTCGGCCTGGCCACGGTGTTCCTGCTGGTCGGCGGCATCGGGGTCTGGGCGGCGACCACCAGCATCGCCGGCGCGGTCATCGCGTCGGGCAAGCTTGTCGTCGACACCAACGTGAAGAAGATCCAGCACCCGACCGGCGGCATCGTCGGCGAGCTGCTGGCCCGCGAAGGCGACCGGGTCCGCCAGGGCGACGTGCTCGTCCGGCTGGACGGCACGCAGGCGCGCGCCAGCCTCGCGATCATCAACCGCGCGCTCGACGAGATGGCGGCGCGCCAGGCGCGCTACGAGGCCGAGCGCGACGGCGCCGACGCCGTGGTGTTCCCGGCCGGTCTTACGGCGCGCGCCGCCGATCCCGAGGTCGCCCGGCTGATCGCCGGCGAGCACAAGCTGTTCGAGATGCGTCACACCGCCCGCGACGGGCAGAGGGCGCAGATCCGCGAGCAGATCCAGCAGCTCCACCAGCAAGTCGAGGGCGTGCGCGCTCAGCTCGGCGCCAAGTCGCGCGAGGTCGCGCTGGTCAACAAGGAGCTCGAGGGCGTGCGCGTCCTGTGGAAGCAGAACCTCGTGCCGATCAGCCGCGTCACCGCGCTGGAGCGCGACGTCGCGCGGCTCGAAGGCGAGCAGGGTTCGCTGGTCGCCAGCCAGGCGATGAACCGCGGCCGCATCGCCGAGCTCCAGCTCAAGTCGCACCAGATCGACCAGGACCTCAGCACCGAGGTCGGCAAGGAGCTGGCCGAGATCCGCGCCAAACGCTCGGAGATGACCGAGCGCCAAGTCACCGCCGATGATCAGCTCAAGCGTCACGATCTCGCCGCACCGCAGGACGGCCGCGTGTTCCAGCGCAGCGTCCACACGATCGGCGGCGTCGTGCAGGCCGGCGAGGCGCTGATGCTGATCGTGCCCGCCGACGATTCGCTGATCGTCGAGGCCCGCGTACCGCCGCAGGAGATCGACCAGGTCCATGTCGGCCAGCAGGCGATCCTGCGTTTCGCCGCCTTCAACCAGCAGACCACGCCCCAGCTCACAGGCGAGGTCGTGCATATCGGCGCCGACGTCAGCCAGGACGACAAGGCGTCGGCTCCCTACTATTCGGTGCGGATCCGCGTGCGCGATCTCGCGCAGCTAGGCGGCCTGACGCTGCTCGCCGGCATGCCGGTCGAGGCGTTCATGCAGACCGCCCCCCGCACCGTCGCTTCCTATCTCGTGAAGCCGTTCGCCGACCAGGTCGTGCGGACGTTCCGCAGCCGTTAGGATACATTCATAAATAATCGAATCTATTTCTGGGTGTGCTGCGTCGTAGTGACTCGGGTCGACGGGATTCCCGGGAGCGGCCTACTGCTGTAGCGATCTGGTTATGGTCGAGCTGGTATCGATTGGTCAGAGGTGGAAATCCTTCGGCTCGAAGCTCGACGAGCGCGGGCGAAGGCTGTTTGCGGCGGCCGAGGTGAGTACGGCGGGGCGCGGTGGACTGGCGGCGGTTGCCGAGATTACCGGGCTTGCCCGCTCGACGATCGGACGCGGGCTCAAGGACCTCGACGGGCCAAGGCTGGAGGATGGCCGGGTACGCCGCAAAGGCGGTGGCCGGCACGAGATCGCCGAGGGCGATCCGACACTGGTGTCCGATCTGCAACGTCTCGTCGAGCCAATGACAATGGGCGATCCGATGCGCCCGCTCAAATGGGTGTCGAAGAGCCCCGCCAAGCTGGCCACGGCGCTCGCTGCGAGCGGCCACGAGGTGTGCCCCAACACCGTTGCCAAGGTACTCGAAACGCGGCTCGGATACTCCAGGCAGGTCAATCGCAAGACGCGCGAAGGCGCCAGCCATCCCGATCGCAACGCGCAGTTCGAGCACATCAATGCGAAAGTCGTTGCCGCCCAGATGGCAGGGCAGCCCGTGATCTCCGTCGACACCAAGAAGAAAGAGCTCGTCGGCAACTACAAGAATGGCGGCAGCGACTATCGCCCCAAAGGCGCGCCGCGGTGCGTCAAGGTACACGACTTCGAAGACGAGGTGCTCGGCAAGGTCGTGCCCTACGGGGTCTACGACGTGGGCGCCAACGCAGGCTGGGTCAGCCTCGGCATTACGAGCGACACGGCCGAGTTCGCGGTCAACGCGATCCGCACCTGGATCGAACGGGTCGGGCACAAGCGCTATCTGGACATGCACGAGCTGGTGATCACGGCCGACTGCGGCGGCTCCAACGGGGCGCGGGTCAGGCTCTGGAAGGTCTCGTTGCAGAAGCTCGCCGACGAGACCGGGCTCACGCTGCACGTCCATCACTATCCGCCCGGCACCTCGAAATGGAACAAGATCGAGCATCGTATGTTCTGTCACATCACGCAGAACTGGCGCGGGCAGCCCCTGGAGAGCCGAATGACAGTCGTCGAGTTGATCGGTGCCACGGCGACCAAAACCGGCTTGAAGGTCGAGTGCGCCCTCGACGAGCGCACCTACGAAAAGGGCATCCGGATCAAAAATGCCGAGATGCGACTCCTCGACCCAAGATCCGCGATGGAAAAAAGTTCGACTCAAAAAAGCCGTGCTTTGTGAGGATGATACGGCTCATTGGTTTCGCGAATCACTCACCTTGAGGGTGCGATGGGTTCCTTGCAGACAGTTTTACCATTCAAATTGGCGGCGACTGACGAAACACTGACGGCGCAGAGCGGGTTGGCGTTGTTCGGCGAATATCTGGGCGCTATGGGTGTTAGCTCCCTGATCGGCCATGAACTGCCGGGTCCCGGTAGCACGGCAGGTTACGCCCCATCGGCTCATGTCCTGCCAGTGGTTCTCATGCTCGCGGGCGGCGGGCGCAGTCTGGAAGATTTGCGGGTACTGCGCCGCGACTTGGCGCTTCGCGGCCTTCTTCAACTCAACGGCATGCCGAGCAGTGACGCCACGGGCGATTGGATGCGGCGAATGGGGCAGACAAATCCAGGTGCGCAGGGAAGCGAAGGCCTGGCGGGCCTGCAACGCAGCAATCGCTGCGTGTTTCGCCGCCTGTTGCGACAGGACGACCGCCAGGACTACACGCTCGACATCGACGCGACGCAGATCGTCGCCGATAAACGCGAGGCTCATTACACCTATAAGGGCAAGAAAGGCTACATGCCGATGGTCGGCCACATCGCCGAACTGGACCTCATCGCCAGTCATGAATTTCGCGAGGGCAACGCAGCTCCGGCGGCTCGCAATCTTGAGTTCATGCAAGGCTGCGAAGCCAACATGCCGAAGGAAAAGAGGATCGCCGCCATTCGCGCCGACAGGGCGGCCTATCAGGCATCGATTTTCAACTGGTGCGAAGAGAGCGACAAGGTCTTTGCGATCGGCGCGGATCAGGACGCGGCGGTGAAGGCGGTGATTGCGGCGCTTCCCGAAAGTGGCTGGAAAACCTACCGCGACGGCGAGATCGCCGAGACAGTGCACTGCATGAACAAGACCGCCAAGGCGTTCCGCCTGATCGTCATGCGGCGTCCCCGTGAGCAGGATTTGTTCGAGGAAAAATCGGCATTGGCCGGGCAAAAATGGCGCTATCACGCGATCGCCAGCAATCGCGGCAACGAAGACGCGGCCGCGACGATGGAGTGGTACAGCAAGCGTGGCGATTGCAGCGAAAACCGGATCAAGGATTTGAAAATCGGCTTCGCCATGGAGCGCATGCCTTGCGGGACATTCGAGGCCAACGCCGTGTTCTTTTCCATCGGCGTGCTGACCTACAATCTCTATCTGGGCTTTCGTTCCGAAGCGCTGGGCAGCGGCTGGGTACGCTCGCAAGTGCAAACCGTGCGCTGGCGGCTGTTTCAGACGGCGGGAAAGATCGTGCGGCATGGCCGCCAGGTTTATTTGAAGATCGGCGCCGCCATGCTGGATGCTTTTACGGAGATCCGCGAGTGCTGCGCGCGGATCATGCGGGAAGGAGGTGCTGTTCCCGAGACGTCTTGATAGTTTGGAGCCGCTGCCGCCGCACGTGAGGCCTCTCCGGCGAAGGCGTGTCTACGGCGCGCCGCTGCGTCCAAAATCAAAGTGAAAATCGATGCCGCAACGCTCTTGATCAAGCAATGCCGGCGCGCGAACGACGGGGAAGGTCTGAAAATCAGCTTTCAGACCCATGCGACTGCTTCACATGAAAATCCATCGCGGATTTTGGGCCTCGACATCGAGGGCGATCCATTCCATCCTGAGTGGAACGTAACTGCCCAGCTACCTCGACCAAGCTCAGGCCAATCGTAATCGTCGAATCAGGCTGAATGGATTGCTCATCAAGGTATCGAGCAAGCTCCACGCCTGCTTCCTCGCGGTCGAGAGAAGCGATCGGATTGTTGCAAAGTCCGTCGCG
>CAMDOT010000286.1 GCA_945903635.1 Rhizobium sp. Q54 | reverse complement strand
GCGCGGTGCCCGCGCTACCGACATCCCCGACAGCTCACCCGAGGAATAAACGAGGACGCATGAAGGCCCCCCGCGGGGGCCTTCATGCCATCAGCCGTGACGCACTTTTACTCCGGCCAGCCGATGCATTTTTGCTCCGGCGTTGACAGATCGCCAAAGATGTCGGTGGTGTGCAACGCCGGAGTGGCCGTGAGGCCGATCTTGACGGCATCAAAGTAGTCGAGCACTCGGCGGTATTTCGAGATGTAGTCGTCCTGGCCCCGGAAACTCAGCTCTGTGTCGGACATCTCACGGTCAAGCAGGTAGCCACGATGGCACTCGTCGACGACGATAAGGTCGTATTGGTCGACGGGTGGTGCCTCGGAGTTATCGGCGGCAAACAGCACGCGCTTCACCAACCCCTGTATGGTGCAGATATGCACCTTGGTTTCGGGATCGGGTGTCACGTCCTCCAGCTCCTTGAGGCCGAAGATATCGGCAAATGATTTACCCGAGACGATCTTGGTGGTTGTGAATTCACCCGCCGCCTGAATACCCAGCGCCGAACGGTCCACTACAAAACAAATGCGCCGGAACCGCTTGGTGGCGAGCAGGCGATACAGCATCGCGATGGCGAGCTTGGTCTTGCCGGTGCCGGTCGCCATGGCCAGCAGCATCGTGCGCTTATCTGCCGCGAGTGCCGTTTCAACGGCCTCGATGGCGTGCTGCTGGTAGCCACGCAGAGGAAAGCCGAAATTGAAGGGCAGTGCTTTGAGCGCCTGTGTAGCCGCGTCCTGATTAATCTCCAACAGCTGGGCGAGCCCCTCGGGCGTGGGCCAATCTACAAGGGCACGACGATGATTGGCGGCGCGGCGCGCATCGCGGAACCATATGCCGCTCTCCGTCTCGACCTGCTTGAGATAGGCACGGCTGTTGGTAGCGAACACGAACGGTACCCGATACTTGTCCCACGGACCCCCAACGAACTCCCCACCATCGGGCGGCTTCACGGTAGCCGAGTATCGTTCGGATTGATCGATGGCAGCTGAGACGTTCTTGCGGCGACGCTTGGCCTCGACCATCCCGACTAACTTGATGCCAACGAAAAGCGCATAGTCCGCAGGGCCGCTTCCAGTTGGCCATTCAGCGATCGCACAATTCTTGCCTTTGATGGGGCGTGCCCCTTTCGCGTAGCGCAGCTGCTTGGTGTCGACTTCCCAGCCTCGATCCCGCAGCTGCTGGTCTACACGGTCGCGTGTAGCAGCTTCGTCGAGATCGATCTGCGCCGCAGCCTCCGCACCCAGAGTGATGTACTCGATCGCTTCTGCTTTTGGCGACTGCTCAGCAGTTGCCTGCAGAGTGGCGAGATGCGCAGCAATCGCATTGCGCTCAGCCTCGGAGTCCTGAGCTAGCTTCTCCCAAACCGCGCGATCGTCGGCTTCACGTTGCAGCCGCTGCTCGGCAGTTTCCCTAGCCCGTGCATGTTCCTCGGCTTCACGTCGGGCGCGGGCTGCCGCATCCTCTGTTGCTTCCACCTTCCGCTTAAGAGCTTGGATCTCCGCCTTGAGCACCGCCGTGGCGTCGGTGGGCTCAGGAGGTGGCACGAATGGGCTCGACTTGAAGGCAGGCTGCTTAGCGTAGGTTCTGTAAAACCAGATTCCGAGCTGATGGGCGAGCTTAAGGCCTGTCAGAGCCTCTGAAGAGCTGCCGCGTACTTCGTGGGCGGCGGCGTTACCCAATCGCCTGAGCTGGTGAAACAGCTGGGCCGTCTCATGGGGCAGAATGCCGTCAAACGAGAGGCGCCGTAGTGTTCCTTCAAAGGTCTCCTGCTCGCCCTGATATAGACGGTGATGCGCAGCGATCAATTTGGAAATATGCTCGGCAAATTGCCGGAGCTTGAGCAAAGTCGTCGAAGGATCGTCACGGAAGTATCGCTCCGCCAGCGCGCCAAGCCGCGACAGACTAGGGTCCTGTTTAGCCAGGAATCCAAAATTTGGAGTTGTAAGCATCCGCCCCTATCCCGCGAGGGTCGTAGCATAGGGAAGAAGCTGCTTCTATGGGCAGGTCGTAAGGACGAGGCGTCCACCGGGTGGCTATGCACTCCGAGAGCCTTGCCGCCTTACTCGTCCCGCGCCTAGGCTCCCCGCCTTCTTCACAAACAGGAGGACCCCCATGGCCGAATTCGAAAAGAGACTGGCGTGCGTCATCAATGCCGACGGCACGATCGCCCGGGGCTACATGATCGAGCGCTGCGAGCTGCAGGGCGAGAACCGCTATGTCATCACCTGGAAGGTGGCGCTTCAGGGCGAGGCGAAGACCAATTTCGCCGGCACCATCGGCAGCAGCCTGGACGAGGCGGTGGCGCCCGGCCTGATCACCGTCGGGCTCACGAAGGACCCGCACCAGATGCAGGTGCACACGTATGATCCCGCGGGCAAGCCGGCGAAGCGGCCGTTTCATATTGCGGTGTTCAGGGATTAGGGGGCGGGGTTTGACCCCCTCCGCCGCTCATGGGAGTGCGCCACTCCAGAGGGCGTGAAGCTATGTCGTCGGCATCGGGCTAAGCGAGTTTGGTCACGGTCGGGCGGTCGGGCGGCGGTTGTCGGTATCGGCGAGAGCCTGAGAAGTTTAGGCGAGGCCGAGCCTCTTGAACTGCAGGAAGTTGAAGGCGTGGACGTGCCAGAGCACGACCGCCTTGACCTTTTCGATGCCGCGCACGAGCAGCCGTCGCAGGCCGTGATTGCGCATGTGGGCATGGGGTCGCTCGGTGGCGAAGCGCCGCCGGTAGATGGCTTGGGCCTGGTCGGTGGCCATGCGCCGGCGCCAGGCGACGGTGCCGGGTCCGTCGCCACGCCTGGGTTGGCTCGGGTCGCCCTTCCTGTTCCTGGGCAGGGGACAGAACAGCGTGACCTCACGCTCGTGGAGGACCTCGATGTCAGCCTTGCTGTAATAGCCGCCATCGGCCAACACCCGATCGGGCGTGATGCCGTAACGCCCTCTGACCTCATCCAGCGCCGACGTCAGCAAGCCATAGTCGGCACCGCGGTCGATCACCGAGACACCGACGATATGGGCAGCGTCGACGGTGGTCTTGATCTGCACGTTGTAGGCCGGTCGGTAGCTGCCATCGCCCATCTTCATCATCCGCGCCTCGGGGTCGCTGATCGAGGCCCGCGCCGGATCGTGATCCTTGCGCTCCTCCTTGCGCCGCTGCCCGGCCGCCTGCTCGCCTCGCCGCTGCTCGATCTTGGCCTGAGCCTTGCGCGCCTTGGCCAGCCGCCACGTCCGATCCTCCGCCGCCGCCAGCCGGCGAGCCTTGATCCGACGCTCCGATGCCGCCGGGTCCTCCTCGATCTCCGCCCGCAGTGCGGCGACCGTCGAGACCGACGCCCGATGCAGCTCCGCCAGACGACCCGCACTCTTGAACGAACGGCCGCTGGCCAGCGACTGCAGCTTCATGCCGTCGACCGCCAACGTCCTCACATCGACCGAGCCCGAAGCGATCAGCGCCGTCAGCGACTGCGACAGAAGCTCGTCCAGCACTACTCCCGCCTCGCTCCGGAAGTCCGACAGCGTATGGTAGTTCACACCAACCCCGCCCAGCAGCCACAGATAGGCAGCCTCGCTCTTGCTCAGCCGGTCCAGCAGCCGCGCGCTGCCCACTCCCTCCAGCGTCGCATACAGCCACAGCGACACCAGGATCGCCGGATCGATCGCCGGACGGCCGCTCGACGACAGCGTCGTCTGCACCCGGCCGTACAACACCGACAGGTCCAGCTCCTCGACGTAATCCCATACCTGGCGAGCCCGATGATCGGACGCCAGGAGATCGTCCAGGCTGCTCTGTTGGAACTCGATCTGCGTCCGTACCGCCGTCTCCAGACGCAATCCCGCCGGTCTGCCCTTGGCCATCGATCCCTCGCTGAACTGTTCTCCAGATCAGCGAATCAAAACTCCCGACAAGCCGCCAGCGATTTCTTCACAACCTCTCCAGTGGCGCATCTTCTCATGAGCTATGAGCGCCACTGGAGTGGCGCGCTCCGATGAGCAGGGCGCCGGCTTAACGGAGACGGCTTATTGGGGAGAGAAGGTCTCTCCGCTGCGCCCTTCGGGCTCCGGTCGAGACGACGGGTGCCGACGACGGGAGAGCCCTACTCCTGCGTGGTCGTGGTCTCGCTGGTCGACGGCTCGAGGTTGTGGTCGGGCTGCATCTGCTGGAACAGGAAATAGAGCGCCACCATGGCGACGCCCCAGAGGAGCCAGGTCGAGAGGTTCGCCTTGGCGCGGATGGCGGAGGGCGTGGCGGCATCGGCGGCCGGCGCGGCCGCGGTGCCCGTTCCGCGGGATTGGGCGCGGGGGGCCGGCTGCGCCAGGGGCGCCGAGCTGTGGGTGGGCAGGAAGTTGGCCAGGCGCATGGCGATGGCCTCTGCGTCGGCGGCCTTCCAGTTGCCTTCGGGCAGGCGGGCGATGGCGGCGGCGAGCGCGGTGATGGCGACGTCGCGCGGCAGGTCGGCGAGGCGGGCGGCTTCCAGCCACGGATCGACGCCGAGGCGGGTGAGCGCCGTCAGCACGGTGAGCCGGGTGCCGTTGTTGTCCTCGCCGATCTCGGCGTGGAGGAAGGCGTTGTAGGCGGAGTGGCCGAGGGAATATTCCGGACGCAGGGTCATGGTGTCAGCCTTCCTCGCGCGAAGAGGAAAAAAGGTCCCTCCACTCGTCGCTACGCTCCTCGGTCGGGACGACGGAAAAACTATCGTCGTCCTGAGCGGAGCGTAGCGTAGTCGAAGGACCTCTCATCCGATCCCCCTGAGCCTAGAAGCCCATGCCGCCCATGCCGCCGCCGCCCATTCCGCCCATGCCACCCGGCATGCCGCCGCCCGCTCCGCCATTCTCGTCGGGACGATCGGCCACCATGGCCTCGGTGGTGATGAGCAGGCCGGCGACGGAGGCCGCGCCCTGGAGGGCGGCGCGGACGACCTTCACCGGGTCGATGACGCCGGCCTTGATCATGTCGACATACTCGCCCTTCTGGGCGTCGAAGCCGTAGTTGTGGCTCTTCTGCTCCAGCATGTGGCCGGCGATCACGGCGCCGTCGTGGCCGGCGTTCTGGGCGATCTGGCGCACCGGCGCCTGCAGCGCGCGGCGCACGATGTCGATGCCGACCTGCTGGTCGGCGTTGGCGCCCTTCTTTCCGTCCAGCACGCGCGTGGCATAGAGGAGCGCGGCACCACCGCCGGCGACCACGCCTTCCTCGACCGCCGCCTTGGTGGCGTGCATGGCGTCCTCGACGCGGTCCTTCTTTTCCTTCACCTCAAACTCGGAGCCGCCGCCCACCTTGATGATGGCGACGCCGCCGGCGAGCTTGGCCAGGCGCTCCTGGATCTTCTCGCGGTCGTAGTCGGACTCGGTCTCGTCGACCTGCTTCTTGAGCTGGGCGACGCGGGCCTCGATGTCCTTCTTCTTGCCGGCGCCATCGATGATGGTGGTGTTGTCCTTGTCGATGGTGACGCGCTTGGCCGAGCCCAGCATGTCGAGCGTCACGTTCTCGAGCTTGATGCCGAGCTCCTCGGAGATCTCCTTGCCGGCGGTCAGGATGGCGATGTCTTCCAGCATCGCCTTGCGGCGATCGCCGAAGCCCGGCGCCTTGACGGCCGCGACCTTGAGGCCGCCGCGCAGCTTGTTGACCACCAGGGTGGCCAGCACTTCGCCGTCGATGTCCTCGGCGATGACGAGCAGCGGACGGGCCGACTGCACCACCAGCTCGAGCAGGGGCAGGATCGTCTGCAGGCTGGAGAGCTTCTTGTCGTGGATGAAGATGTAGGGGTTCTCGAGCTCGACCGTCATCTTCTGGGCGTTGGTGACGAAGTAGGGCGAGAGATAGCCGCGGTCGAACTGCATGCCTTCGACGACATCGAGCTCGGTTTCGACGTTCTTGGCCTCCTCGATGGTGATGACACCCTCGTTGCCGACCTTCTTCATGGCGTCGGCGATCATCTTGCCGATGGCCTTGTCGCCGTTGGCCGAGACGGTGCCGACCTGGGCGATTTCTTCCGGGGTGGAGACCTTGCGGGCGCGGGACTTGAGCTCGTCGATGACCCAGCCGGCGGCGAGGTCGATGCCGCGCTTGAGGTCCATCGGGTTCATGCCGGCAGCCACCGACTTGGCGCCCTCGCGGGCGATCGCCTGGGCGAGCACTGTCGCGGTGGTGGTGCCGTCGCCGGCGGCGTCGGAGGTGCGGGTGGCGACCTCACGGCAGAGCGAGACGCCCATGTTCTCGAAACGGTCGGAGACCTCGATCTCCTTGGCGACGGTGACGCCGTCCTTGGTGATGCGCGGGGCGCCGTAGGACTTGGCCAGCACGACGTTGCGGCCCTTGGGGCCGAGCGTCACCTTGACCGAATCGGCCAGGAGATCGACGCCGCGGAGCATGCGGGAGCGGGCATCGGCGCCGAAACGGACATCTTTTGCGGACATGGCGGGGGGCCTCCGGCCTCTTTGTTCTGAATTGTTACGAAAATCGGGGCGCCCACGGGGAGCGCGTGCCCCCTAGATGGGCCTGTTGCGGGCATTAACCAAGGACTATCTCCGGACCCCCTCCGCCCCTGCGGGGCACCTCCCCCGAGACGGGGGAGGAGAAGATCGGAACTCCTCCCC
>CAMDOT010000285.1 GCA_945903635.1 Rhizobium sp. Q54 | reverse complement strand
CAGCCTGGCGGCAGGGACGCGTGCCGGAATGGTCGTAGACCGCGATGTTGTCGTGCAGCTTGTCCATGAACTCCCAGGCCTTGGCCTCGCCAAAAGTCTGGATCCAGGCCGAGACGTGGAAATAGCCGGTCCCCGACGAGGCAGGATGGGGCATGGTGAGCTTGCCCTTGAGCTTCGGGTCGAGAAGGTCGAACCACGAGGCGGGCTTGGGCAAGCCGAGCTTGCCCGCTTCCACCGTGTTGAAGCACACCGCCGCCACCCAGGCCTCCATGCCGACCCAGGCCGGCGGATTGGCCGGATCGCGGAAGTTGGGTTTCAGCGCGGCCAGCGTCGGCGGCGCGTAGGGCTCTAAAAGGCCGCGCTTGTCGAGCAGCAGCATCGAGGTGACGGCCAGCCCCCAGATCGCGTCGGCGCGCTGCTGGCCCTGCTCGGCGAGGATTTTTGCCGTGATGACGCCGGTCGAGTCGCGGTTCCACACGATCTCGATGTCGGGGTTCTCCACCTCGAACGACTTCTTGAAGTCGGTGATGTTCTCGACCTCGAGTGTGGAATAGACCTCCAGCCGGGTCTTGTTCTGGGCCGCGGCCTCGGCAGCCGGCAGGGCCAGAAGGGCGGCCAGCAGCAGTAGAATCCGGTTCATCGTTTCAATCCCTGTGATAGGCTCGCATCATTCCACGTTTTTGGGAGCTTTGGGCCATGTTGATCTCTCGTCTGGCCGCGCTCACCGCTGCGGCGCTGTGCACCATATCTGTAGCCGAAGCCAAGACCCTGCGCTGGGCAGGCCAGGGCGATGCACTGACGCTCGATCCGCATTCGCAGAACGAAGGGCCGACCACGGCCATGAACGTCCACATCTACGACACGCTGATCCTGCGCAACCCGGCGCTTGAGAAGGTGCCCGGGCTGGCGCTGAGCTGGAAGACGGTGGCGTCCGACGTCTGGGAGTTCAAGCTGCGGCCCGACGTGAAGTTCAGCGACGGCACGCCCTTCACCGCCGATGACGTGGTGTTCAGCTACCAGCGCGCGCTGTCGCCCAGTTCCGACTTCCGCTCCTATATCTCCAGCATCAAGGAGGTTAAGGCGCTCGATCCGCTGACCGTGCATATCGTCACCGTCGGCCCCAATCCCATCCTGCCCGACTACACGACCAACATCCTGATCATGTCCAAGGCGTGGAGCGAGAAGCACAACGTCACCAAGCCGCAGAGCTTCAAGGACAAGGAAGAGACCTTCGCGGTGCGTAACGCCATGGGCACCGGGCCGTTCACCGTGAAGCAGCGCGATCCCGACGTGCGCACCGTGCTGGCCAAGAACCCCAACTTCTGGGGTGGCAAGGAGTTCACTGCCTATCCCGACGAGATCGTCTACACGCCGATCAAGGAGCCGGCGACGCGCGTCGCAGCGCTGATCTCCGGCCAGGTCGACTTCGTGCTCGATGCGCCCCTGCAGGACATCGCGCGCATCAAGCAGACGGCGGGGCTGAAGACACTGGAGACGGCGCAGATCCGCTCGATCTTCCTCGGCCTCGACATCGCCTCGCCCGAGCTCAAGTACTCCGACGTCAAGGGCAAGAACCCCTTCGCCGACAAGCGCGTGCGCGAGGCGATGTACAAGGCGATCGACGAGAACACCATCAAGGCCAAGGTGATGCGCAACTTCGCGGCCCCCGCCGGCATCGTGACGGCGCCGGGCGTGCACGGCTACACCACCGAGCTCGACAAGCGGCCGAAATTCGACGTCACCGCCGCCAAGCACCTGATGACCAAGGCGGGCTATACCCAGGGCTTTTCGGTGACGCTCGACTGCCCCAACGACCGCTACAACAACGACGAGCAGATCTGCCAGGCGGTGGTCGGCATGCTGTCGCAGATCGGCATCAAGGTGGAATTGCAGTCGCGCTCCAAGACGCTGCACTTCCCCAAGCTGCAGAAGAAGGACTCGAGCTTCTACATGGTCGGCTGGGGCGTGCCGACGCTCGATTCGCACTACGTCTTCACGTTCCTCTACCAGACCAACGACGCGGCCAAGAAGATCGGCGGCTGGAACTACACGGGCTACAGCAACGCCAAGCTCGACGCGCTGACCGATGCGATGCTGACCGAGGTCGACCAGGCCAAGCGCGACAAGATGATCGCCGACGCCTGAGCGATCGCGGTGGCCGACATCGTCTATCTGCCGCTGCACCACCAGGTGATCGTGTGGTCGATGAGCGACAAGATCGGCATCCCGATCGCCGCCAACGACTCGCCCAACTTCAAATACGCCAAGATGAAGTGAGCTTCCTGCCGACCTCGGGCCTTCCGGCGGACCGCGGGCGCTAATGCTGGCCTTCATCATCTCGCGCCTCTTGCAGGCGCTGGGCGTGCTGCTGGCCGTGTCGTTCCTGTGCTTCACGCTGTTCAACTTCGTCGGCGACCCGGTCGACAACATGGTCGACCAGGAAGCCTCGCAGGCCGACCGCCTGGAGATGCGCCGCGAGCTCGGGCTGGAGGATCCCATCCCCGTCCAGTTTGCGAAGTTTCTGGGCAACATGGCGTCGGGCAATTTCGGCAAGAGCTATCGGCTGGCCCGGCCGGTCTCCGACCTGATCGTCGAGCGCATGCCTGCGACGCTGGAACTGGTGTTCGTGGCGGCCCTGCTGGCGCTCAGCATGGGCATCCCGCTCGGCGTGCTGACGGCGCTGCGCCGCGGCAAGCCTGACAGCGGCGCCATCATGACCCTCTCGCTGGCGGGCGTGGCGATGCCGACCTTCGTGATCGGCATCCTGCTGATCTACATTTCTCAGTCGAGTGCAAGAACTGGGCGCCGGCGATCGGGCTGCCGGGCGCCTGGTGCTTCCCGTCATTCGGCCGCGGCGACACCGTGATGATCGGCGGCTGGAATTCCGGCATCGCCACGGCGGCGGGATTGAAGGCGATCGTGCTGCCGGCCTTCACGCTGTCGCTGTTCCAGATGACCCTGGTGCTGCGCCTGGTGCGCTCGCAGATGATGGAAGTGCTGCGCACCGACTACATCAAGTTCGCGCGCGCCCGCGGCCTCACCGACCGCGCCGTGCATTTCCGGCACGCACTCAAGAACACGCTGCTGCCGGTGATCACCGTGATCGGCATCCAGATCGGCGGCCTGATCGCCTTTTCGATCATCACCGAGACGGTGTTCCAGTGGCCGGGCATGGGCCAGCTCTTCATCCAGTCGGTGCAGTTCGCCGACATTCCGGTGATGGCGGCCTATCTCGTGATGGTCTCGTTCATCTTCGTGGCGATCAATTTCTTCGTCGACCTGCTCTACGCCACCATCGACCCCCGGCTCCGGCTCGATCGCGCCCAGCTCGGCACGGCCGGCGGATGAGCGCGAGCCTTGCCGCCTCCCGCGCAATGCCGTGGGCGCTGATCGGGGCGGCTTGCCTCGGTTCGTTCGCCGCCACCTCGAGCGGCACGACGCGCGCGCCCTTCCTGCTCGAGATGGCGCACGACCTCGATGTCAGCATGCCGCTGGTCGCCAACCTCGTGTCGATGACGGCGACGGCCTGGGGCATCGCCTCGGCGCTGGGCGGTTGGCTCTCCGACCGGTTCGGTCGCCGCCCGCTGCTGATCGCCGCGCCCTTCGCGCTGGCGCTCGCCATGGTGGCGCAGGCCTTCGCCGGCAATTTCCTCTGGGTTGCCATTTGGGCCAGCGTCGGCGGCGCCTGCGCCGGCACCTACACCGGCGTGGTCTTCGCCGAGGTCTCGGGCCGGGTCGAGGACCGCCAGCGCGGCCGCGCGCTGGGCTGGGTGATGAGCGGCCAATCGCTCACCCTGGTCGTGGGTGTTCCGATGGCCGCCGCCGTGGGATCGCTGATCGGGTGGCGCGGCTGGAACATCTGCGTCGCCGGCTTGGCGCTGATCGCCTGCCTTTGCCTGTTCGCCACGCTTGGACGCGGGACCGCCGGCCACACCCGTCCCGCAACGCGTCCATCGATGCGCGCCGTCTTCTCGCCCCGGGTGCTGGCGCTGCTCACCACCGGTATCGCCGAGCGAATCTGCTACGGGTTGGCGGCCGTCTACTTCGCCACCTTCCTGCAGGCGGTCTACGGCCTGTCGCTGGTCGAGATCGCCATTCCCCTCGCCGTCTTCGCGCTGGGCAATGTCGGCGGCACGATCCTGGGCGGCCAACTCGCCGACCGCGTGCGAGATCGGCTGATGACCTTCGCCATCGCGATGGCACTATCGGGTATTGCCGCGCTCTTCCTCTTCATGTGGCATCCGGGACCGGCGACATCGGTCGGCCTGGGCTTCGTCTACGTGCTGCTGAACGCGCTCGGCCGGCCGTCCTTCATGGCGGCGCTGGCGGCGGTGCCGGAAGACGTGCGCGGCACTGTGCTGGGGCTGAACGGCACCTCGGCCAGCCTCGGCTGGATCGGGGCCGCCGCCTTGGGCGCCGCCATGATCAGCTGGGGAGGGTTCGACGGCTTCGGTCCGCTGGCCGCGGCGCTGGCGATACTGGGCGCGATCGGTGCCCTCCTCAGCAAGCGAACGGCAGCCGCATGAGCGACCGCAGCACTGCCATCGCCCGCTTTCGCGACAGCGACATGTGGTGGAGCTTCCGCCACTCTCCGCTCACCGTGGCCGCTGCCGTGGTCACGCTGGTCTATTTCGTCGGGGCCGCCTTCGCGCCCTGGATTGCGCCGTTCGATCCGTTCGACGTGAAGTCGCTCAACCTGATGGATGCTTTCACGCCACCGGCGTGGAGCGAGGGCGGCATGGCCAAACATCCGCTCGGCACCGACAACCAGGGCCGCGACATGCTGTCGGCCATTCTCTACGGCTGCCGCATGTCGCTGATGATCGGCCTGGCCGCGATCGTGTTGTCGGTCACCACAGGCGTACTGCTGGGCCTGCTGGCGGGCTTCCGCGGCGGCTGGGTCGAGGCGGTGATCATGCGCGTGGCCGATATCCAGCTCACCGTGCCCGCCATCCTGATCGCACTGACCCTGGACGGCGTGGCGCGCGTGATGTTGCCCAAGGGCGTCCACGACAGCGTCGCCATCTGGGTGCTGGTGCTGTCGATCGGCTTCGCCTACTGGCCGCAGTTCGCGCGGGTCACGCGGGCCACGACGCTGGCCGAAAAGAACAAGGACTACGTCAACGCCGCCCGCATCATCGGCGTGCCCGGCGCGCGGATCGCGCTGGGGCATGTGCTGCCCAATGCCTGGGGGCCCGTGCTGGTGATCGCCACCATCGAGCTGGCGCTGGCGGTCATCGCCGAGGCCTCGCTCTCCTATCTCGGGGTCGGCATGCCGGCCACCCAGCCGTCGCTCGGCACGCTGATCCGCATCGGCAACGCCTTCCTGTTCTCGGGCGAATGGTGGATCGTGATCTTCCCGGCGCTGGCGCTGGTGATCCTGTCGTTGTCTGTCAACCTGCTGGGCGACTGGCTGCGCGACGCGCTCAATCCCAGGCTGCGCTGAATACTACTTTTGGTTGTTTTACTTATATGGACTTCTCGCCGTATGCTCCTGGGCATGTTTGATGGCCCGCATACGCTTGAACTCGATCCGCTGGAACGTCGTGCCCGACTGAGGTTGGCACGCAGCGCCCGCATCGGGCCCGTCACCTTCCATGAGGCGCTCGCGCATTTCGGCTCGGCGCGGGCGGCCTGCCAAAGGCTCGCCACCTGCACCGACGCCGAGGTCGACCTCGAGGAGACCAGGCTCGCCAAGGCCGGCGGGCGCTTCCTGGCGATGGGCGACACGGCCTACCCGGCCGCGCTCGCAGCCGTGCCCGGGGCGCCGCCGGTCCTGTCGGCGATCGGCGATCTGGTGCTGCTCGGCCGGCCGACTCTGGCGCTGGTGGGCGCCCGCGACGCCTCCCTGGCCGGGCGGCGCTTCGCCGCCGAACTGGCGACGACCCTTGGTGCGGCGGGCTTCGTCATCGCTTCGGGCCTGGCGCGCGGCATCGATGCCGCCGCCCACGAAGCCGCCCTCGCCACTGGCACTGTGGCCGTCCTGGCCGGCGGGATCGACCAGATCTACCCGCCGCAGAATGCCGACCTGCACCAAAGGATCGCATCCCGGGGCCTGATCCTGAGCGAAGCACCCCTCGGCACGCCGCCGGTTGCCCGCGCCTTTCCCCGCCGCAACCGCATTGTGAGCGGCCTGTCGGTGGGGGTGATCGTGATCGAAGCCGCCGCCCGGTCGGGCTCCCTGATCACCGCCCAGCGGGCAGCCGAACAGGGGCGCGAGGTCTTCGTCGTGCCGGGCTCTCCTATGGACCCGCGCTATGCCGGATCCAATAGCCTTATCCGCGATGGGGCCATATTGGTCCGCGGCGCCAACGATATTCTGGACGTCCTGGGCCGGCCCTCGGTTCCCACCCAACCCCTTGAGCAGAAAGGGCAAAAACGGCCAGACGGCGAGGCATCAAAGGTGCTCGAAGCCCTGGGTTCCGTCCCTACTGCGGTTGACGAACTGGTGCGCCGGTGCCAAGTGTCCGCCGCCTCCGTGGCGGAGGTCCTGCTGGCCCTGGAGCTGGAGGGCCGCCTGGAGAGGCACCGGGGTAACCGCGTATCTCTGATGTAAATCAGTGATTTAGCTCCGGCCTTTGATGTTTCACTGGAGCATGTTTCGCCGATGGACGTGCTGGTCGTCGAGTCCCC
>CAMDOT010000284.1 GCA_945903635.1 Rhizobium sp. Q54 | reverse complement strand
CGACAGACGACGCTGCCGCTTCACTGTTTTGCCCATCCCTCACTGTGCCAAATTACTGCGAGCCTCAAAGCGCAGAAAGACCGCTATCCACAAGCTTTTCGCGCCCTATGATCTCCCCAATCACCCACTCGATTCCCGGAAGACCCAGTATTTCTTCCAGTCCGGGAGTTCACCGAACTGACGCATGACCGAATCGAGCCGGTACGAGAAGACGATCCAGGCCGCCGAATTCATGTTGAACAGATTTTCCACCGGATAGGCGGGCATCGGTTCGGCGTCATTGATGAAATAGGAGAGTACGATGATGTCGGGGCGCAGCCGCGCGCCAGCCTCGCGGAACAGGGCAAGTTCCTGTGTCGTGTTGTAATTGCCGATGCCGAGATTGAAGCCCTCGACCTTCCGGCCCTGGCGGACCAGTATGTCGATGACTTGGCGGGGGAAAGTTTCCTGCTCGGCCACGCCCCAGCCAAGGGTCGTCGAGTCTCCGACGAAGGCGATGCGAACCACGCCGGAGGCTGCCGTTTCGGCGATAGCCGGCCCTCGGACCCCGAAACTGTTGGTTCGGACGTTCACGCCCATGAGCTGGGCCTCGCGGTTCGGACGATGGCGATGTCCGACGTCCGGCCGCTCGTCGCGAATCTTCACTTCGCGTGCGTATTTCCACATCTCGAGTTCATACAACTGGCCGTCGTCGACGAACTGGCGGAACACGACTTCTAGAACGAGTAGGCAGCCGACCACTGCGCCGATCAGCAACAGGGTATTCTTGAGGCCGCCCCTCAGCTTTTCGATCTGCGGTTTTGCGGACGGTGATTTCATTGGTCTGGTTCGAACTCAAGCACGCCTTGGATGAGGGGAATCGATGCCACAACGAGGTGGGTTTTTGCAATTTCGATATTTCAGCGTGCGGTAACGGACAAAACTCCGCCCGGGTGCTCCCCCGCTGTGCACAAGGCGCCGCAGCCGTAGCCCTTGGCTTGGGCGCGCCGGTGTGTATAACGGGTCGCCAACCCGGCGGCCCCTCAGGGAGCTGCCGCTTTTTTTACCCTCAGTTTGGAGGTTGGCATGCAGATACAGGAAGCGCTTACGTTCGATGACGTGCTCCTGAAGCCTGCCGCTTCATCCGTCCTGCCCTACCAGACCGCGACCCGCACCCGCCTCACGCGCACCATCGAGCTCGGCATTCCGCTGATGTCGGCGGCCATGGACACGGTCACGGAGGCCCCCATGGCGATCGCCATGGCCCAGGCGGGCGGCATCGGAGTCATCCACAAGAATTTCGATCCCGAGACACAGGCCAACGAGGTCCGCAAGGTCAAGAAGTTCGAAAGCGGCATGGTGATCAATCCCGTCACCATCCATCCCGACCAGACGCTGGCCGACGCGCTCGGCCTCATGACGGCGCACCAGATCTCGGGCATCCCCGTCGTCGAGCGCGGCAGCGGCAAGCTCGCCGGTATTCTCACCAACCGCGACGTCCGCTTCGCCACCGAGAACGCGACGCCCGTAAGTGCGCTCATGACCAAGGACCGGCTGGTCACGGTGCGCGAGGGCGTGAGCCCGGAGGAGGCCAAGCGGCTGCTGCATCAGCGCCGGATCGAGAAGCTGATCGTGGTCGACGATAACTATCGCTGCGTCGGCCTGATCACGGTCAAAGACATCGAGAAGGCCAACAAGTTCCCCGGCGCCAGCAAGGACGAGAAGGGCCGGCTGCGGACCGCCGCCGCCACGGGTGTGGGCGAAGACGGCCTCCGCCGCGCCCAGCTCCTGATCGACGCCGATGTCGACGTGATCGTGGTCGACACCTCGCACGGCCATTCGCGCGGCGTGCTCGATGCCGTGACGCGCGTGAAGAAGCTCAGCAACTACACCCAGGTCATGGCCGGCAACGTCGCGACGCGCGAGGGCGCCCAGGCCCTGATCGACGCCGGCGCCGATGCGGTGAAGATCGGCATCGGCCCGGGCTCGATCTGCACCACCCGCATGGTCGCGGGCGTGGGTGTGCCGCAGCTCACGGCGATCATGGAGGCGGTCGAGGCCTGCCACGCCGCCGGTGTGCCGGCGATTGGCGACGGCGGCATCAAGTATTCAGGCGACCTCGCCAAGGCGATCGCCGCCGGCGCGGATTGCGCCATGATCGGCTCGCTGCTGGCCGGCACCGACGAGGCCCCGGGCGAAGTGCTGCTCTACCAGGGCCGCTCCTACAAATCATATCGTGGCATGGGCTCGATCGGGGCCATGGCCCGCGGCTCGGCCGACCGCTACTTCCAGGCCGAGGTTCAGAGCACTCTGAAACTGGTGCCCGAGGGCATCGAGGGCCGCGTGCCGTACAAGGGACCGGTCGGCAACATCATCCATCAACTGGTCGGCGGCTTGCGCGCGGCGATGGGTTATACGGGCAACGCCACGATCGCGGAGATGCAGAAGAACTGCCAGTTCCTGCGCATCACCGGCGCCGGCCTGCGCGAAAGTCACGTGCACGACGTCGAGATCATGCGCGAGGCGCCGAACTACCGCGAAGGCGGGATGTGAAACTGGGCGAGAGCTGTAGCGATCTGCTCTGCCGCAATTTGGTGGCCGGTTGGGCCGGGGTGCGAGGAGCGGAAGACCGCCGCATAGCCCAGCTTCGAGACGGCCTGGTCGATAGTTTCGAACAGGTCGAGCGTGCCGAAGCCCGCGCGCCGGGCGCAGTCCAGCACCACACCTGACAGGCGGCGCTGCTCAGCGGCGTAGACTGCATCCCGCCAGACGTAGGGATCGAATGACGCCACGACCAGCGTCGGCACGCCGAGCTTGGAGAGGCGCTGGAGCAGGGGACAGGCGAGCTTTTCGCCCTCGCCACGCGACAGGACTCGCTCATGGTCGATCGCCCACTCGTACTGCCACCCTTTATGCTTCAGCACGGTGTCGACCAGTACCGACCAACCCAGCAGACGCTGCGCAAGGTCGAGCGTGTCTTCCGGTGCGGGTGGCTGGGGGACCGGCACATTGCGCAGAACAGGCGGCGCCGCGTCGCGCGCTTCGAAGTAGGGCTTCTCGGCGCCCCACAGGCGTTTCATTTCGCTGCGCCGCAGGTCTTCGGCAATGAAGACGAGCACCATGGCGGCAGGTTTGATTTCCGGCGCCACCCGCTCGGCGCGCAGGACGATCTGGTCGAGCCCATAGCCGCTGACGCCAGCATTGACCGTCCGCCGCCGGATCAGTGGTTGCAGCAACGTGGCCCAGGTCTCCTCGTCGCTCACCTCGTCGCCATGGGCATAGGAATCGCCCACGACCAGGACCGGCGGTTCGGCTAGCGCGAGGCCTGCCGGCGCTGGTGTCGGTCGATAGTCCTCTATGGGCACGAACCCGAGCTCGGCGTCGTATTTCAGCTGGCCGACGCCGTCCGTCCGTGTCGCCCGGCGGTCGTCCAGCACGATGTTGGACCAGTCGAGCAGCGCTCTCGGCCCTTGCCACAGGCGGCAGCCGATTTCCAGGACAGCGAGCGTCAGCAGCACCGAGCTTACGACGAGGGTCAGCCGCCCGAGCATTTCAGTCGACCTTGAGGCCGAGCGACTTGAACCCGAGCGCCGTGGCGACGAGGCGGGCGATCAGGGCGTTGCCGGCTTCGTTCATGTGCCACAGGACGTAGAGCTGGCGCGGCTTGGCCGCAGCGGCCATGGCGTCGTAGCTGTCGAGTGTGGCCAGCCCCTGCTTCTGCGCGCAGGCGAGCAAGGCGCCGGTCATCTCGCGCTGCCTGGCGGCGAACGCCGGATCGTCCCATACGACGGGGTCATACTCGGCCACCACCAGCACGCGCGCGCCGCTCGAACGCTGCAGGTCGGCGAGGCGCTTGGTTAGGAGACAGGCGATGCGCTCGCCGGCGCCCGGTGGATGGACGCGGACGTGGTCGCCGAACCAGTCGTGCAGCAGATCGAGGCGGCGCAGGATGAAGTCGAACAGCAGGGAATAGCCGAGGGTACTCTGCCAGAAGGTGAGGGTGGTCCGCGGATCGGCGCGCGGCGGCACCGGCGCGTTGCGTAGCACCGGTGCGCCGTTCTCGATCTCGAAGTACGGCTTGTCGGCGCTCCACAGGCGCCGCATCTCGGTCCGGCGGATGTCGTCGGCGATGAAGGCGACCACGATCGCGTCGGGCTTGTAGAGCGGCGCCAGGGCCTCGGCGCGCAGCACGATCTGGTCGAAGCCGTAGCCGCTCACGCCCGCGTTGATCACGCGCCGCCCGGCGATGCGCTGGAGCTGCGCCGGCCACGTCTGCGGGTCGTTCACCTCGGCGCCGAAGGTGAAGGAATCGCCCACGGCGAGGATCGGCGCGCCTGCTGCCGCAGGCGGCGTCCCGGTGCTGCGCCGGCCGTCGGCTTCGATGGTGATGCCTGGTGCGGCATGGCCGGCGCGGGGCACGTAGCCCAGCCGGTCGTCATGGATGTAGCGTCCGCTGTCGTCCTGGGCGAGAACGGTGCGCGCTTCGAGCACAAAGTTCGGCCAAGTGAACAGATAGCCCCAGAACCAGGTTCGCAGGCCCAGTTCGAGGACGCCAAGGCTCACCAGGATGGCCGCCAGGACCAGCAGAATGCGGGGGCCAAGGCGAGGCCGTTGCGCGTCGGGCATAGTCATCGTAGCGGCATGCTTTGAAAGGGAGATCGACGTGACGCCGGGCGCGCGGGTAGCAGCCACCATAGAACTCCTGGACGAGATCGTCAGCCGTGGCCTCATGAGTGAAAGAGGGCGGCCGGCCGACCTGGTCGCCAACGCCTATTTCCGCAGCCGCCGTTTCATCGGTGGCGGCGATCGCCGCGCCGTGTCCGACCGCGTCTGGAGCCTGCTGCGCCGCTACGGCCAGCTCACCTGGTGGCTGGAGCGCACGCGCCACCCCGACCGCTCGGCGCGCGCCATCGTGGCGGCCGACCTCATCCTGGCCGAAAGCCACACGCTGGCGCAGGTGGCGGCGATGTTCGATGGCGGCCGCTATCGCCCGCAGCCGCTCGACGAGGCCGAGGTCCGCGCGTTGCGCCAGATGGAGGGCCACTCGCTGCCGCATCCCGACCAGCCCGACTGGGTGCGCCTCAACGTGCAGGAATGGGTGGCGCCGCATCTGATCGAAGCCTACGGCGAGAGCTGGGGCCGCGAGATCGCCGCCATCGAAATCCCGCCGCCGGTCGATCTCCGCGTCAACAAGCTGAAGGCCACGGTGGAGCAGGCGCAGGCAGCCCTTGCCCGCGAAGGTATCGACACCGAGCCCATGCGCTACGCGCCCTACGGGCTGCGCCTGAAGCGCCGGCTTTCCGTGGTGTCGGGCGAGGCCTTCCAGAACGGCCTGGTCGAGATCCAGGACGAGGGCTCGCAGCTTGTGGCCGCACTGGTCGACGCAAGGCCCGGTATGCAGATCGCCGACTATTGCGCCGGCGCCGGCGGCAAGACGCTGGCCATGGCCGCGGGCATGAACAACAAGGGCCGCGTCGTGGCCATGGACGTCTATGAGTCGCGCCTCGACCGCTCGGCCCAGCGCCTGCGCCGCGCCGGCGCCCACAATGTCGAGCGCCGCGCCCTCCAGACCAAGGAAGGCACCGGCGACAATCGCAAATGGCTGAAACGTCAGGCCAAGGCCTTCGACCGCGTGCTGGTCGACGCGCCCTGCACCGGCACGGGCACCTGGCGGCGCAATCCCGACGGCCGCTGGACGCTGCAACCCAAGGACCTGGCCGAGCTGGTCCCCAAGCAGGCCGAGATCCTCGACGCGGCGGCGCGCCTGGTGAAGCCCGACGGCGGCCTCATCTATGCCACCTGCTCGGTGCTGCCGGCCGAGAACGAGCACCAGATCGCGTCCTTCCTCGAACGCCACCCTGACTTCGAGGTCGTGCCGGCGGGCGATCTCTGGCGCGACATCCTGGCGAGCGAACCACCGCCCGAGCTGGCGACCAGCCCCTACCTGCGCCTGTCGCCGCTGCGCCACGGCACCGACGGCTTCTTCGCCGCCGCCCTGGTCCGCAAGCCCGCGCCCGAAAAGGAGAAGGCGGAGGTCGTAACAGAAGAGGAGGCGCCCCAAGAGACACCCCAGGAGACCCAAGCTTGATCCGCATCCGCCGCGCCAAACGCGACGACGCCGCGGCGATCGGCCGGGTCCATGTGGAAACGTGGCAGGCGGCCTATGCCGGCATGCTGCCCGACGCCATGCTGGTGGGCATGTCCGACGTCCGCCAGTCGGCCTGGTGGTCGCGCGTGCTGGCCGACCCCGGCGAGGCGCGCGGCGTGTTCGTGGCCGACGACCAGGACATGGGCGTCGTGGGCTTCGGCAGCTGCGGCCCGGCGCGCGATCTTCCCGAGGGACTCGACGGCCGCGAGGTCCGGGTCGGCGAGGTCTACACGCTCTACGTCGAACCCGATTTCCAGAACCTCGGCCTTGGCCGCCGCCTGCTCGACGCGCTCTTCCGCCAGCTCAAAGCCGACCGCTGCGACACCGCCGTGCTGTGGATGCTGGCCGCCAATCCCACCCGGTTCTTCTACGAGGGCCTGGGCGGCGAGCTGGTCGGCGAGCGTATCGACACCTTGTCGGGCGTCGACGTCGAGGAGGTGGCCTACGCCTGGCGCAGCCTCACGGTGCCGTTGGTGAGGCGCCGGTTGGCGGCGGAGGACTAAGACCCCCTCCGTCGGCGTAAGGCGCCGCCACCTCCCCCGCAGACGGGG
>CAMDOT010000283.1 GCA_945903635.1 Rhizobium sp. Q54 | reverse complement strand
TTCCCTTGCAATCTTGGCCGCACCGCGTCGTGTCCGGCGGCATCCTTCGGCGGTTTGGGAGTGATTTCAAGAGCTTGATCGCCTAGTGTCGCGGGCGAACATCAGTGCGGATTTCAGGGGCATCATGGGCAAGCGAATCTTGGTCACTGGCGGAGCGGGTTTCCTGGGCTCGCACCTCTGCGAGCGCCTGTTGGCCGCCGGCCATGACGTGTTGTGCGTCGATAACTACTTCACCGGTTCCAAACGCAACGTTCTGGGCTGCCTCGACAATCCACATTTCGAGCTGATGCGTCATGACGTGACGTTCCCACTCTATGTAGAGGTCGACGAAATCTACAATCTGGCCTGCCCAGCCTCCCCGGTGCATTACCAGCACGATCCCGTGCAGACGACCAAGACGAGCGTGCACGGCGCCATCAACATGCTGGGGCTGGCCAAGCGCGTGCGCGCCAAGATCTTCCAGGCCTCGACCAGCGAGGTCTATGGCGATCCGACCGTCCATCCGCAGGTCGAAGGCTATCGTGGCAGCGTCAATCCAATCGGCCCGCGTGCCTGTTACGACGAGGGCAAGCGTTGCGCCGAGACCCTGTTCTTCGACTATCACCGCCAGCACCATCTGCGCATCAAGGTGGCGCGAATCTTCAATACCTATGGGCCGCGCATGCACCCCAACGATGGGCGTGTGGTGTCGAACTTCATTGTCCAGGCGCTCAAGGGCGAGGACATCACCATCTACGGCGATGGCATGCAGACCCGCGCTTTCTGCTACGTCGATGATCTGCTCAACGGCTGGCTGCGACTCATGGATCACACGCCCGACGACTTCACCGGGCCGGTCAATATCGGCAACCCGGTCGAGACGCCGGTCCGCCATCTCGCCGAGAAAATACTGGAAAAGGTTGGTGGCAAGTCGAAGCTGGTCTTCCAGCCGCTGCCGGTCGACGATCCGATGCAGCGCTGCCCCGACATCGCGCTGGCGCGCGAGAAACTGGAGTGGAGCCCCAAGATCGCCCTGGATGAAGGCCTGTCGCGGACGATCGCCTATTTCGACGAGTTGCTTAAGAGCAATGAGAAGGTGAGCCGCGTCGGCCGCTAGGACCGACGCGGGGCGACTGCCCTACTGAGCCGCGACGGCGCGCGGCAGGGCATTGACGACCGAGGCCTTGCCCGAGGTCATCTCGTCGTAGATCCACTTGTAGGTCTTCTCCATGCCGTCCTCGAGACGGATGGACGGGGCCCAGTTCATCAGTTTCTTGATCAGCGTATTGTCGCTGTTGCGGCCGCGCACGCCCTTCGGCGCATCGAGCTTGTAGCTGCGCTTCAGCTTGATGCCGCCGATCTTCTCGACCATGTCGACCAGCGTGTTGATGCTGACCAGTTCGTCGCTGCCGACATTCAGCGGTTCGACGATGTCGCTTTCGGCGAGCCTGATGGTGCCATCGGTGCAGTCATCGATGTACATGAACGACCGGGTCTGTTCGCCGTCGCCCCAGATCTCGATCTCGTGCTTGCCCGACAGCTTGGCGGCGATGACCTTGCGGCACATCGCGGCCGGGGCCTTTTCGCGACCGCCGTCATAGGTGCCTTCCGGGCCGTAGACGTTGTGGTAGCGGGCGACTCGGGTGGCGATGCCGTAGTCCTCGCGGTAGTGGCGCGCCATGCGCTCGCTGAACAGCTTCTCCCAGCCGTAGCCGTCTTCGGCCAGCGCCGGGTAGGCGTCCTCTTCCTTGAGGGCGGTGACATTGGCATCGGTCTGCTTGTCGCCGTTGTAGACACAGGCCGACGACGAATAGAAAAAGCGCGGCACGCCGGCTTCCTTGGCGGCGACCAGCATGTGGGTGCTGACCAGCACCGACAGCATGCACTCGGCCTTGTGCGTCTCGATGAAGCCCATGCCGCCCATGTCGGCGGCAAGGTTATAGATCATCGCAGCGCCCTTGGCGGCGGCCCGGCAGGGCTCGAGCAGCGCCAGGTCGCCGACCTGGTTTTCAACGCCGGGAATCTTCTGGTACCACTCGTTCAGCGGCTTGATGTCGACGGCCCGGATCTTCGTATGGCCCCGCTGCTGCAGGACGCGGACCAGATGGCCGCCGATGAAACCACCGGCACCGGTGACGACCACGAGATCATTCTTCGACATAAAGCAGCCTTTCAATCGACGCGAGGGGGCGTTTTAACCGACTTTTCAACGAGTTGCGAGACGGGCTGCTGAATCTCAGGTAGCGCACGTCCGGCGGCTCGACCCCGTTGCCGATGCCCCTATGATCGAGGCTGGGCAGGGATAGGCGCGCAAGGCAGCGTTTGCTCGCCTGACGCTTCGCCGTCAAGTCGTTGAAAGGTCGCATTTATACTGCAATATTCTGGAGGGCTGGTCTCGCTAATGCGCTCAATACGTCTCGACTTGGAACTGACCGGATCTGAAAGGCACTTCGGATGACTTACGTCCTCGGACTGAACGCCTTTCATGCCGATGCCGCCGCCTGCCTGGTGAAGGACGGCGAACTCGTCGCCGCCGTCGAAGAGGAGCGGTTCCGGCGGATCAAGCACTGGGGGGGATTTCCCAGCGAATCGATCCGTTACTGCTTGGCCGAAGCCGGCATCGAGCTGGGTGACGTCGAGCATGTCGCGGTCAACAGCGACAATCGGGCGAACCGCTGGCGCAAGCTGGCCTACGTGCTGACCTCGGGCGTCAGTCCCGGCTACGTGCTGAACCGGCTGCGCCAGCGGGGCGAGCGCGCGGATATCGCGGGCAATCTCAAGCGCGATCTGCCGGAGCAGGAATTCCGCGGCACCGTCCATGCCGTCGAGCATCACCTCTGCCATCTCGCCTCGGCATTCCTGGTCTCGCCCTACGACAAGGCGGTCGCGGTCTCGGTGGATGGTTTCGGCGATTTTTCCTCGGCGGCCTGGGGGCTGGGGCAGGGCGGCAGCCTGCAGGTCGACGGGCGCGTCTACTTTCCGCATTCGCTGGGCGTCTTCTACGAGGCGATGACGCAGTTCATCGGCTTCCCGCACTATGGCGACGAATACAAGGTGATGGGCCTCGCCCCCTATGGCGAGCCGCGCTACGTCGAGCAGATGAAGCAGATCGTCCGCCTCAAGGACGACGGCAGCTTCGCCCTCGATCTGCGTTACTTCCGGCACGCCTCGGGCGAGGGCGCCAACTATTCGGTGAAGGAAGGCATTCCCTCGGGTGGGCGCCTGTGGAGCGAAGCGCTGGCGGGCCTGCTCGGACCGGCGCGCGATCCCGCGGCCCCGCTGGAGGATCGTCATCGCGACATCGCCCGTTCGGCGCAGGTGACCTACGAGAACGCCTTCTTCCATCTGCTCGACGCCTTGCACCGGCGCTACGACACCGACGCCGTCGTGCTGGCGGGCGGTTGTGCCTACAACTCCGTGGCCAACGGCAAGGTCCTCGAACGTTCGCCTTTCAAGAAGCTCTATGTCCAGTCGGCCGGCGGTGACGCCGGTGGCGCCATCGGTGCCGCCTTCGAGACCTGGCATCGGGTATCCGGGGCGGCGGCGAAGCGCAGCTTCGTCATGGATCATGCCTACTGGGGGCCGTCGGCGACGCCGGATCAGATTGCGGTGGCGATCGGCGCGCGCCGCACGGATTTCGATGCCGCGGGCTGCACCATCGAGCGGATCGGCGACGAGGCGGCGCTCTGCCGCCGGACGGCGCAGGCGATTTCCGAAGGCAAGGTGATCGGCTGGTTCCAGGGCCGGCTGGAGTGGGGGCCCCGCGCGCTGGGCAATCGCTCGATCCTGGGAGACCCGCGACGCGCCGACATGAAGGACATCCTCAATCTCAAGATCAAGCGCCGGGAATCTTTTAGGCCGTTCGCCCCCTCGATCCTGCGCACCGCCGTGCCGGACTGGTTCGAGAGCGACGACGACGTCCCCTTCATGATGCAGGTCTTCCGGATCCGGGCCGAGAAGCGGGCGGAAATCCCGGCTGTGACCCATGTCGACGGAACGGGACGTCTTCAGACCGTCACCTGGGCCGGCAATCCGCGCTACGCCCGCCTGATAGAGGCCTTCCGCGACCTCACCGGCGTGCCGATCGTGCTCAACACCAGCTTCAACGAGAATGAGCCGGTCGTCTGCAAGCCCGAGGAAGCGATCGACTGCTTCCTGCGGACCAAGATGGATGTGCTGGTCCTGGGCGATACGTTCATCGAGCGATGATCCCGCGGGCAGTTGGTGTAGGATCGCGGAAATAGGAGGATCGAGACGGTGCGGGTGTTGGTTACGGGCGGCGCGGGATACATCGGCTCGCACACATGCAAGGCCCTCGCCGAAGCAGGGCATACGCCCATCGTCTACGACAACCTGCGCACGGGCCATGCCTGGGCGGTGAAGTGGGGTCCGCTCGAGCACGGTGACATCAACGATCTCGCGGGCCTGTCCGATACGATGCGCCGGCATCGTCCCGATGCCGTGATCAACTTCGCAGCGCTTGCCTATGTGGGCGAGTCGGTGGAGCGACCCGACTTCTACTATCGGACAAACGTGTCGGGGATGGTCACGCTGCTGCAGGCGATGCGCTTGCACGACGTGAATGCGATCGTCCTGTCGAGCAGTTGCGCGACCTATGGCGTGCCGGCGCGCGTTCCCATCGGCGAGGACACGCCGCAGAACCCGATCAATCCCTACGGTCGGTCCAAGCGCATGGCCGAGGAGGTGATGCGCGATGTCTGTGCCGCGTATGGACTGGGCGGGATTGCGCTGCGCTATTTCAATGCGGCCGGCGCCGATCACGATGGCGAACTCGGCGAGGAGCACGCGCCCGAAACCCATCTCATCCCCTTGGTGCTGCAGGTGGCCGCAGGCCTGCGCGACCACGTCTCCATTTTCGGAACCGACTACGACACGCCCGATGGCACCTGCATCCGCGATTATGTCCATGTCACCGATCTGGCGTCGGCCCATGTCGCGGCGTTGTCGACGTGCCAGCCTGGCGGATTTTCGGCCTTCAATCTGGGGACGGGGCGCGGGTCGAGCATTGCGGAAGTCGTCGCCTGCGCGCGCGCCGTTACCGGCAAGGCCATCGTCGCCCAAGAGGGGCCGCGCCGTCCGGGCGATCCGCCCGCCCTCGTCGCGGATGCGGCGCGGGCGCGGGAAGTCCTGGGTTGGAGCCCTGCTCATTCCGATCTCGAGAAGGTCATCGCGGATGCGTGGGCCTGGATGACGATCCACCGGGCGCGTGTGCCAGCCGGAGGCTGACTGGAGCATCGCATGGGACTTCAGGACGACATCACCCCGCTGCTGATCACCTTCGACGAGATACCGAACATCGCGCGCACCATCGGCCGGTTGGGCTGGGCGAAGCGGATCGTGGTGGTCGACAGCGGCAGCACCGACGGCACGCTGGAGTTTCTTGCAAAGGATCAACGCGTCGAGGTGCATCATCGCCCGTTCGACAGCTTCGCCGAGCAATGCAACTTCGGCCTCTCCCTGATCCGCACCGAGTGGGTTCTGTCGCTGGATGCGGACTACGAACTCAGCGACGAACTCGCGGCCGAACTCGCGGCTCTTCGGCCGGCGACCGACGAGGCGGGCTTTCGTGCCCGCTTCATCTACCGCATTCACGGCCGGCCGTTGCGCGGGACTCTCTATCCACCGAGGACGGTGCTCTATCGTGTTCGCGGAGCCCACTACGACAACGAAGGCCATGGCCATCGGATCAGGGTTCAGGGAAAGGTGTCGACGCTGAGCGGAGTCATCTTCCATGACGACCGGAAGCCATTGGCGCGCTGGTTCGCCGCCCAATCGAAATATGCCGCGATCGAAGCGAGCCACTTGCTCAAGGCACAGCCGGCCGAGCTCTCGTTCATCGACCGGGTGCGGCGGTGGGGCTGGCCCGCGCCGTTCCTCGTCGTGGCCTATGTCCTGATCGTGAAGCGCGCCCTGTTGGACGGCCGCGCCGGCTGGTTCTACGCGTTCCAGCGCCTTTGCGCGGAAGTCCTGCTGGCGCTCGAACTGCTCGACCGGCGCCTGTCGGCGCGGACGCCTTAGCGCACGTCCGGCGCGCACGGAATCACACTCGTCTTCTCCCCCTCACCCAACCTCTCCTCCAATCGCGCCTCAGAAGGCGCTGAGGGGAGAGGAACATGAGGGACTCTCTTCTCGGACTCCTCGCCCCCGCTAGGGGGAGAGGTGGGGTGAGGGGGCGGCGCGGCCTCCGCGACCTCTTGAGGTGCGATGTCCGCCGGAACGGCCTCCAAGTCGTTGATCTCAGCAGGCGATTCGACCTCGACCGGCGCCGCCGAATGCGCGGCAGGAGCGTGCATTTTCGGAGTGGGCTTTTTCGCCTCGATCTCCATCTCCTTCAGCCGGATCTCGTGCGCCCGCTGCAACAGGCGTTCCTCGCGCGCTTCGGCGCGGGCGCGCTGGGCGTCCTCCAGCTTCAGCAGGAACATCAGCGCGCGGTCGTCGTGGATCATCTGCTCGCCGATCTGCTTGCCCTTATAGAAATACGGCCGCGTGCGCGGCTCGCCCGCGCGCAGCTTCAGATCGTCGGCCTTCTCCCTGAAACGCTCGGCCAGGATCTCGTCGCAGCGCGCGCGAAAAGCCGGGAACTTGGCGCGCCAACGCCGCACCGTGCTCTCGTCGACGCCGATGCGCGCCGCCGCCTCGCGATAGCTGCCGCAGCGCTTGAACTGATTGAGGAAACGCACCCGCTGCCGCCAGCCGCGCTGGGCCGGCATTGCCCGCTTGGGCGACGGCGGATCGAGCAACGCCCGCTCGATCGACTTCGGCGCCGCTTCGATGCG
>CAMDOT010000282.1 GCA_945903635.1 Rhizobium sp. Q54 | reverse complement strand
GTACGCGGCCTTGACCGCCCCTCCGCGCGGCGGCGTGTTGAATGTGCGGGCCGGGACGGAAGGATGGGCTCCGCAGGGGCCGAACAAAAGGATGCCACCAGCAGGCAGGAAGAACAGAAAAGGAAGGACACGATGACGTCAGACAGTGTAGCCTGACCTCAACTGTCCACGGAAACGGGGTAAGTCCAGTTTCCGTTTCGCACGATCCCCTAGACTACAGTCAAATTGAGGAACGATGTATCCGGCCGACGTTCACTTTTTCTTGTAGTTTCAGAGGTTGCATAGGGTGTGGCGGACCATTGTGATGGGTACGTCATCAAGATCCACGGGTGTCGGCTAAGCATTCATTGCAGCTGTCAACGCCTTACAGAGACATCTCTGTGAGTGACGGGTTGTCGCATACAAATGAAATCCGTCTCCGCCGGGGTGGTTTGCGGGGAAAATTTGCCCTACTAGTGGGAATGAGGGATGTACTGCTTGGGCGGTCCAACATTGTATGGAGAAGGTGATGGGAACCAAAGGCACGGTGATCGTGTTTGGGGGCGACGGTTTTTGCGGCTGGCCGACCAGCCTGCATCTTAGCCAGACTGGCTATGACGTCGTCATCATCGACAATTTTTCGCGCCGGTGGATCGACGCCGAGCTCGGCGCCGACTCGCTGACGCCGATCAGCACGATGGATGCCCGCCTGAGGGCTTGGCGCGAAGTGACGGGCAAGGAGATCGTGTTCCACAATGTGGACGTGTCGCGCGAGTTCGATGAAATCAGGAGTTTGCTGACGCGCTACGAGCCTGTTGCGGTCGTGCACTTCGCCGAGCAGCGGGCGGCGCCCTACTCGATGAAGTCGGCCAAGCACAAGATCTACACCGTCAACAACAACCTCAACGCGACCAACAACATCCTGGCCGCGGTTGTCGAGACTGATCCCAGCATCCACTGTGTCCATCTGGGCACCATGGGTGTCTATGGCTATGGCACGGTCGGTTCGGTCATTCCGGAAGGCTACTTCAAGGTCAAGGTGCCGCTGCCCGACGGCAGCCACGTCGACCAGGAGATCCTGTATCCGGCCAATCCCGGCAGCATCTACCACATGACCAAGACGCAGGATGCGTTGCTGTTCCAGTTCTATGCCCGGAACGACAAGCTGCGCGTCACCGATCTGCATCAGGGTATCGTCTGGGGGACCCAGACTCCGGAGACGGAGCTGGATGAGCGCCTCATCAATCGCTTCGACTATGATGGCGATTACGGCACCGTGCTGAACCGGTTCCTGATGCAGGCTGCGGTCGGCTATCCGCTGACGGTGCATGGTACCGGCGGTCAGACACGCGCCTTCATCCATATCCGCGACACGGTGAATTGCGTCCGGATCGCGATCGAATCGCCGCCCAAGGCGGGCGAGCGCGTGCGCATCATGAACCAGATGACGGAAACGCATCGCGTTCGTGACCTGGCCGGGCTCATCCGCGAACTGACCGGTGCGCAAATCGAGAATCTCAGCAATCCGCGCGCGGAAGCCGATGAGAATGAGCTGAGGGTGGCGAACAAGAACTTCCTCGAGCTCGGCTTGAACCCGACAACTCTGCAGCACGGCCTGCTGCAGGAAGTCACGGAAATCGCCCAGCGCTACAAGCATCGCTGCGACCGGACGAAGATTCCGTGCGTGTCGTACTGGTCCAAGGAGCGTGCAAATGCCGCCGCCGCCCCCGACCAGGTTGCGGCGCAGTAACCGCGCAGTAGCTGCGGCCACGCAGGGCCGGATTTCAGATCGGCGCTCCGAAAGGAGCGCCGATTGCTTGAAGCCTCTCCAGATCGATGAATCGGGTAATGTCAAAAACGCTGATTACGGGTGGATGCGGGTTCGTCGGTTCGAACCTGATCCGGCAAATTGTCGAACAGGGCCGGGCGGAGCGAATCGTTGTTCTCGACAACGAAACCATGGGCTCGCCGCGCGATCTGCCGGATGCCGGGCTCGATTATCACAAGGGCGACATTTGCGATCTCGATGCCGTGTCGCGAGCAGTGGCCGGCTGCGACACCATCATCCATCTTGCCGCTAATACGCGGGTGATCGAGTCGATCGAAGATCCGACCCTTAATTTCGAAGTCAATGTGAGGGGCACCTTCAACGTGCTGCTGGCCGCACGCGATGCGGGCGTGCGCCGGGTCGTGATGGCCTCGACCGGTGGGGCGATCCTTGGAGACGTCGAACCGCCCGTTCACGAAGGCATGGTTCCCCAGCCGGCGGCGCCCTACGGCGCCTCCAAGCTTGCCGCCGAAGGCTACGGTTCTGCCTTCGCTGCCTCCTATGGGATGCAGGTCACGGCGCTGCGCTTCTCCAACGTCTACGGCCCGCGGTCCTATCGCAAAGGCAGCGCGGTCGCGCATTTTTTCAAGCAGGTCCTCGATGGCAACCCGATCACTGTCTACGGCGACGGCAGCCAGGTACGGGACTTCGTTTTCGTCGCCGATCTCTGCCGAGGTATCCTTCAGGCGATCGACGCCAATGTGTCGGGCGCGTTCCAGCTCGGCTCGGGACAGCCGACATCGATCAACGAGCTGCTCGTCGAGATGAAGCGGGTGGTGGGAGCCAACCGGTGGTCCGAGGTTCACTTTGCCGACTGGCGCGCCGGCGAGGTTCGGCAAACATATTGCGACATTACCAAGGCCCGGCAGGCGTTCGACTTCGATCCGGCGACGCCGCTGGAGAAGGGTCTGGAAGCCACCTGGCAGTGGTTTCTGCAACAGACGGCGTCCACGCCCACGTAGTTCTCTAGAATACTGCCACGCCACGTCCCGGTCCTCGCCAGGGCACAAGCAAGAAACCTGTCTCCGCAGCGAAGCGTTGTATTCGACGCTGATGCGGTATGGGCGCTTTCCCTGAAGCTCCGGGTTATGGAGAAACTTTCTCCACCGCGCGTACGATGTCGGTGCGGCGATGATCGGTTCCGCGATGGCCGGTGCTGATCTTGACGGCTTCTCGCTCGTTGTCGGCACCGGCGCCCACTTCGCAAAGATAACGCGCGGCACGCACCACATTCTGCACGCGGCGGAACTGCTGCTGGGCGATCTGGTCCGCATATTCCGATTCGATGAAGGCGAGGTATTGCTTGGCTGCGTCCGGGCCCCGCACGTTCAAAATGGTTCGCAATTTTGCGAATGCCATGATCAGTCGACGGTAGGGGTCGACCGAGCGTTGCACCGCGCGAGACACCAGGGAAATCTCCGTTTCACCGTCGAGCGTGTTCTCGAACAGTGCGGCGACCTCATCGCGTGTGATGCGATGAACGAGTCGAAACACGGCGCTGGATGATATTTCCCCGACATATTCGAACTTCGATGCGAAGTATTCCTGGTGAATATGGATGAAGGGCAAATCACCGCTCAGGTAATCCTGCTGGATGACCAGCGCGCGCCGGGGGATCAGGCGTGGCAGGTATTCGGAGAGCGCGAATTTGGAAATCGCCGGCGCCTTGAGAACATCGAGGAAGAGTATCTCGATGGGCGTCTTGCGGCCTTTGGGCGGATCCTCGATCCGACCGGTCTCGAGAATGTCGCCCAGCCTCAGGTCGATCAGATCGCGTACCGTTCGAACGTGGTTCTCGATCAAGGGCCCGAAGGAATCGCCGGCAACAAGATCGTGCCCGATGCCATGCCTTTTGAACGACAGGAGCATCTGCTGGTTGGTGATGCCCAGTTCAAGGGAGACGATCGGGCGTTGCCAGCGTGCCCGGATTTCTTCCAGATGCGGATTTTCCGAGACGCCGTTGCCAAAGCACGCCGTCGATGCGCCGAGGAAGGTGCCGGCGTCGATGATGAGGCCGGCCCCGCGATAGTAGTTCTTCGCGATATTGAACAGGAACTGGCGTTCCTTCTCCGACATCATTGAAGGCACCGACCCTGCGGCTTCCGGCAGGGGACCCAGGTAAGAGTCGAAAGGCGGCGCTAGGCGAGCTTGGTGAAGGGGCTTGGCGCGCTGCAGAGGCGGCGGCAAATCATGCTGCGCATCGAGTTCCACTACCATTATCTTCTCCGGTCTGATGTGGCTTCGGCTTCTCGTACTCTCTGACCGGGCAAAAGCAAGGCATCAAGGATTTCGTCGAGCGCGGACTGCCAGGGGCGGGGAGCGAGGTTGAAATCGCGTTCAAAATCGGCCGTACAGAGCTCAGAACGTAGGGGCCGATGGGCCTTTGTTTGGTAGGCAGCCGTAGCTATCGCCGCGACCGGCATGCTCGGCGCCCCCCGTTGGTGTGCGCCCGACATCGTGGCACACGCCAGATCGTACCAGGTCGTGCGGCCGGCGTTCGCAAAATGATAGGTGCCGATCGACGGCTGCGGTTCGCTGATCATCTGAAACGTTATCAATTGGAGCGCCGCCGCCAGGTCGATGGCAGAGGTGGGACGACCCGATTGATCGTCTACCACATTCAAGCTCTCCCGTCGGTCGGCCAAGTGCAGCATCGTCTTGACGAAGTTCTTTCCGAAGGGGCTCACGATCCACGACGTACGGAGGATCACATGGCGCGGATTTGCGTCACGAACGCCCTCCTCGCCGGCCGCCTTGCTCCGTCCATATACGCTGAGTGGCCGGACAGGATCCGAAGGCTTGTAGGCATGGCTTGCCATACCGTCGAAGACGTAGTCGGTCGACAAATGGAGGATAGGGATGCCCGCCTTGGCTGTCGCCGCAGCCAAAAGCGCAGGTCCAACGGCGTTGATCGGCCATGCCGTCTCCGGGTCGCTTTCCGCGGCATCGACTGCGGTATAGGCGGCGCAATTGATGACGCACGACCACTTGCGACTGCCTATGGCAGATGCCAGCGCCGCTTTGTCGGTAATGTCCAGCAATGCACGAGGCGGAGCGCTCAGTCGCACATTGGAAGGCCACTGCTGCCGGGTTAAGGCCGTACCCACCTGGCCACCACCGCCCAAGATCAATATGAAAATTTCATCCGTTTGCATCAGGGCCGATCGGGACGACCCAACGCGCTCGAAGCTATAAGCTTCCCCTGAGGCGCGTGGAACCAAGGCCAAGTAACGTCGCCTTCACAGGACCGCAGCCCGAAGGCCAAGTTGAAGCAAAAACACGGCGATTGCCTGCGTAATCGCCGCGATCCAAATCGGGCAATCCGGATAACGCGCTCGCAAGTGCCACCAAACGCGCAACATTATCGCTCCGTATTCCAAGCGCTATTTATTATGGGTGAGAGATTCTAGGCTAACAATAGGCAAAAATTCTCGTCATGCCGAAGCGGGAATCACACATAGGCACACCAACCGCTTCGTCACCGAAACGCAACAACGATGCCGATCCTAGCAAGATCGTTGCCATCGTCAGGTGTGGGCACCAATTGTGGTTTCATTGCGCCAGCTCCTCGCCTCCGTCTGCGCCATTATTGAATTCGCTCCAAGACCAGCTTCACCACGCGATCGGCCGCTTCATTCGGGCTCAATTCGGTCGTGAGCAATGCGAGAGCGGGCTGTGTGGGCACTTCATAGACCTGATCGCGTCCCGTCATGTTGGAAATCTTGCCCGCGCTCGCCTTCGCATAAAGTCCCTTGGTGTCGCGCTCGCGACACACCTCTGCCGGTGTGTTCACGAAAACCTCCAGAAATCGCCCCTCGGGCAGGAGAGTCGCCGCCCGCTCGCGGTCGGCCCGGAAGGGGGAAACCAGCGCCACGATGGTGATCAGGCCGGCATCGGCCATGAGCTTGGCGACCTCGCCCACGCGCCGCACGTTTTCGGACCGCGCCGCGGCGTCGAAGCCGAGATCCGCATTGAGGCCCTGGCGGAGATTGTCGCCGTCGAGCAGCATCGTATGGCGGCCAAGCGCCACGAGCTTGGCTTCGACGAGATTGGCGATCGTCGATTTGCCGGAGGACGGCAGGCCGGTGAACCAGACGACCAGCGATTTTTGTCCCTTCACCGCTTCCCGGACCGGGGGTGCCACGACCTCGGGATGGTGATGGACGTTGGTCGCGCGATCGAGGCTTTCCACGACCATGCCGGCGGCGACGGTCCGGAACGTGACCCGGTCGATCAGGATGAAGCCGCCGGTCTGCCGATTGACGGTGTAGGGGTCGAAGGCGATGGGCCGGCCGGTCTCGATGCGGACGCGGCCGATGGCATTCAAGGCCAGGGAAATCGCCGGTAGCCGTTCGAGCGTCTCGACAGCGAGCGTGTCGGCGATGTGCGAGAGAGTGGCCGGCACCGTGGCGGTGCCGATCTTCAAGAGGAAATGCTGACCGATCGCCGCCGGCGTTTCGTCCATCCAGATGAGGTCGGCGCCGAGGCGTCGCGTTACCGTCGGGCGATCCTTGGGATGGCCGAGGACGTCGCCGCGGGCGATGTCGATTTCGTCGGCCAGCGTCAACGTGACGGAGCGGCCTGACGGGGCGACGGTAAGGTCGCCGTCGAAAGTGACGATCCGCGTCACCTCAGTCGTCAGTCCGGAGTTCGCCACGACCACGGTGTCACCCACCGCGATCTGGCCGCCGGCAATCGTCCCGGCAAAGCCGCGAAATTCGGCGTCGGGCCGGTTCACCCACTGCACGGGGAAGCGCAGTGATGCAGCCGCGCCGGCGTAGTCGGTCTCGATCGTCTCGAGATGGTGCAGCAGCGACGGGCCGTCATACCAGGCCATGCGGCCGCTGCGCGTCGCCACGTTGTCGCCGAAGCGCGCCGACAGGGGAATGGCGACGATCGAGGCGAAGGCGAGCGGCGCGGCAAAGGCTGCGAAGTCGGCCTCGATCTCGTGAAAACGGGTCTTGTCGAAATCGACG
>CAMDOT010000281.1 GCA_945903635.1 Rhizobium sp. Q54 | reverse complement strand
GGCCGCCAAACCACGCAGCGTCGGCACGCTTACCCTGCCCGATCTCACGCTCGCCGCCGCGCCCGCGATCGGGCTGATCGACGTCGGCCGCACGGTGATCACGCCCGACCAATGCGACGAGCGCGATGAGTTCCTGCCGCGCCACCAGTCCGGCCGCTATTCCGACGGCGCGCCGCTGATGTGGAACCACATGGGCTTCGACCGCGCCGCCATGCAGGAACGCCAGGAAGGCTCGGTGGTGGTCGAGATGCTGAACCACTACCGCCGCCCGCTGCGGGCCGGCGATCTTTGCGTGGTGATGAGCGGTCTTGCCGCCTTCACCGCCAAGACGGTGGGCTTCGCGCACTTCCTGTTCGAGGCCGAGACCGGCACACTTGCTGCTTGTGCCGAAGCCGTGGGCATGAAGTTCGACCAGAAGGTCCGCAAGATCATGACGTTCAGCGCCGAAGACCAGGCACGGATGGCGGCGCGCCAGATCAGGCTCTGAGGAGAAACCATGACTCCACAATTCGACGGACCCAAATTCGATGAAAAGCGCCTCGCCGAGCTGAAGGAAGAAGTCGACATCCTGTGCAAGGCGGTGCTCGACGCCTCGCGCGCGCGCCTCACCTTCGACGACGATCCGGCTTCCTTCGCCAGCGTGCTCGCGAAGGAAGCCAAGCCGTGAGGAACGACGACCTCGCCCTGGAAGACCTGACGGCGATCGCCGACGCCATCGCCGCCGGGCGCATCACATCGGTGGAAGCAACCGAGGCCTGCCTCGCCCGCATAAAGATCTGGCAGCCGCGCACCAACGCCTTCCTGCGCCTCTACGAGGAGAAGGCGCTGGAACAGGCGCGCGCGATGGACCGCGAACTGGCCGCCGGCAAGCGCCGCGGCCCGCTGCACGGCGTGCCGATGGCGCACAAGGACATGTACTACCGCAAGGGCGAGCTCTCGACCGGCGGCAGCGCGATCCGCCGCGACTGGGTGGCACCCGTCACCGCCACGGCGCTGCAGAAGCTCGACGCCGCGGGCGTTGTCGAGCTCGGCTTCCTCAACATGGCGGAATTCGCCGCGGGTCCGACCGGCCACAATGTGCACCACGGCCATTGCCGCAATCCGTGGGATTCTTCGCGCGTGACAGGCGGTTCGTCGAGTGGTTCGGGTGCGTCGGTGGCGGCGCGCATGGTCTATGGTGCGCTGGGCTCCGACACCGGCGGCTCGATCCGCCTGCCCGCCGCGGCCTGCGGCGTGGTCGGCATGAAGGCGACCTATGGCCGCGTGAGCCGCGCCGGCGCCGTCGCGCGCTCCTGGAGCCTCGATCATGTCGGGCCACTCACGCGCACCGTGCGCGACAATGCACGGATGCTGGGCATCCTGGCCGGCCACGACACAGAGGATTCGACCACCAGCGAAAAGCCGGTACCGGACTACGAGGCGCTGCTGGAAGGTGGCGTAAGCGGTCTTCGCATAGGGCTCGCCCTGCCGAGCGATGGCCCCGCGGCCCTCGATGCCCAGGTGGGCGGCGCGGTGCAGGCCGCCGCCGATGTGCTGGGCCGGCTGGGCGCCAAGGTGACGACGGCGAAGCTGCCCGACTTCACCGCGCTCTATCGCGCGGCCGAAGTGATGGTGAAATGCGAGGCGGCCGCCATGCACCGGCCGTGGATGGAAGAGACGCCGGAGCTCTACGCCAACCAGGTGCGCACGCGCATGGAGGCGGGCTTCTTCATTCCGGCGACCCACTACATCGATGCGCTGCGCCTGCGCGCCCATTTCGTGAAGGAGTTCCTGGCGCTGGCGATGGACGGCGTCGATGCCGTGATGCTGCCGGCCATCCCCTTCCCGATTCCGACCATTGAGGAGACCGACACCGAGACCAAGGGCGGCCCCGCCGTGCTGAAAATGGTGGCGGGCTTCACCGGCCTCACGCGGCCGTTCAATACGCTGGGCCTGCCGGCGCTGTCGGTGCCCTGCGGCTTCGACAGCAACGGCGCGCCGATCGGCCTGCAATTGATCGGCCGGCCGTTCGACGAGGCGCTGCTCTACCGCGTCGGCCACGCCTACCAGGGCGCGACCGAGCATCACAAACGAGTGCCGGTTTAGTCTTCCGGACCGCGGACCTCCACAGGGCGGAGGTTACTCCGCCCGAGTCCGCTCATCCTCATGATGCGGGCCAGGAGGCCCGCGGTCCGGCAAGAATCTACACCGCGAGGTTCACCGTCACGCTCTTCCGCTGCGTGAAGCTGTCGAGCATGCCTTCGAGCGAGAACTCGCGGCCGAGGCCGCTTTGCTTATAACCGCCGTAGGACATGCCGGGCGACTGGCCGCCGCCCTGGTTGACCTGGACCCAGCCCGATTCGATCGCGTGCGCAGCGCGCAGGCCCTTGCCGATGTTGTGCGTCCAGACGTAGGCGGCGAGGCCGTAGTGGCTGTCGTTGGCCATGCGGATCGCCTCGGCCTCGTCGCTCCAGCGGATCGCCACCAGCACCGGCCCGAAGATTTCCTCACGCGCGAGGCGCCAGTCGTTGGAGCGGTCGGCGAACACGGTCGGAATGGTGTAGTAGCCCTCGCTCAGCGGCCCAGATTTGGGCGGCAGGCCGCCGAACACCAGCTTGGCGTCGGAGCGTTTTAGCCCCTCTTCCACATACTTGCAGACCTTGGTGTACTGCTTGTTGTTGATGATGGTGCCGATGTCGGACGCCTCGTCGAGCGGATCGCCGATCTTCAGCGCCGTGGTCTTCTTCTCGAGCTTCGCCAGGAACGAATCGAAGATGTCTTCGTGCAGGAACAGGCGCGAGCCCGCCGTGCAGCTCTGGCTCTGGCGCGTAAACCGCATGGCGTTGATGATGCCGTCGACCGCCCAGTCCTCGTCGGCGTCGGGATAGACCAGCGACGGGCTCTTGCCGCCGAGTTCGAGCGACACCGGCACGATGCGCTCGGCCGCGGCGCGCATGATCACCTTGCCGACCTCGGTCGAGCCGGTGAAGGAGAGCTTGGCGATCTTCGGATGGTTGGCGAGCGGCCCGCCGCATTCCGCGCCGTAGCCCGTGATCACGTTCAGCACGCCGGGCGGCAGGAACTCCTGGCAGATGTCGGCCATCAGCAGCACGCCCATCGGTGCATCCTCGGCCGCCTTCATCACCAGCACGTTGCCGGCGCAGAGCGCGGGCGCGATTGTCAGCGCGCCCAGCATCACCGGGGCGTTCCACGGGATGATGGCGCCCACGACGCCGAGCGGCTCGCGGCGGGTGTAGGAGAGCACGTGCTCGCCCAGCGGCACGGTCTCGCCCTTCAGTTCAGAAGCGAGACCGCCGAAATAGCGGAAGATGTCGGCGGCCATCCTGGCCTCGCCGCGCGCCTGCGTCCTGAGTGCATTGCCGGTCTCGAGCGCGATGGTCCGCGCCATCTCCTCGACCCGCGCTTCCAGCGCCTCGGCGATCTTGAGCAGAAGCTTGCCGCGTTCGCGCGGCACGACGTTCTTCCAGGCCGGGACCGCCTTGTCGGCCGCGGCGACGGCGGCCTCGACATCGGCGGCGGCGCCGCGCGGCACCTCGGCCACAGCCGCGCGCTTGGCAGGATTCTCGACGGCGATGCGCTCGCCCGAGGCGCTGCCGACCCACTTGCCGCCGATCAGCATGCCCTTGGGCTGATAGGTGCCGGAGACGGGCGCGAGGGATTGGGTTTGGGTTGCGGTCATCGACATGCGGGCACTCCGGTTACAAAACGGCCCGGAGTTTGGCCCGCATGTCGCGACGCTACAAGATCAAGCCGCCTGTGCCAGAGGAACCGAAAGCGCCTCTTCTGCAGCCAGCGTGCGGGCAACGGCGTGAACCGTCGCCGCGATCCGCACGGCGGCCTGGATCTGCTCGGGCGAGAGATGCTCGCGGCAGACTTTTTCATGCGCTTCCAGGCACATGCCGCAGCCGTTGATGGCCGAGACCACCAGCGACCACAGTTCGAAATCGACCTTGTCGACGCCGGGCTTGGCCATCGCGGTCATGCGCAGCTTGGCCGGCAAGGACTTGTAGTCGGCCGCGTGCACGAGATGCACGAAGCGGTAGTAGATGTTGTTCATCGCCATCAGCGCCGCCGCCGTCTTGGCCGCGGTGAGTGCCTCGGGCGAGAGCTCGCGGCCGAAGACGTCGACCACGATCTGTGTGGTCGGCGCATGGTTGGCCGCGAGGGCCGCCGCAACAAAGCAGCCGGCCTTCTGTTGCGGACTGAGCAACTGCTCGGCGGCCAGGCTCGAGAGATTGAGTTTTAGGTCGCGCGCATAGTCGGGCAGCCGGTCCTTGAGGACGTCGATCGACATGGTCTCCTCCTTACGCGGCCTTCAGGACGTCGTCGCCCTTCTGCCAGTTGCAGGGGCAGAGTTCGTCGGTCTGCAGCGCGTCAAGCACACGCAGCACTTCCTGCGGATTGCGGCCGACCGAGAGGTCGTTCACCGACACGAAGCGGATGATGCCTTCGGGATCGACGATGAAGGTCGCGCGCAGGCAGACGCCCTCGGATTTGTCGAGGATGCCGAGCGACTGCGAAAGCTCGCGCTTGAGATCGGCCAGCATGGCGAAGGGCAGCGCCTTCAGGTCGGCGTGATTCTGGCGCCAGGCAAGATGCACGAACTCCGAATCGGTCGAGACGCCGTAGACGACGGTGTCGCGCTCGTTGAAGTCCTTGTTGATCCGGCCGAAGGCCGCGATCTCGGTCGGGCAGACGAAGGTGAAGTCCTTCGGCCAGAAGAACACGACCTTCCACTTGCCCTTGTCGCTCTTGTCCGAGATCTGGGTGAAGGCGGTCTTGGGATCGGTGCTCACCACCGCTTTGAGGTCGAAGGAAGGAAACTTGTCACCGATGGTCAGCATGAAACGCTCCGTAAAGGGAAGGTAGATTGGAACGTTTCTAATATGTCGTCTTGCCATCCAATTGCAAGTCATTCGCAGAATTATTTCAATGAAGAAATTATGTCTTCTTTTTCAAAGGCTTGCGTTTCCGCCGCGCGGTCAATTCACCATATTTCATGCCTTCGAGCTTGAGCCCGTCGGGGTCGAGAAAGAAGACGGCGTAGTAGTCGTCGTAATACTCGGCGGCGGGATCGACGATCCGCACCTTCTCCTTCTCGAGGAAGCTTTGCAGCGCGTCGACATCCTTCCGGCGGCGCAGCTCGAAGGCATAGTGATGGAAGCCGACGTCGCCGATGCGGTGACTCTTGCGGCCCTCGGCCGGCGCGATCCAGTACCGCGTCCGGCCGTTGGTCCAGCCGATGGTGGTGCCATAGTCGTCCGACAGCTCGAAGCCCAGGAAGGCAAACAACTTGGCGTAGAAGGCCTTCGACTTTTCGTAGTCGCTGACCCGGATGGAAATGTGGTCGATGCCGACGACGCGAGACGTGTTGCGGGCCATGAATCGCCTCCGGTAATTCCAGTGGTCACAACGGCCGGGATATCGGATTGTTTCCCGTCCGCCGCAGGATGGACCAAACAGGGACGGGGATCATGAACCCAATATTGAAGAGGCTCGGCCTCCTGACCTTGGCTTTGGGTACTGTATGGGGCGACGACGTGTTCGCCGGCACCCTCGACGACATCCGCCAGAGCAAGACGCTGCGTGTCGCCTACCGCGAGGAGGCCCCGCCCTTCGCCTACAAGACGCCGGCCGGTCAGCCCGCCGGCTTCATGATCGAACTCTGCCAGGCGGTCGCCAAGGATCTCGCCCAGCAGCTAAAAATCCCCGATCTCAAGATCGCCTACGTGCCAGTGACGAGTGTCAACCGCATCGACGCGATCCTGCAAAACAAGGCCGACCTCATCTGCGACTCGCTCACCCAGACGGTCGAGCGGCGCCGGGTCGTGGATTTCTCCGTGCCGACCTTCATCGACGGCGCCACATTCGCCATTCGCAACGACGGGCCTCAGGACATCGCCAAGCTTGCCGGCAAGAAGGTCGGCGTCGCCGCCGGCACGCTCACCGAGCAGGCCACGCGCAATTCCCTGGCGGCGCTCCGCGTCAATGCCGAGATCGTGCCCTACAAGACCTTCGAGGAGGCGATGGTCGCGCTGGAGAAGGGCAACATCTCCGCCTATTTCGCCGGACGGGCGATGCTGACCTCGATGATCAAGGGCAACCCCGCTGCCGCCCGCATCATGCTGGCCAGCACCTTCCTCACCATCGAGCCGTTCGCGCTGGCGATGCGCCGCGGCGACGGCGATTTCCGCCTCGCGATTGATACGGCGCTCAGCCACATCTATCGCTCCGGCGAGATCACCAAGATCTTCATCAGTACCTTTGGTGACAAGGACCGGCCGACACCCACGCTGCAGGCGCTCTACATGATCGCGACCTTGCCGGAGTAGCGCCGAGGCCCTACCTCTGCTGCAGATGTCAAAGCTCAGCCGTCTTTCTGTCCTCGACCAGTCGATTGCCGTCGCCGGCCGACCGCACGACCAATCCATCCGCAACACGGTGGCGCTCGCCAAACACTGCGAGGCGCTGGGCTACCAGCGCTTCTGGGTGTCGGAGCACCACAACCACCCGACCATCGTCGGCACCGCGCCGGAGATCGTGATGGCCGCGATCGCCGCCACCACCGAGCGCATCCGCATCGGCAGCGCCGGCATCATGCTGCCGCACTACGCGCCGTTCAAAGTGGCCGAGGTCTTTCGCGTGCTCGACGCGCTGGCGCCCGGCCGCATCGACATGGGCCTCGGCCGCGCGCCGGGTTCGGACGGCCGCACGGCCTTTGCGCTCAATCCCGCGGCCAACGAACGGCCCGAGCATTTTCCTTCAGATGTGCGCGACCTGATCGCCTGGGTGCACAACGAGCCCCTGGTCGACCGCCATCCCTTCGCGTCGGTAAAGGCCTTCCCGCAGGGTGCCACGGCGCCCGAG
>CAMDOT010000280.1 GCA_945903635.1 Rhizobium sp. Q54 | reverse complement strand
TCGTCCATGAATTTGTTGAGTTTCTCGACCAGCGCCTTGCTGCGATCCGAGTATTCGAAGTCCATCGCTCTCTCCCTTTGTGCTGCGGCGGACTCTGGCCGAAAATGGGGGCAATGTGAACGGGCATTCAGGCCGCACCCGGGTTTCGGCTTGCGGACGGTATGATGGAGGAATCGTAATGAAAATCGCCAGTTACCAGGTCATGACACTCGCGGTGCCGGAGGACGATCCGCTGGCCAACATGCCGGAAGACGCCAACCGCAAGCGGCCGACGGTGATCCTGCGCCTGCGCACCGACAGCGGCATCGAGGGCATCGGTGTCACGCTTTATGGCGGCCGCGTGACGCGCAGCCTGCATGCGATGATGGAAGACCTGTGCGCGGGCATCGTCGGCGAGGACCCGATGCGCAACGAGGCGCTTCTCGCCAAGCTGCGCGCCGGCGATACCGGCGGACCGGGCGGCATCTTCACCCTCGCCCTGTCGGCGATCGACACGGCGCTGTGGGACATCAGGGGCAAGGCGCTCGACCAGCCGCTGTGGCAGCTGCTGGGCGGCCATCGCGACCGTGTGCCGACCTATGCCTCGGGCTCGCTGCGCCGCGGCCTCACCGACAAGCAGACCGAGCAGGCCGCGCGCATCCTGGTGCAGAAGGGCTTCCGCTCGATGAAGACACAGATGGCGCTGCCCGGCGATCCGACGCCGGCCGACGAGCTTCGCCGCATGCGGGTCGTGCGCGACGCGATCGGTCCCGACATTCCGCTGATGTGCGACATCAACCAGCGTTGGCGGCCCGAGCAGGCGATCGACATCGGCTCCAGGGTCGAGCAGGCGGGTATCGGCCTGTTCTGGCTGGAGGACGTGACGACGGCCGACGACTATGCGGGCCTCGCGCGCGTCACAGCCGCGCTCAAGACCCCGGTCGCGGGCGGTGAGTATGTCTGGGGCATCGTGCCGTTCCGTCACATGATCGAGGCGCGCTCGGTCGACATCGTGATGGTCGACATCGCGCGGGTCGGCGGTCCGACGCAGTGGATGAAGGTCGCCGCCATGGCCGAGGCCTTCAACCTGCCGATCGTGAGCCATGTCATGCCCGAAGTGCTGTGCCACATGGTGGCGGCGTGCCCGAACGGCCTCACGGTCGAATACATGCCGTGGATGCTGGCGCTCTACGAGGAGACGCCGGCGATCGAGAACGGCGAGCTGGTGCTGCCGACCAAGCCGGGCCTGGGCCTGAAGTTCGACGAGAAGGCGATTGCCCGGTTCAAGGCATAGGCCCTGGGCGCAGCCTTCCCCAGGGCGACGTGTTATATTGGCGTCATGAGCCCGGACCTTTCCCTTGCGCGCGAGTACAAGCGCCGCGTCGAAGGCGCCTTCAATGGGCGTGTGGCGAAGGTCGTGCTGTATGGTTCGCGCGCGCGGGGCGATGCTCGGCAGGACTCTGACTGGGATATTGCGATCTTTCTGACCGGGGAGCCCTCGTCGGACGATCTGAATCGATTGGCCGACCTTGGAACCGATCTCCTCTATGAGACAGGGCAGTTCATCCAGCCACTTCCCCTCGCAGGCCGTCGTTTGGAGGAGGATAGCTATCTTCTGAGAGCGATCCGAACGGAAGGCATCTCTCTTTGAAGGAAGAAACCAGGCAGCATTTGCGGCGGGCGCGTCGTTTGCTGGCGATGGTCGAAGCCCGCGCCGAAGTCGAACTTCCAGAAGTGATCGCCCACACGGCGTATTATGCGATGCATCACGCCGCGTTGGCTCTATTCGTCGATCGCGGATTGACGCTGCCCAAGACGCACAGCGGATTGATCACCCGGCTTAGTCAGCTCGATCGCGAAGCGTCTTTGCAGGCAAAAGCGGAAGTCGGCCGACTGAGTCGGGCATTGGATCGCCGCTTGATTGCTGACTACGAAGCTCAGGACACGCTGACCGTCGAGCATGCACGTGCCGCGCGTGACGAAGCGGTCGCATTCGTTTCTTTCTGCGAGCGGCTGATCAGCGCATCATAGCTCCGGTCTTGTCGAAACTCGGATGTCGCTTCTTAATCCGGGCAAAGATATTCGCGGGAGAAACGTCGTTGGACAGTGTCATGCAGGCGCCCTTCAAGCCGATCGAGTTTCTCAGCCGCGACGTGAAGGTCGAGCGGCGGGATGACGGCACGATCGTGTTGCAGTCGAACCACCGGCTGAAGCCTTATGAAAAACACGTGCCCGCCTTGCTCGCCAAATGGGCGGCCGAGGCGCCGGACCGGCTCTGGCTGGCGCAGCGCCGCGGGCCGGACCGGGAGTGGCTGAAGCTCACCTACGCCGAGGCCAAGCGGCAGGTCGATGCGGCCACGCAAGCGCTGCTCGACCGCGGCTTCGGTCCCGACAGACCGGTGATGATCCTGTCGTCGAACTCCATCGAGTTCGCGCTGCTCTCGATGGCCGCCATGCAGGCGCGCGCGCCGGTCGCGCCGGTGTCGCCGGCCTATTCGGTGATGAGCCAGGATCACGCCAAGCTGCGCTACGTCTTCGACCTCATCAAACCCGGCCTGGTGTTCGTGCAGAACGGCGAGATCTACGCCAGGGCGTTGGCGGCACTCGACCTTGAGGGCGTGCTGCTGGTCCACGTCGACAAGCCGCCGTCCAGGATGCAGTCGCTGCCGTGGACCGAGCTGGTCGCGACGCAGCCGACCGAAGCGGTCGCAAAATCCGTCGCGGCGATCGAGCCGAAGACGGTCGGCAAGTTCTTGTTCACCTCGGGCAGCACCGGCATGCCCAAGGCCGTGATCAACACGCAGGAAATGATGTGCGCCAACGTCGCCATGATGAGCATGGCGCGCGTGCGCAAGGCGGACGCCGCAGCGCCTGTCATGCTCGACTGGCTGCCGTGGAACCACACGATGGGCGGCAATGCGACCTTGCAGGGCAACCTCGCCGAGGGCGGCACGACCTGGATCGACGACGGCAAGCCGCTGCCCGGCCTGTTCGAGGAGACGCTGCGCAATCTGCGCGAGGTGTCGCCCACTTCGTTCTCCAACGTACCGGCGGGCTACGCCATGCTGGCCACGGCACTGGAGAAGGACGAGAGCCTCGCCAGGCGCTTCTTCGCCAACATCAACGTTCTGTCCTACGGCGGCGCCACGCTGCCGGGCGATCTCTATGAGCGCATGGAAGCGCTGGCGGTGAAGCACACCGGCTATCGCATTCCCTTCGTCACCGGCTGGGGCTCGACCGAAACAGCGCCGACGGCGACCAGCGTGCACTGGGCATCGGATCGCGTGGGGCTCGTTGGCCTGCCCTATCCTGGAGTGCAGCTCAAGATGGTGCCGACGGCTGAGGAGGGGCGCTACGAACTCCGGCTCAAGAGCGTGATCGTGACGCCGGGCTATCATAAGCAGCCCGACCTTACGGCGAAGATGTTCGACGAGGAGGGCTTTTACAAGATCGGCGACGCCGGCCGTTTCGTCGACCCTGCCGATCCGAGCTGGGGACTGATCTTCGATGGCCGCGTCGTAGAGGATTTTAAGCTGATGAGCGGCACCTTCGTGCTGGTGGGCACCTTGCGCACCACGGCGATCGCGGCGGCGACGCCGGTGCTGCAGGACGCCGTGGTCTGCGGCGAGGGCCGCGACCAGGTCGGCCTGCTGGGCTTCCCCAATATCGCCGCTTGCCGACAGCTTGCGGGCGACGCGGAAGCGCGTCTCACGACCGCCGAGCTGCTGGCGCACCCCGCGGTGGTCGGCGCCCTGAAGAGCGGGCTCGCCCGGATGAATGCCGAGGCCAGAGGCTCGTCGATGCAGGTGCGGCGCGTGCTGCTGATGGCCGAGCCGCCGTCGGTCGACGGTCATGAAATGACCGACAAAGGCTACATCAACCAGCGCGCCACGCTCGAGCGACGCCGCGCCCTGGTCGAGAAGCTCTATAACGGGGGCGAAGGCGTCATAGAGATCGCGTAGGCTGGGTCTCGGCCGAAGGACAGGAGCGAGGCGCTGCCCATGGAGCATTCGAACCCGATCGAAACGTCCGAAAAGGACGCGCCTCTGCGCTACGACACAAGGCTTCTCGGTCGCATTCTCGGCGACACGGTGCGTGCCCAGGAGGGCGAAGCAGTGTTCGAGCTCGTCGAACACATCCGCCGCACGGGAGTCCTGTTCCATCGCGACGCCGACGAGGCGGCCCGGCAGGAATTGCAGACCACCATGAGCGGCCTGCCGACCGATCAGTCGGTCCGCATCATCCGCGCCTTCGGCCATTTCTCGCATCTGGCCAACATCGCCGAGGACCAGCACCACATCCGCCGAACCCGGGCCTACGCCATGGCCAAGGCGCCGCCGCGACAGGGCACGATGGCCTATGCGCTCGGCCGCGCCAGCAGCACCGGCGTTTCCCGGGAGAGGCTGCAGGCCTTCTTCGCCCACGCGCTCTGCAGCGCCGTCCTGACGGCGCATCCGACCGAAATCCGCCGCAAGAGCTCGATCGACCGCGAGATGGAGATCTCCCGCTTGCTGGATGAGCGCGACCGCATCCAGTTCACGCCGGAGGAGCTGCGGGCCAACCGCCGGGCGTTGCGGCGCGCCGTGCTCACTCTGTGGCAGACCAGCATCCTGCGCGACACGCGCCTCCGGGTGATCGACGAGGTCGCCAACGGCCTCGCCTACTACGACCACACGTTCCTGCGCGCCCTGCCGGTCTTTTATGCCGACCTCGAGGATCGGCTGGGCGCCATCGATCCGGCGTGGCAGGACGTCGATGTGCCGTCCTTCCTGCGCATGGGCAGCTGGATCGGCGGCGACCGCGACGGCAATCCCTACGTCACCGCCGACGTGTCGAGCCAGACGCTCACCATGCAAAGCCAGCGGGCATTGCGTTTCTATCTCGAGGAATTGCACCTGCTGGGCGGCGAGCTGTCGCTCGATGGCCGCATCGTGCATGTCTCCGAGGGATTGCGCGCCCTGGTCGAAGGCTCGCCCGATCGCGCGCCGGAGCGCAAGGACGAGCCCTACCGGCGCGCCATCGTCGGCATCTATGCCCGCCTCGCCGCGACCGCGTGGTCGCTCGACAAGCTCGAGCCGCCGCACCCGCCGGTCGGCCCCGCGCCGGCCTATGAGACGGCGGGCGACCTGAAGGCGGACCTCGATACGGTCTACCGGTCGCTGGCGGAGAACGGCTCGGCCGGTCTGGCGCGGGGCCGCCTGCGCTCGCTGCGCCGTGCCGTTGACGTCTTCGGATTCTATCTCGCGTCGCTCGATCTGCGGCAGAACTCCGACGTGCATGCGCGGGTCATGGCCGAACTCGTGGAAGCGGCCGGGCTCGGTGTCGACTACGCGACACTCGCCGAGGACGCGCGCGTGAAGTTGCTGGCGGGCGAACTGGGCAACATGCGGCCGCTCGCATCGCCCTATCTCTCCTACGCCGACGAAACGGCCGCTGAACTCGCCATGCTGCAGGTGACGGCCGACGCGCATCGACGCTATGGCCCCGCCGCCATGCCCAACTATGTGATCTCCAAGGCCGACAGCGTCTCCGACATCCTGGAAGTGGCCGTGTTGCTCAAGGAAGCCGGATTGCTGCATCCGCGCGAGGGCCGGCTCGACCTCGACATCGTGCCGCTGTTCGAGACCATCGGCGATCTGCAGCGCTGCGGCCGGATCATGGACGAACTCCTCGGCCTGCCGGCCTATCGCCGCCTGCTCGCCTCGCGCGGCGGCACGCAGGAAGTGATGCTGGGCTATTCCGACAGCAACAAGGACGGCGGGTACCTCACCTCGACATGGGAGCTCTACAAGGCCGAGCTGGTGCTGATCGAGACCTTCCGGCGCCACCAGGTGGGCTTGCGCCTGTTCCACGGCCGCGGCGGCTCGGTCGGCCGCGGCGGAGGGCCGAGCTACGAGGCGATCCTGGCGCAGCCGCCCGGCGCCGTGCAGGGCGCGATCCGCATCACCGAACAGGGCGAGGTGATCGCCGGCAAGTATTCCAATGCCGAGGTCGGACGACGCAATCTCGAAACCCTGGCCGCCGCCACGCTGGAGGCCTCGCTGCTGGACGCGGACCGGCCGCCGCCGCCCGCCGACTATCTCGCCGTCATGGAGGATCTGTCGGCGCATGCCTTCCGCGCCTATCGCGACCTGGTCTACGAGACCGAGGGCTTCGACCGGTATTTCCGCGAGTCCACCGTGCTGGAGGAGATCGCCACGCTCAACATCGGCAGCCGTCCGGCATCGCGGTCGAAGAAGCAGGGCATAGAAGATCTGCGCGCCATCCCCTGGGTGTTCAGCTGGGCGCAATGCCGCCTGATGCTGCCCGGCTGGTATGGCTTTGGCGCGGCGGTGAAGGCGTGGATCGCGACGCGGCCCGGCGACGGCATGGCGACGCTGCAGGAGATGCACGACAACTGGCCGTTCTTCCGCACCATCCTGTCGAACATGGACATGGTGCTGGCCAAGAGCGACATCGCCATCGCCTCGCGCTACTCCGAACTGGTGACTGACGCCGCACTGCGCAGCCAGGTTTTTAGCCGCGTGAAACAGGAGTGGCAGACGTCGATCGAGGTGGTTTGCGCCATCACGCGGCAGAAGACGCTGCTGGAGCGCAACCCGCTGCTGGCGCGCTCGATCCGCAACCGCTTCCCCTACATCGACCCGCTCAACCATGTGCAGATCGAGTTGCTCAAACGTCACCGCGCGGGCGATGCCGATCCGGCGGTCGTGCAGGGCATCCACCTCAGCATCAACGGCATCGCCGCCGGCCTGCGCAACAGCGGTTAGAGTCACCTTACTTCTCCTGATGTACCCCCTCCGCCCCCTGCGGGGGCACCTCCCCCGAGACGGGGGAGGAGATTGAATCTTCTCCTCCCCCTTTCAAATGGGGGAGGTGCCCCGCAGGGGC
>CAMDOT010000279.1 GCA_945903635.1 Rhizobium sp. Q54 | reverse complement strand
GGCATATCGCTGATCATCTTTGCCGGCATCGTCGCGGCCCTGCCGGGCGCCCTGATCCAGACCCTGGAACTCGGCCGTACCGGTGCGCTCTCGGCGTTGTTCATCATCGCCATGATCGTCGGGGTCGTCGTCGTCGTGGCGATCGTCGTCTTCGTCGAAACGGCGCAGCGACGAATCGTGGTCCAGTACCCCAAGCGACAAGTCGGCAACCGCGTGTACGGCGGCGAGGCTTCCCATCTGCCGCTCAAGATCAATACCTCTGGCGTCATTCCGCCGATCTTCGCGTCGTCACTGCTGCTCTTTCCGGCCACCATCGCCTCGTTCCAGGGCAATGCCGGCGAGCCGGGCTGGCTGCAGTGGATCGCCACCTGGCTCGGTCACGGCCAGCCGCTCTATCTGCTGTCCTACGTCGCCCTGATCGTCTTCTTCTGCTTCTTCTACACCACTGTCGTCTTCAATCCCGCCGACACCGCCGACAACCTCAAGAAGAACGGCGGCTTCGTGCCGGGCATCCGGCCGGGCAAGAACACGGCCGAGTATCTGGAGTACATCCTCAATCGCCTGACGGTGATCGGCGCCCTCTACCTCTCGGCGGTCTGTATTCTGCCCGAACTGCTGATCGCCCGCGGCGGCGTGCCGTTCTACTTCGGCGGCACCAGCCTGCTGATCGTGGTTTCCGTGACGCTCGACACCGTCACCCAGGTGCAGTCGCATCTGCTCGCCCACCAGTACGAGGGCCTCATCAAGAAGGCGCGCCTGCGCGGGAAGGGTCGATGAACATCATCCTTCTCGGGCCCCCCGGCGCCGGCAAGGGCACCCAGGCGCAGCGGCTCCAGCAGGAGCGCGGCATGGTGCAGCTGTCGACCGGCGACATGCTGCGCGCCGCCGTGGCGTCGGGCAGCGACCTCGGCAAGAAGGCCAAGGGCATCATGGAGCGGGGCGAACTGGTCCCGGACGAGCTGATGGTGGGCCTGATCGAGGACCGCATCGCCCAGCCGGATTGCGCCAAGGGCTTCATCCTGGACGGTTTCCCGCGGACCCAGGCCCAGGCCGAAGCGCTCGACCGCATGCTGACGACCAGCGGCGCCAAACTGGACCGGGTGGTCGAGATGGAAGTCGATGAGGCGGCCCTGACCGAGCGCATCGTCGGCCGTTTCAGCTGCGCCAAGTGCGGCGCGGGCTACCACGACAAGTTCAAGCAGCCCAAGGTCGAAGGCGTCTGTGACGTCTGCGGCAACAAGGAATTCACCCGGCGCAAGGACGACAATGCCGAGACGGTGAAGACCCGCATGGCTGCCTATCGGGCCCAGACGGAGCCCCTGCTGCCCTACTACGGCACCCGGGGGGTGCTGCGGAAGGTCGACGGGATGGCCTCGATGGATACTGTTTACCGTCAAATCTCCGCCATTCTGGCAGGGACTTGACAAGCGTGAGTTCCGTTGACTCGGGGGCGCAGGTACCTATAATCGCGCGCTTTTCCGGGGCCAGCGGAACATCTGACGGGCGCGCTCAAGCGCGCCGTAAGTCTTTGAAGGAGTTGGGATTTTGGCTCGTATAGCCGGCGTGAACATTCCGACCGCCAAGCGGGTGGAAATCGGACTGCAGTACATCCACGGGATCGGTGCGGCGAAAGCCAAGGAGATCTGTGGAAAAGTGGGGATCGAACTCGCCCGCCGCGTGACCACGCTGAGCGACGATGAGGTCATCCGCATCCGCGATACCATCGCCCGCGACTACACGGTCGAAGGCGACCTGCGTCGTGAGGTGGCGATGAACATCAAGCGATTGATGGACCTCGCCTGCTACCGCGGCCTGCGGCATCGACGCGGCCTGCCGGTCCACGGCCAGCGCACGCATACCAATGCGCGCACCCGCAAGGGTCCGGCCAAGCCGATCGCCGGCAAGAAAAAAGTGACGAAGTAAGTCGAGGGAAATCGGATCATGGCCAAGGCTGCAACCGCTGCGAGTGGCACTACCGCCGCCGCGCGTCCCCGTCGCAAGGAACGCAAGAACATCATCGCGGGCGTCGCTCACGTGAACGCCTCGTTCAACAATACGATCGTCACCATCACCGACGCGCAGGGCAACACCATCGCCTGGTCATCGTCGGGCCAGCAGGGCTTCAAGGGCTCGCGCAAGTCGACGCCGTTCGCCGCCCAGATGGCAGCCGAGGGCGCCGGCCGCAAGGCCATGGAACACGGCATGCGGACCCTGGAAATCCAGGTGCGTGGCCCGGGTTCGGGACGCGAGTCGGCGCTGCGCGCGTTGCAGGCCGTCGGCCTCGCCGTCACCTCGATCCGTGACGTGACGCCGATCCCGCACAACGGTTGCCGCCCGCCGAAGCGTCGTCGCGTATGAGCCGTCGGCTCGTTTGATTTTCTTATCGGGCGGCCGGCTCCCTCGCGGGAGACGGGTCGTCCAGTGAATCGCGGCAATTGCCGCCGGTTCCGAAAGATACAGTCGCGGGCCCCCAGCTGGGATGGTCCGCAGAACACCGGTCTAGAGAGGTAGCCCACGTGCTTCAGAAGAACTGGCAGGACCTGATCAAGCCGGAGAAGCTTGTCACCGAGGCTGGCGTCGATCCAGGTCGCACCGCGACCATCGTCGCCGAGCCGCTTGAGCGCGGCTTCGGCCTCACGCTCGGCAATGCGCTCCGTCGTGTGCTGTTGTCGTCGTTGCAGGGCGCGGCCGTCACGTCGATCAAGATCGACAACGTGCTGCACGAGTTCTCGTCGATTCCCGGCGCGCGCGAGGACGTGGTCGATATCGTCCTCAACATCAAGGCGATGGCCGTGAAGATGCAGGGCGATCGTCCGCAGCGTCTCTACCTGCGCGCCGTCGGCCCCGGCGAAGTCACCGCCGGCATGATCGAACTGCCGGGCGACGTCCAGATCATGGATCCGAAGCACCTGATCTGTACGCTCGACGACGGCGCCTCGATCTCGATGGAACTGATGGTCGCCACCGGCAAGGGCTATATCCCGGCCTCGGCCAACCGTCCGGAAGACGCGCCGATCGGCCTGATCCCGGTCGACTCGGTGTTCAGCCCGGTCAAGCGCGTCTCGTACAAGATCGAGAACAGCCGCGTCGGCCAGGTCACCGACTACGACCGCCTGTCGATGACGGTCGAGACCAACGGCACGACGATGCCAGCCGACGCCGTGGCGCTGGCTGCCCGCATCCTGCAGGACCAGCTCCAGCTCTTCATCAACTTCGAGGAGCCGCGCGAGGTCCGCAAGGAAGAGCAGCAGGACGACTTCCCGTTCAACCGCAACCTGCTGCGCAAGGTCGACGAGCTCGAGCTGTCGGTGCGCTCGGCCAACTGCCTGAAGAACGACAACATCATCTACATCGGCGATCTGGTTCAGAAGACCGAGGCGGAGATGCTGCGGACGCCGAACTTCGGCCGCAAGTCGCTGAACGAGATCAAGGAAGTGCTGGCCGGTATGGGCCTCCACCTGGGGATGGAAATCCCGGGCTGGCCGCCGGACAACATCGAGGAAATGGCCAAGCGGCTGGAAGAGCCGTACTAGGCCGGCTGGAAGGATAGCAAGTCATGCGTCACGCACATCGCGGTCGGAAATTCCACCGCACCTCCGAGCATCGCAAGGCGATGTTCATGAATCTCGCCGGTGCCCTCATCAAGCACGAGCAGATCACGACCACGCTGCACAAGGCGAAGGACCTGCGTCCGATCGTCGAGAAGCTGGTCACGCTCGGCAAGAACGGCAGCCTGCACGCCCGCCGTCAGGCGATCGGCTTCCTGCGCGACCCCTATGTCGCCGACAAGCTCTTCACGACACTCGGTCCGCGCTATTCGAAGCGCGCCGGCGGCTACCTGCGGGTGCTGAAGGCGGGCTACCGCTTCGGCGACGCGGCGCCGATGGCCGTGATCGAATTCATCGAGCGCGACACGACCGCCAAGGGCCAGGACAGCGGCCCGTCGGGCGATGCCGCCGAGCAGCAGGAAGCGGCGTAAGCCTCTTCCCGACGATCTTCGAAAACGCCCGGTGGCACTGCCCCGGGCGTTTTTCTTTGCTAGGCTTTCCGCCATGGCTTTGACGTTTAGGAAGGCCGTTCCGTCGGAGCGGGACGATGCCCAGCGGATCCTGTGGACGGCGTTCACGCCCTATATCCGTGACCTCGGCCGCGAGATCACGGTCCACCACTATGCGTTCCTCGCCGCCGCCATCGAGCGCGGCGACGTCTACCTCGCGCTGGATGGGGAGGAGATCGTGGGCGTCGCCGCGACCGAGCGCCGCGACTACGGCCTCTACATCGACCGGCTGGGTGTTGCGCCGGCGCGCCAGGGCACGGGCCTGGGCAGCTTCCTCCTGGAGCGGGTCGAGGAGATCGCGCGGTCGAGCGGCCTCAGGGAACTGTCGCTCGAGACGGCCGAGATGGCGGAGGGCAACATCCGGCTCTATCGTCGGCACGGCTTCGAGATCGTGCGCCGCGGCCCGCCCTCGCACGGCATGGACGCGCATATGCGCGCCTTCATGGTGAAACTGCTCTAGCCGTTCCAGGCGATCGGATAGCGGTTGAAGCCACGGAAGCGGGCGCGGCCGCCGCGTTCGTAGTCGCCATCGCGCCGCAGCCCTTCGAGGCGCGCGACCAGACGGCCGATAGCGATGGTGCCTTCCATGCGTGCCAGAACGGCACCGAGGCACATGTGCACGCCCGAGCCGAAGGCGAAGTGGCGGTTGGGCTCGCGAGCCGCATCGAAGCGGTCGGGATCGGCGAACTGCGCCGGGTCGCGGTTGGCCGCGCCGATGCCGATATGGATGTAGGTGCCGGCCGCGAACTTCTCGCCGCCGATCTCGAGGTCGGTGGTCAAGCGCCGGTTACCGAGCTGATTGGAGCTCTCGAAGCGCAGCCCTTCCTCGACGCAGCTCCTGATCAGCCCAGGGCTTTCGCCGAGCCGCCGCAACTCGCCGGGAAAGCGCAGCAGCGCGTCGACAGTGTTGCCGATCAGATTGGTCGTGGTCTCGTGGCCCGCGTTCAGGAGGAAGATGCAGTTCTGCACCAGCTCCTCGTGGCTGAGCCGCTCGCCGTCGACTTCGCCATGGATCAGGGTACCCAGCACATCGCGATCGTCGGCGGGGCGCTTGCGGCGCTCAGTCACCAGCCCGTCGAGATAGGTGGAGAACTCACTGACCGCCGCATTACCGGCCGCCAGCCGCTCGGGCCCGGTCACCGGTTCCAGCGCGCCCAGGATGGCCAGCGAATAGCGGCGGAAGGGCGCGCGGTCTCCAGCCGGCACGCCCAGCATGTCGCAGATCACCTCGACGGGAAGGCGGAAGGCGAAATCCTCGATCAGGTCCATGCGGCCACGGTCGGCATGCTGGGCGATCAGTCCGTCGACCACCGCCTCGACCCTGGGCTGCATCGTGGCAAGCGCACGCGGCGTGAAGGCGGCGGCCAGCAGTTTGCGCACGCGCGTGTGCAGCGGCGGATCGTTGAACACCAGGCTGGTCGTGTGATGGCGGTGGAGCGGCGTGCCAATGCCGAACTTCGGCCCGAACTCGGCCTTCTTGTCGGAACTCATGCGGGCATCGCGGTAGCAGAGCGCGACATCGGCGTAGCGCGAGAGAAAGAGGCTGCCATCGGGCAGGCGTTTCAGCGGCGCGAAGCGGCGGAGCGCGTGATAGTAGGGGAAGGGATCGTCGAGGAAGCCTCGCTCCAGCGCTGCCAGATCGAAGCGCCCGGCAAACGCCCGGGCCTCGTCCGGTGGCAGCTCGATGAGGCTCGCGGTCAGAACTGATCCTCCTTGAGCGCGAACACGGTGCGACCGGCAGCCTTGAGCGGACCGAGTTGAGCCAGCGCCGGTGGCAGGATCACCTCGGCATAGAAGCGCGCCGTGATCAGCTTGGCTTCCAGGAACGCGGGATCGCCGTCGCGCGTGGCGAGCCTCGTCTGCGCGACGAGGGCGCTGCGGGCCAGCAGCCAGCCGCCGAGGGCCGTGCCGGCCAGCCGCAGGAACGGCACCGAGCCCGCAAGTGCCGTCACCAGATCCGCCTTGACCGATTGCGCCACCCACCTTGTGGCATCTTCCAGGGCGTCGGCCGAGGCCAGCACGCCGGCGCGGATCACCGCCAGGTCGTCGCCGGGGGCCGCCTTCATCTCGTCGGCCAGGGCGCGTATCTCGGCCACCAGCGCCAGCATGGCCTCGCCGCCGTCCTTGGCCACCTTGCGGCCTACCAGATCGCGCGCCTGGATGCCGTTGGTGCCCTCGTAGATCGGCAGGATGCGGGCATCGCGCAGGTGCTGCGCCGCGCCGGTTTCCTCGATGAAGCCCATGCCGCCGTGAATCTGCACGCCGGTCGAGGCGATCTCGTTGCCGAGATCGGTGAACCAGGCTTTGACGATCGGGATCAGCAGGTCAACGCGGTCCTGGGTCTTGCGGGCGGACTCCTTGTCCGGGTGCTTCAGGGCGCCGTCGATACCGGCCGCCGTGTAGGAGCCCAGCGCCCGCATCGCCTCGATCTGGGCGCGCATGGTCATCAACATGCGGCGCACGTCGGCATGGTGGACGATCGCCACAGATTCGGGCTTCGGGCTGCCGTCGTCCTTCGATTGCACGCGGGTGCGGGCAAAGGCTGCCGCCTGCTGGTAGGCGCGCTCGGCGATCGCCAGGCCCTGGATGCCGACCGACAGGCGGGCGTTGTTCATCATGGTGAACATGTAGGAAAGCCCGCGGCCTTCCTCTCCCACCAGAGAGCCCACCGCGCCGCCGTCATCACCGAACGACATCACGCAGGTCGGGCTCGCGTGGATGCCGAGCTTGTGCTCGAGGGAGACGCAGCGCAGGTCGTTGCGCTTGCCGGGTGCGCCGCCGGTGCCGGCCAGGAATTTCGGCACGATGAACAGCGAGATACCGCGCACGCCGGCGGGTGCGTCGGGCGTGCG
>CAMDOT010000278.1 GCA_945903635.1 Rhizobium sp. Q54 | reverse complement strand
AACCTCGCCCTGCGCCTCCATGACACCTACGACGCCATCGTCGATGCCTGCTGCAAGGCCTGGACTGACCTGCTCGCCACCCCGCAAAGGATCGTATCCATCACCAGCCGGCGATGGGCTCAACTGTCATGAGTTCTGTCGGTTGGTATAAGCACCGATATAGTCTGCGCCGCGACCGAAATATGGCCGCGTTGTGGTTTTGTTCTCACTGCCCGCTGAAGGTATCCACCCAAGGTATTCATATGGCTTACGACTACGACCTTTTTGTCATCGGCGCCGGTTCGGGCGGCGTGCGCGCCTCGCGAATCGCCGCGGCCCACGGCGCCCGCGTCGGCATCTGCGAGGACTATCGAGTCGGCGGCACCTGCGTGATCCGCGGCTGCGTTCCCAAGAAGCTCCTGGTCTACGGTTCGAAGTTCGCGCACGAATTCGAGGATGCGGCGGCCTATGGCTGGACCGTGCCGTCTCCCAGTCATTCCTGGCCAACGCTGCGCGACAATGTGAACAGGGAAGTGGATCGGCTGAACGCGGTCTACCTGCACCTGCTCGACGGCGCCGGCGTCAAGCTGCACATGGGCCGCGGGCGGCTGATGGACCGCCACACGATTCAAGTCGGCGAGCAGACGGTCACCGCCGACAAGATCCTGATCGCCACCGGCGGGCACCCGGTGATCCCGTCAATCCCGGGCTGCGAACTCGCGATCACCTCCAATGAAGCCTTCCATCTGCCGGAGCTGCCCAAGCGCATCGCCATCGTCGGTGCGGGCTACATCGCCGTCGAATTCGCCGGCATCTTCAACGGGCTCGGCGTCCACGTCGACCTGGTGCTGCGCCGCGACCGCGTGCTGCGCGGCTTCGACGAGGAGTGCCGGACTGCCGTCCATGACTCGCTGAAGGAAGGCGGCATCAAGATGCGCACCGAGACCGAGATCGGTCGCATCGTGAAGAAGGGCGACAACGGTCCGTACGAAATCCATACGCCGCTGGGCGGGATGTTCGAGACCGACCTGGTGATGTACGCAACCGGCCGCGCGCCCAACACCCGGGGAATCGGTCTCGAGAAGGTGGGCGTGCAGCTCGACAAGGCGGGCGCCATCGCCGTTGACGAATGGTCGAAGACGACGGCCGAGAACATCTGGGCGGTGGGCGATGTTACCGATCGCATCAACCTGACGCCCGTCGCGATCATGGAAGGTCACTGCTTCGCCGATACCGAATTCGGCAACAAGCCGCGCAAGGCCGACCATCGCAATGTGCCGTCGGCGGTGTTCTGCCAGCCCGAAATGGCCAACGTCGGTCTGACCGAGGAAGAGGCAAGACACACCCTGGGCGATCTGCGGATCTTCACGGCGGCTTTCCGGCCGATGAAGTACACGCTGTCGGATCGCAAGCAGCGGACCTTCATGAAGCTGATCGTGGAAGCGGCGACCGACAAGGTCGTGGGTGCCCATATGGTGGGCGACGATGCCGCGGAGCTGATCCAGGGCCTCGCCGTGGCGATCAAGGCGGGCGCCACCAAGGCCCATTTCGATGCCACCGTCGGCATTCACCCCACTGTGGGTGAGGAATTCGTCACCATGCGGACGGCCCGCGCCGATACGACGCCCACGCGGGCCGCGGCCGAGTAGCGAAAGCCGCCCCCGGGCGGCCTTTTCGGCCATCTGGCATTTCATCCACAGCACGTATAGGTTCACCCACCCCGACGGCTGGATGGTTCAAAAATGGCCGGCTCGGGAGCAGGAGATAAGACGATGACCGCGATCCAGGGCTCGACCCGGGCAGGCGCCCGGACGGCCGCGAAAGCGCAATCCCGCAGTTCGAGCGCCGCCGACTGGTCGCTGACCAGCTGGCGCGGCAAGCCGGCGCAGCAGATGCCGGTCTATGCCGACGCCGCAGCGCTCGCCAACGCCGAGGCGCGGCTCCGCCGCTACCCGCCGCTGGTCTTCGCAGGCGAGGCGCGCAAGCTCAAGACGGCGCTGGCCAAGGTGGCGGCGGGCGACGCCTTCCTGCTGCAGGGCGGCGACTGCGCCGAGAGCTTCGTCGATTTCACCGCCAACAACAGTCGCGACACCTTCCGCGTGCTGCTGCAGATGGCCGTCGTTCTGACCTACGGCGCCGGCATGCCGGTGGTGAAGCTCGGCCGCATGGCCGGCCAGTTCGCCAAGCCGCGTTCGTCCAACGTGGAGAAGATCGGCGACGTCGAACTGCCGTCGTACCGCGGCGACAACGTCAATGGCTTCGAGTTCACCGCCGCTTCGCGGCTGCCCGATCCCGAACGCATGGTGCAGGCCTACAATCAGTCGGCCGCGACGCTCAACCTGCTGCGCGCCTTCGCCCAGGGCGGCTATGCCGACCTGCACGAGGTCAACCGCTGGAACCTCGACTTCGTGCGCAACTCGCCGGCGTCGGAGCGCTACCACGACCTTGCCGCGCGCCTCGACGAGACGCTGAACTTCATGGCCGCCTGCGGCCTCAACTCGGCGACCACGCCGCAGATCGCCGAGACCGATTTCTTCACCAGCCACGAGGCACTGCTGCTGCCGTACGAGGAGGCGCTGACCCGCGTCGATTCGACCTCGGGCGACTGGTACGACTGCTCGGCCCACATGCTGTGGATCGGCGACCGCACCCGCCAGCCCGACGGCGCGCACGTCGAGTTCCTGCGCGGCGTGCGCAATCCGATCGGCTTCAAGTGCGGCCCCTCGCTCTCGGTCGACGACACGCTTCGCCTGATCGACACGCTCAATCCGGCCAACGAGCCCGGCCGCATCGTCCTCATCGTGCGCATGGGCGCGGAAAAAGTGGCCGAGAAGCTTCCGCCGCTGGTACGCGCGGTGGAACGTGCCGGCAAGTCGGTCGTCTGGTCGTGCGATCCCATGCACGGCAACACAGAGACCGCGTCGAATGGCCGGAAGACGCGCCACTTCGACAACATCCTGCGCGAGGTGAAGGACTTCTTCGCCGTGCATCGCGCCGAAGGCACCCATCCCGGCGGCGTCCATTTCGAGATGACGGGCCAGGAAGTCACCGAGTGCATCGGCGGCTCGACCGAGATCACCGTCGAGAACCTCAACGAACGCTACGAGACGCAGTGTGACCCGCGGCTCAATGCCAGCCAGGCGCTGGAACTCGCGTTCCTGCTCGCCGAGCAGCTCAAGGCGGAGCGTCTGTCGGTCGCAAGGGCGCGCCCGGCCGTCTGATCCACGCTGCAGGCCGAGCGCGAGAGCCCGGGGAGGGCCGATGACGCATCCGAACAATGGCGAGATCGAACGCTACACAGATCACTACTTCAATCGCTCGAAGCAGGTGATCGGCAAGTTCGGCGACGCCCGCGTGACCTACGCCATCTTCATGCGCCGACCGGTGGTGTTTGCGCCCCGGCTGGCGCTCGACTGGCTGGCCGAGACCGGCCGCGACCGCAATGCAAAGGTCGATGTCGACCTACGCTACGGCGAGGGCAAGTGGGTCGGCGCCGGTGAGCCGATGGTTTACATCACCGGCTCGTTCTTCCACCTGGTCGATCTGGAAACCATCTTCCTGCAGAAGCTGGGGCCTGCCTGCGTTGCCGCCTACAACGCCTGGACGATGTGCGCCGACATGCCGAAGGCTGCCTTCCTCGCCATGGATGCCCGCCACTGCGCCGGCCAGGAGATGGCCGAGATGATGGCCTATGCCGCGTCGGTCGGCTCGGCGCGCGCCAAGCGCAAGGTGGGGGCGGTGGGCTTCATCGGCAACGCCACCCACGCGACAGCGCACTTCTTCGGTCAGGAGCGTGGCCTCGGCACCATGCCGCATGCCCTGATCGGCTACGCCGGCTCGACGCTGCGGGCCGCCGAGATGTTCCACGAGACATTTCCCGGCGAGCCGATGACCGTGCTGGTCGACTATTTCGCCCGCGAGATCTCCGACTCGCTGGAAGTCTGCCGGCGCTTTCCCGAGCTGGCGGCCAAGGGAATGCTGTCGCTCAGGCTCGATACCACCGGCGGCCGTTACATCGAAGGTCTGGATCCCGCGTCGTCCTACGCCGTGCTCGAACGTTTCTCGCCCGAATCGATCCGCGGCTATCGCAGCGAGGAGGAGCTTCGCTTCCTCGTCGGCACCGGCGTGTCGGCGGCGGCGATCTTCCACCTGCGCGCCGAACTGGACCGCAACGGCTTCGACAAGGTCAGGATCGTGGCATCGTCGGGTTTCGGTCCGGCCAAGTGCCGGGTCATGGCGGAAGCCAAGACGCCCATCGATGTCGTGGGAACGGGCTCGTTCCTGCCGTCGAACTGGACGGAAACCTATGCCACCGCCGACATCGTCGAATATGACGGCGAGAAGCGGGTAAAAATCGGCCGCGAGTTCCTGCATCGCACGCGTCCCGACGGCAGCACGCGTCCGCTTTAGGAGAAACGCCATGCTCAAGCTTTATTACACGCCCGGCGTCTGTTCGACGGCTTCGCATATCGGCCTCGAGGAGAGCGGCGCCAAGTACGACTCCCAGGCGCTGTCGTTCGCCACCAACGAGCAGAAGACGCCGGAGTATCTGAAGATCAATCCCCGCGGTCGCGTGCCGGCGCTGGTGATCGACGAGGGCGCGATCGTGGAGAACACGGCGATCCTCGACTACGTGGCGGCAAAGTATGCGCCGCATCTCATGCCCAAGGATCCCGTCCAGCGGGCGCGCGCGATCTCGCTGATGGCCTGGTTCTCGAACACCGTGCACCCGAACTTCACCCACATCGGCCGGCCCGAGCGCTTCGCCACCGACACCTCCGTGCACGATCACCTCAAGGCCGTCGGCCGCGAGAACTTTCATGCCAACCTCAAGGAGATCGACAGTCTCCTCGCCGGCAGGCCGTGGATCATGGGCGACGACTTCAGCGTCGTCGACGGCTACGCGCTCATCTTTTATGGCTGGGGCAAGCGCATCGGCCTGCCGATGGCGGAGCTCAGGAACTACACCGCCTGGAAGGATCGCATGTTGGCGCGTCCCGCCGTGAAGCGCGTCCTGGAGCGCGAGCAGAGCGTGCTCCTCGCGGCCTAGCTGGCGCCCACGATTCCCTTCTCCGTCAGGGCCGTAGCGGCTCAGCGACGAGCCGCGAGTAGGCACCGATGCGAGGAGGTGATGATTTTTTGCGCATCGGCGCAAAACCTTTCACGACGCCGCACCGCACAAAAAAGAACTGCTTCGAAGCGCGCAACTTTTGACAATCGCTATCGTTGTTTCCCGGCCCGATCGCAGGCATTCCAATAAAACGAAATGATTTCGGGATTTGAGGGCTATGGGATTTGATGACTGCAAAATTTGTGCACTGCGCCGCCAGATGCCGAATCTCATTTGTGCACTGCGTCATCAAATGATAGACTTCGCATGCTAGGGCGTCTTGAAGCGTTTCGCTGGCTCAGCCTAAAGTTCGTTGGCTCCGCTAAAATTCTGTACTCCGCCAAAGGGAGAGTGGAAGCGATGACCCAGAACCAGACCGACCCGGTTCGCCCGATCTGTCAAAGCAGCATGTGCCGTCGGTTCCCCTGAACCGACGCTTCCCGGAGCTGTCGGTTCCCCTGAATCGACGCCTCCCAAGACAGTTCAATTCTTAAAGCGATCAAGCCCGGCGCGTGGCGCCGGCGGGAGCGGAGCCATGTCTGAACCCTTCGTCACGACAAATCGTAGACGTTTCCTCGGCGCGTCCATCGCGCTCGGTATCGCGAACCCCTTTGCGTTCGCACATGCCCAGACCCCGCCGGACGTCGTTCTCACCAACGTCTCCTACGATCCGACGCGCGAGCTCTACAAGGCGCTGAACGACGCCTTCGCCAAGCAGTGGCAGGCCAGCACCGGCCAGAAGGTCACGATCCGCGCCAGTCACGGCGGCTCGGGCAAGCAGGCGCGGTCGGTGATCGACGGCCTCGAAGCCGACGTCGTCACCCTGGCGCTGGCCGGCGACATCGACGCCATCGCGCGCGAATCCAAGCGCCTGCCGGACAATTGGCAGTCGCGCCTGCCCAACAACAGCTCGCCCTACACCTCGACCCTCGTGTTCGTGGTCCGCAAGGGCAACCCTAAGGGCATCAAGGACTGGTCCGATCTCGCCAAGCCCGGCGTGTCGGTCATGACGCCCAACCCCAAGACCTCCGGCGGCGCCCGCTGGAACTACCTCGCGGCCTGGGCCTACGAACTGGATCGAACCAAGGGCGACCAGGCGGCGGCGAAAAAATTCGTCGAGGCGATTTACAAGAACGTGCCGGTGCTCGATTCCGGCGCGCGCGGCACGACCACGACCTTCGCCCAGCGCGCGGTCGGCGACGTGCTGATCTCGTGGGAAAACGAGGCTTTCCTGATCCTGCAGGAGTTCGGCGCCGACAAGTTCGAGATCGTCGTGCCGGCATTCTCCATCCTGGCGGAGCCGCCGGTGTCGCTGGTCGATGTCGTGGTCGACAAGCGCGGCACCCGCAAGGTGGCGCAGGCCTATCTCGACTTCCTCTATTCGCCGGCGGCACAGAAGATTATCGCCCGGAACTTCTATCGCCCGTTCAAGCCGGAGAATGCCGATCCGGCCGACATCGCCCGCTTCCCCAAGATCCGGCTGGTGACGATCGGCGACGTGTTCGGTGGCTGGGCCAAGGCGCAGCCCGAGCATTTCGCCGACGGCGCGGTGTTCGACCAGATCTATCAGCCAGCGAAGTCGGCGACACGATGAGCGTCGCTGCCCTCCGCGGTTGGACACCTGCCCTTCCGCGAACCTTCCGGAAGCCGAGCGCCTTGCCCGGCTTCGGGATCACGTTCGGTTTCGCCCTCACATATCTGTCGCTGATCGTGCTGATCCCGCTGGCGGTGCTGGTGTGGCGCGCCAGCGAAATGGGCCTCGACGGCATCTGGAGGGTGGCGACCACGCCGCGGGTGCTGGCGGCCCTACAAGTGAGCTTCTTCATCTCGGCCGCCGCCG
>CAMDOT010000277.1 GCA_945903635.1 Rhizobium sp. Q54 | reverse complement strand
ATCCGAGCGAGCGGGACGCTCGCGGTCCATAAGAGACTAAGATTTGTGGCAATCTCCGCAGACGCCGGTCACTTCGAGGGTCATCTCACGGGCGGTGAAGCCGCGCTTGGCGGCGCCGGCGGCGATCGCCTTGCCCAGTTCTTCCGCCTCCAGCTCCTCGGCATTGCCGCAGTCGGCGCAGATCAGGAAGAAGCCGCGATGCGCCTCGCCGGGATGGCTGCAGCCGACGAAGGCGTTCATGCGTTCGATGCGGTGGATCAGCCCGTTCTCGATCAGGAAGTCTAGCGCGCGATAGACCGTGGGCGGCGCCGAGCCGAGGTCCTCGCTGCGCAGCTTGTCGAGCAGCGCATAGGCGCCGACCGGCTTGTGGCTCGACCAGACGAATTCGAGCACGCGGCGGCGCAGGGGCGTGAACCGCAGGTCCTTGGCCGCGCACAACTTCTCGGCCGCCGCGAGGGCATCCTCGACGCAGTGCTGATGATCATGGCTGTGGACGAGAGCTTTCGCCGACTTCTTCACGAGATCCCGATTTGCCCCGATTTGCCAAGCAGAAACGAGGCGATTATACGCCCCGTTCCTTCCGGAGGCCATGTCTGGTCCAGAGGTGCTCGCTCCATGTCCCCAGTTAGCGCTCAAACTCGTCCGACCACCTACCAGCCGTCCGAGATCGACGTGGCACTTGCCGCCATCCGCTTCGACGCCAATGGTCTCGTCCCGGCCATCGCCCAGCAGCACGACACGGGCGAAGTCCTGATGATGGCCTGGATGGACCGCAATGCCGTGGTCGAGACCATGAAGACCGGCCGCGTCTGCTATTGGTCCCGTTCGCGCCAGGCGCCGTGGCGCAAGGGCGATACATCCGGCCACATCCAGATCTTGCACGACCTGCGCATCGATTGCGACGGCGACACGCTGCTGGTCCTCGTCGATCAGACCGGCGTCGCCTGCCACACCGGGCGCCATAACTGCTTCTTCTGGGCGGTGCGCGAGGGCGCCCTCGATACCATCGCGCCGATCGTCATCGACATGAACAAGACCGGGAAGGATTGAGTTTGTCTCCCAGCGTAGTTTCCAGGCGCGTATTTCCGCGGCGCGCGTTGCTCGGTGCCGCCCTCCTTCTCCCGCTCGGCGCCTGCCAGAACGCCAATCTGTTCGGCAAGACAAAGATCACCACCCTGTCGCCGCGCGGCGACCGGCTGGTGCGCCTGATCCAGAACACCGGCACCGACAACATGATGGCGCCCGAGGCACCGGCGCTGATGGGCATCACCAACGAGGGCCGCGACATCCCCGTGCGCCAGCTCGCGGGTGAAAACGACAGCGGCCGCTACGTCGTCAGCCTGGTCAATATCCGCAAGATCCACGAATTCATCTTCCACCGCCGCCAGGGCGATGTGTTGATCCTGCACCAGAGCGACACCGCCTTCGCGCGATTGCAGAGCGTGCGCTATCCGCGCAATGGCAAGCCCTCGGTCATCACCGACGTGGCCTTCGCCGAAGCCGACTTCCAGCAGCAGCTCGCCTTTTGGTTTGGCCGCATCCCCGGTCGCTAGCCGCCTCTGGAGCGCGAGCCTCAAAGATGGAGGTCACTTCGCCCGCGCCCGCGCATGAGGCGACCGGCCGTCCCACCAATCGCCGATCGCGTCGATCAGCGGAATCAGGTGAAGGCCAAACGGCGTCAGCGCATAATCCACCCGCAAGGGATAGCCCTCGTGCGCGGTTCGCCGCACGATGCCGGCCTCTTCCAGCTTGCGCAATTCCAGCGACAGGATGCGATGAGAGACAGTCGGATTGTCGCGTCGTAGCTCGTTGAACCGCTTCGTCCCGTCCTTGAGATAGTAGAGCAGAAGCGTCGGCCAGCGCCCGCTGAGCACTTGCATGGCTTCTTCGATGGGGCAGCGCGATACGACGTCTTTCATTGGGCGGCCCTGGTTACAAATTTGTGCGTAATTTACATGGGGCCGGACACCCCTATGTTCCAGTCTCGCTGCGCAGCGTGATCCTCAAATCACGGAAAGAGACAATGGAACCCTTGCTTGTTTACGGCTTTCCGCTGGGAAGCTCGATGGGGCTCGTCGCTACCCTGGAATGGCTCGGACAGCCCTATCGCCTGAGCCGCGTCGACATGCTCTCCGAAATGAAGACTGACGCCTATGCCCGCCTCAACGGTCGCCTCGAGACGCCTGTCCTGGTCACCGATGATGGCCGCGTGCTGACCGAGACGATGGCCATCGCCCTTTGGCTGGAAGCGCGCGATAAGGAAAGGCGCATCAGCTTCGACCCTATGACCGCCGAAGCGGACCGGCTGCATCAGTTCATGGCCTTCATCAACACCGGGTTCACAGGCGCTTTCAGCCCATTGTGGATCGCACTTGAGATGGTTCCCACCGATCCCGCCCTGCAAGAAACCCTGCGCGCCCTTGGCCGCAAGAACGTGATCGAGCGTCATGATCGACTGGAGGCGATGATCGGGGACACGCCCTTTCTGGTCGGCGACCGGCCGACGTTGGCCGATGGCGTGCTGATCGGCGTGGCTCGCTGGCTTGAGTTTCACGAGGTTGTGGAATCTGACCGCTGGCCCCGTCTCGCCGCGTTGAGGCGGCGAATCGAAGCTGACCCGGCCGTGCGTTTCGCTACCGCTCTCGAGCGCGGCGAGAGTCCGCTGGGTTCGGATGCTCTGCTGGTTCACGTACCACTCGCCGAGGTGATCGAGCGTTTCGGGACATAGGTGAGCGAACTCTCATCGCCTGTGCATTTGCTGCATTTGCATGGACGAGGTGAAGCCCTGTATTGTGACAGAGCGATGACAATCGCCATTTCCCCTCCCGCCTCGCCCACCCGGACACTGACCGTCTGCGGCGGCGCCCATGCGCTGCACGACGGCTTCACCGACCTGCTGAACGTCCTCTATCCGCTGCTGCAGGCACAGTTCGGCCTGAGCTACGCCGCCATTGGCGCACTGAAGACCGTCTATTCCGGCTCGATGGCGGTGGGCCAGATCCCCTCGGGCAAGCTCGCCGAGCGCTTCGGCGGCGTGCGCGTGCTGGCGCTGGGCACCACCCTGATCGCCGTCGGCTATTGCCTCGCGGGCTTCACCGGGTCGCTCTATGGCGTGATCGCGGGCTTGCTGCTGGCAGGCCTGGGCGGCAGCACGCAGCATCCGATCGCTTCCAGCCTGGTGGCGGCCGCCTATCACGGCCAGCGCTCGCGCACCGCGCTCGGCACCTATAATTTCTCCGGTGACCTCGGCAAGGTGGCCCTGCCCGCGCTGTTCGCGCTGGTCGCCGCCTCGCTCGGCTGGCAGCAGACCATGGTCGTGATGGCGGCGTTCGCGGTCGTGGGCGCGGCCGTGATCCTGGCCTCGCTGAAGCCGATCGTCACGCATGGCACGGCGGAGCCCGCAAAGAACATCGCCGGCCAGGACCGGCCGTGGGCCTACTGGCTGCTGTTCTCGATCCACATCGCCGACGATCTGGTGCGGACCGGCTTCCTGATCTTCCTGCCCTTTCTCCTGAGAGATAAAGGCGCCGACCTGCCGACCATCGGCCTCGGCCTGTCGCTGCTCTTTGCCGGAGGAGCTGCCGGCAAGCTGGTGATGGGCTGGGTCGGCCAGAAGCTCGGCGTCGTGCCGTCGGTCGCCCTCACCGAGGTCGCGACGACACTCCTCATTCTCGCCGTCCTGCCCCTGTCGCTCGACGTCGCCCTCGTATTGCTGCCGGCCATCGGCCTGATGCTGAACGGCACGTCGTCGGTGCTCTACGGCACGGTGCCCGAGTTCGTGAGCCCCGAGAAGCGCACGCACGCCTTCGCCGTCTTCTACACCGGCGGCTCCGTGGCCGGCGCCACCGGCCCGCTGCTGTTCGGCCTGCTGGGCGACGTGATCGGCCTCACGACCGCGCTTGCGGTCGTGGCCTGCGTGGCGCTCACGACAGTGCCGATGGTGTGGGCGCTGAGGCCAGCGTTCCGGAGCGAGGCCTCATAGCCGACGCAGGCGCATCGGTTTGGAGTCGATGCGCGCGATCAGGCGCTTTGCTTCGAGATCGAGCTGGACGCCTTTTAGCCACCAGCCCGCCTTGGCACCGCCGGGGAAAAGCTCTTCCGGCAGAAGCGGTAACAAGCCCTTCTTGAGTTCCGCAACCGTCATGCCCGACGAGGCTTTCGGCAGGACGGCCAGGATCGCCCGCTTCATTGCGTTGTACTTGTCGGCGTCGACCCGCACGACGTGACCGCCCGGGCTGTTGACGTTCTCCATCACGACTTTGTCGACAGGTGCCTTGGCCATCGTGCTGCCTTTCCCCGAGTGATTTCTCCGCTGAGCTGCTGATATAACTCTACTTACGCCCTTAGGCTTGGAGTGAGTTCAAAATGAACGAAGGCGATCGCAAGGGCTATGTTGCAGACAGCGCCCGGGCTTACTCCGACCGCCGCATCGGCAAACGTGAGTTTCTCCGCCGCCTCTCCGTTGCCGGAGTCGGGCTCTCCAGTTTCGCCGCGGCCATGCTGGGCGGGAACCGGCCGTTTCCGGGAGTTGCATCGGCACAAGTGTTGGTTGACAGCGGCTCCTCGGCCGAGATGGCAAAATGGCTGCGGGATGTCGGGAGCAAGTACAAAGGCACGAAGATCCGTTTCGTCTCCGAGTCGACTCCGCCCAGCGTTGTCGCCAAGTTGCTGGCCAAGGACGAGTTCACCGCCAACACCGGCATCGAAGTGGACATCGAGATCGTGCCGCTGGAGCAGGTGCTTGAGAAGGTGACGGCCGACGCCCGCGGTCAACTCGGCGCCTATGATCTCCATTATCTGGACCAATCGTGGACGGCGCTATTCTCCGGCGACACCATCGATCCGCGCGAGCACTACGACCGCAAGCGCGATCTCGCATTGCCCGGGTTCGACTGGAGCGACTTCTCCAAGCCTCTGATGCAAGGCATCTCGACCTACCAGGACAAGCTGATCGGAATCCCTTTCGACATCCCGATCTTCATTCTGATGTACCGCAAGGACCTGTTCGACAAGCACGGCCTAAAAGTACCGACGACGATGGACGAGTACATGAAGGTCGTGAAGGCGCTCGACGCGGCCGAGCGTGGCAACGGCATCTACGGCACCACCGGGCAGTTGAAAGCCGGCCATTATTCGCTGACGTGCGACTGGAGCGCCTGGCTCTGGGCCCACGGCGGCTCGGTGTTCAACAAGGACGGCTTCTTTTCCGGCGGCGACCAGGACGGAATGCGCGGCCTCGCCTACATGCTCGAACTCGTCAAGCACATGCCGCCAGCCGCCAAGACCTGGACATGGGATGGCGAAGCGCAATCGATCGCCCAGGGCAACGCCGCCATGGTTATTTCCTGGGGCGAGTTCTTCCCCGGCTTCGACGGCAAGGACTCCAAGGTCGTCGGTCTGATGGAAGCCGCCCGTCCGCCGGCGGAAGCCCGACTGCGATCGCCCGATGCGGCAGGCTTCCTGGAAGTTCCCCACATCGGCCACCAGGGCGGCTCCTCCATCTGTCTTTCGAAATATTCCAAGAACCCCGAAGCGGCCTGGATCTTCATGCAATGGGTCTGCTCCAAGGACGTGGCGGCTCGTTCCGCCATCCTGGGCAGCGGCGGCGCGGCCGTGCGCAATTCGACCTACAAGGACCCACGGGTCCTTGCCGCCGCCAAAGTCGGGCCCGGCACCACGCGCCACTTCCCGGCGACCGAGTGGACCATCAACAACGCCATGGGATCCGACCCAAAGCTGCCCGCCTGGGTCGAAGTTTCCAACGACATCATCCCGGGGGAACTCGGCAAACTGCTCGCCGGCCAATACGGCAGTCCCGAGCAGTGCATGGCGGCCATCGGCGCGCAGGTGGACAAGGCGGCCGCGCCCTTCCGCAAGCGCTGAGGTATTTCCTCGAGCGGTTACCGAACGTCAGCCGTGGACCGGCCCCCCATGCGTTGGTCCGAGGGGTCGCAACCGGATGCCCTTGCGCAGGTGCTTGTACGGCATGTCGACCGGATCGGTGATGTGCGCGCCGGGCGACTGCACCACGAGAATCGTCTCGGCGATCGGCTGGAAATCGGCGCGGAAATGCACTGTCGATTTCAGCGCCAGGATCGGAACCTTGGAAGGTTCCACGCCGACGGCGCGGAACATCTCCTGGTCGGCCGCCTGCACGCGCTTGCACGCCAGCACCGCCGACACGCCCGACGCCTCGTCGGTCACCAGCGCCATCGGCCCGATCTGGAATTTTGCGCCACCGTAGAACGGGCCGGTGCCGGTGAAGATGCCGGAGCCGAGCTTCGTCACGCGCCAGTCGGCCTCGACCGGCTTCTCGCCAGCGTAGCCCACCACGGCGCCGATGCCGCGCCGCATGATGTTGCCCTCACCCGTCTCGACGGCGGCCTTCGCCGACTCCGGGTCCACGATCATGCCGATCACGGCACCCTTGGCCTTGTGGCGCATCAACGCCGCCAACAGGCCGATCGTGTCGGACGTGCCGCCGGCGCCAGGATTGTCCTGCACGTCGGCCAGCACGATCGGCTTCGTGGCGGTCTTCGACAGCTCGATCGCCCGCAACGCCGCCTGATCGGGGTCGAGCAGCTCGCCGTTGAAAGCCTTCTCCTGCGCCTTGACCGTGGCCGCGAGCTTGTCGGCGGCGGCCTCGACCGCCTCCTTGTCATGGCCGTAGACCACCAGCGCCGGGCCGCACTGGGCGATGTCGGCGGGCGGAAAGCCCGGCGTGTGCGTCACGCTCACGATGCCCTGGTTGTGGCTCTTCTCGCCCGCTTCCAGTTCGCCCACGAGATCGAAGATCGCCTTGGCCGGCTCGATGAAGGTGCACTGCCAGACCAGCGGAATGAGGAAATCGAGCTGGCGGTAGGCGCGATAGACCGGCCGCTTCTCCTTCCGGAGCCTGTCCAGCAGCTCGACGGCACGCTTGCCTGTCACCGCCATGTCGATGTGCGGATAGGTGCGATAGCCCACCAGCGCGGTGGCGA
>CAMDOT010000276.1 GCA_945903635.1 Rhizobium sp. Q54 | reverse complement strand
TTCAGTCGCCGCCAATTTGAATGGCAAAACCGTCTGCAAGGACCCCATCGCACCCTCAAGGTGAGCGATTTGACAAATTAATGAGTCGTATCATCCTCACAAACAACGGCTTTTTTGAGTCTCCCTTTTTTCAATCGCGGATGTTGGGTAACACTCGCCTGCGGAGGTGAATGATCGCGCCCTCTTGACTCGTTCGTGCGGGCGCGGCAGCGCGCGCATATCGGTCGATGGTAACCTCGTGACGCGATGCCGAGGCGATGGCAGTCTCGCCCACCTCCACTCTCACAGGACAACTCAATGCCCGGCGCCCTTGAAGGCATCAAAATCGTCGACCTCACCAACATCATCCTGGGCCCCTATGGAACGATGTTGCTCGCCGACCAGGGCGCCGAAGTGATCAAGGTCGAGGCACCGGAAGGCGACGCCGTCCGCCACATCGGCAAGCCGGGCAAGACCCCCGGGATGGGCCCGACCTATTTGTATGTGAACCGCAACAAGCGTTCGCTCTGCCTCGACCTCAAGAATCCGGCGGCGCGCGCCGCACTGCTCAAGGTGGTGGCGACCGCCGATGCCTTCGTCCATGCGCTACGGCCGCAGGCGATCGAGGGGCTCGGGCTCGGCTACGAGGACATCCGCAAAGTGAAGCCCGACATCGTCTATGTCGGCGCCTACGGCTATTCGGCCGACGGTCCTTACGGAAAACTGCCGGCCTACGACGACGCGATCCAGGCCCGGTTCGGCATCGCCGACCTGATGGGTCGCGCCGCCGGGGACGACGTGCCGCGCTACCCGCCCACCATCCTGGCCGACAAGACCGTGGGCCTCACCTTCGCCTTCTCGACCTTGTCGGCGCTCATGCATCGCCAGCGCACCGGCGAAGGCCAGTTCGTCGAGGTGCCGATGTTCGAGACCATGGCCGCCTGGCTGATGGTCGAGCATCTGTGGGAGCGCACCTTCAGCGATGAGGGCGAGGTCGGCTACTCCCGCCTGCTCGCCCGCACCCGCAAACCCTTCCGGACCCTGGATGGCTGGATGGCGATCCTGCCCTACAACGACAAGCACTGGCGCAACTTCTTCGAGATCGTCGGCCGGCCCGAGGTGCTCGAGGACCCGCGCTATTCGACCCTGAATGCCCGGTCGATGCATATCTCGGACATGTACGCGATGGTCGAGGCGCTCGCCCCTGCCCGCACCACCGCCGAATGGGTGAGGTTGCTCGACGAGGGCCAGATCCCCAACGCGCCGGTCTCGCGCCCCGCCGACCTGTTCGAGGACCCGCATCTCGTGTGGCGGCAGCTCTTCCGAAAATATCCTCACCCCAGCGAAGGCGAGATCATGATGGTCGAGCCGCCGATGCGGATGAGCCGGACGCCACCTGCGATCCGGTCGATGGCGCCGCTCCAGGGAGCCGATTCGCGGGCCATCCTGGCCGAAGCCGGGGTCGGTGAAGCCGACATTGAAGCCTTGAAGGCGGTGGGCGCGTTGATCGAACCCGGCTGACGGTCGGGTACCGATCGGTTTTAAGACAGCGGACCGCGTCTCGCGGGTGAGGCCAGGTCTGGCGCAACCAAGGCTCTCTGGCGCTCGATCGCCTTCTGTCCGGGAGATGCCACGTTCGCGGTCGTCGTCGCGGGCTGTTGCCCCGCAACGTCGCGCAAGCGCGCGACCTCGCGCTCCAGCCGTGCTGCCTGGCTGCTCGTCTCACGCACCCGCCGACGGTGATGGCGCGCCGCCCACCAGCCGATCCCCAGACCCGCCAGCACGCCCGTCAGAAGCAGGCCCACGACCAGCAGATAGAGCGGAAGCACGACAATGTGCGGCAGCGGCCACAAGGCCAGCTGAACGGGCTGGGTGTTGCTGACGGCAATCAGGACACCGGCCAGGACAAAGAGCAGGAATAGAGCGCGGGAGAGAATTTTCATGCGGTGCCCAGCATGACACAGCGTGCCCCGTCGATGCGAGCGGACAGACGCAGAAGGAACGGCGCGACGACGGCGCCGGCGCCGCTATTTCTTGTCGGTCGCGGTTTCGGGCGGCAACAGGCCGGCCGCACGCGCCGCTTCCTTGTTCAAGCGGTCACGCAGGTCCTTGCCGGTCTTGAAATAGGGCACACGCTTGGAGGCCACAGCGACCTGCTCGCCGGTGCGCGGATTGCGGCCGGTGCGCGGATCGCGCTTCTTCACCGAGAAGGCGCCAAAGCCCCGCAATTCGACCCGATGGCCCGAGGCCAGTGCCTTGGAGATTTCATCGAAGACCGTCGCGACGATCCTCTCGACATCCCTTTGGTAGAGATGCGGATTCCGGGCCGCCAGGCGGGCAATCAGCTCGGACTTGGTCATCGCGGTTCCATGGCGAGGCCGAAGGCCCCGAGATCAAGGATTTAAGTCTTTGATATTAAACTAAATAAAGGTGTCGTCAAGCCTAACCCCTTGAAAGCAAAAGAAAAGGCCGACCCTTGCGGGTCGGCCTTTCCATCGATTGGTCGGAATGACCTATTTCTCGTCGTCCTCGCCCTTCTTCTGGGCCCGGCTGAGCGCCGCTCCCAGGATGTCGCCCAGGCTGGCGCCCGAGTCGGACGAGCCGAAATCGGCCATCGCCTTCTTCTCTTCGTCGAGTTCGCGCGCCTTGACCGACAGCACGACCCGGCGCGAGGCCTTGTCGATGTTGGTGATCTTGGCGTCGAGCTTGTCGCCGATGGCATAGCGGTCGGGACGCTGCTCGGAACGGTCGCGGCTGAGCTCCGACTTGCGGATGAAGCCCGGGATTCCGTCCTGCACCGTGACGTCGATGCCATTGTCCTGGATGCCGGCCACGATGACGGTGACCACGTCGCCCTTCTTGGCGACCACGCCCACCTTCTCGAACGGATCGTTGGCGAGCTGCTTGATGCCGAGCGAGATGCGCTCCTTGTCGATATCGACATCGAGAACCTTGACCTTGACCTGGTCGCCCTTCTTGAAGTCGCGGATCGCCTCGTCACCGGCCTTGTCCCACGACAGGTCGCTGAGATGCACCATGCCGTCGATGTCGCCGGGCAGGCCGACGAACAGGCCGAACTCGGTGATGTTGCGGACTTCGCCTTCCAGCTCAGTACCGGCCGGGAACTTCTCGGCGAAGCTCTCCCACGGGTTGGCCATGCACTGCTTGAGGCCGAGCGAGATACGGCGCTTGGACATATCGACGTCCAGAACCATCACTTCGACTTCCTGCGAGGTCGAAACGATCTTGCCCGGATGCACGTTCTTCTTGGTCCAGCTCATTTCGCTGACATGGACCAGGCCTTCGACACCGGGCTCCAGCTCGACGAACGCGCCGTAGTCGGTGATGTTGGTGACGCGGCCCTTGAGCTTGAAGCCGACCGGATACTTGGCACCGGCACCATCCCAGGGATCACTCATCAGCTGCTTCATGCCGAGCGAGATACGCTGCGTCTCGGCGTTGAAGCGGATGACCTGCACCTTGACCTGCTGGCCGATGGTGAGGGCTTCCGACGGATGGTTGATGCGCTTCCAGGCGATGTCGGTGACATGCAGCAGGCCGTCGACGCCGCCCAGATCCACGAATGCGCCGTAGTCGGTGATGTTCTTCACGACGCCGTCGAGCACCTGGCCCTCCGACAGCGCGCCCATCAGGCGCGTGCGGTCCTCGGCGCGGGTCTCTTCCATGACGGCGCGGCGCGACACGACGATGTTGCCGCGGCGACGGTCCATCTTGAGGATCTGGAACTGCTGGGCCTGACCCATCAGCGGGCCGACATCGCGCACCGGACGGACATCGACCTGGCTGCCCGGCAGGAACGCCACGGCGCCGCTGAGGTCGACGGTGAAGCCACCCTTAACGCGACCGAAGATCGTGCCCATGACACGTTCCTGGTCGGTGAAGGCCTTCTCGAGGACGGTCCAGGCTTCCTCGCGGCGCGCCATGTCGCGCGACAGGACGGCCTCGCCTTCCTTGTTCTCCATGCGATCGACGAAGATATCGATCAGGTCACCTTCCTTGATCTCCGGCGCGCCCGTCCCGTTGGCGAACTCGCGCAGAGCGACACGGCCTTCGGACTTGAGGCCGACATCGATGGTGACGAAGTCGTTGGCAATGCGAATGACGCGGCCCTTGACGACCTGTCCTTCGAAGCTGGTCGAACCGCCGAGCGATTCGTCGAGAAGTGCTGCGAACTCGTCGCTGGACGTGTCGTTCGCGGGTTTACGGAGGGCGCTGCCCTTAGCCATCAAATACTCTCCTTCATCGATCCCGGGCGGCACAGCGCCCGTCGGCCAACCGGTTAAGTCCGGCGGATCCACTGCCTTTGAAACACCGACGCCCGGGCGACACGCCCGTTCGCAATCGCCGCTTGCTGTCTTCGATCCGCCGGCGGCGACTTACGGCCCGGAGGATCGAAAGCCCTTGCGCTCGATGAACGCCAACGCAGCAGCAAACGCTGCATCGGCATCCATGTCGCTGGTATCGAGAAGGAAAGCATCGGGTGCGGCTTTAAGTGGTGCAGCCGCCCGTTCGCTGTCGCGACGGTCCCGCTCCGCCATCTCGGCAAGAACGCGCGGTTTTATAGTGTCGACCCCTCGTTCGCGCAACTCCTGGAACCGGCGCTCGGCACGGGCTTCCACACTGGCCGTCACGAACAGCTTCACCGGTGCATCGGGGCAGATGACCGTGCCGACGTCGCGGCCATCGAGGACGGCCCCGGATGCCCGAGATGCAAATTCCTTCTGGAAATCCAACAACTTAGCTCGGACCTCGGGCATCGCCGCGACCTTGGAGGCCTGCTGGCCGGCGCTGTCTGTCCGCAGCTCAGGATCGGCCAGGTCGGACGCCTCCAGCCCTGCCGCGATTTCCGCCGGCGCCCGGCCGGTCCGATGAGATTTCACGCCGACCACCCGGTAAAGCAGGCCGGTATCGAGATGGGGGAGGCCGAAATGAGCCGCCAGCCGCCGCGCGAGGGTGCCCTTGCCCGCGGCCGATGGCCCGTCGATGGCGATGATCAGGTGGCCGCTCACGACCGCCGCCTCACGCGGGCTCGATCTTGGCGCCGAGCCCGTTCATGAGGTCGGCGAACCCGGGAAAGCTGGTGTCGATCGGCGAACCGTCATCGACCGCCACCGGTTCCTTTGTGGCTAGCCCCAACACCAGGAACGACATGGCGATGCGATGGTCGAGGTGGGTCTTGACCAGGCCGCCACCGTCCGGAGGCGCGCCGGTGCCCTGCACGACGAGGCTGTCGGCACCCATTTCGTGGCGGATTCCATTCGCCGCCAGACCAGCCGCAACACTCGACAGGCGGTCGCTTTCCTTGGCGCGCAATTCAGCCAATCCCAGCATGCGCGTCGTGCCCACGGCGCACGAAGCCGCCACGGCCAGGATGGGATATTCGTCGATCATCGTCGGCGCCCGCCCGGCTGGTACTTCGATGCCTTTCAAGCCGCCGCCCTTCACATGCAGATCGGCCACCGGTTCGCCGCCGACTTCGCGGGGATTCTCGAAGGCGATATCGGCGCCCATTTCGCGCAGGGTTTCATAGAGCCCGGCCCGCAGGGGATTTACCCCGACATTCTCGACCGTGACGTCGCTGCCCGGCCGGATCGCCGCCGCGACCACGGCAAAGGCCGCCGACGATGGATCGCCCGGCACCACGATGTCGCGGCCCCTGAGCTCTGGCCAGCCGACGACCGTAATGCGTTTGCCGCCGCCCTCGGCCGGGCTCACCCGCACCTCGGCGCCGAAATGGCGCAACATCCGTTCGGTGTGATCGCGCGTCGCTTCGGGCTCGATCACCGTGGTCTCACCGCCAGTATTGAGGCCGGCCAGCAGGATGGCACTCTTCACCTGCGCCGAGGCGACGGGCAGGCGGTATTCGATCGGCACCATCTCGTCGGTCCCGATCACAGCCAGCGGCATGCGACCGCCTTCGCGCCCCTGAAAGCGCGCGCCCATCCGTGACAGCGGATCGATGACACGCTGCATCGGCCGTGATCGCAACGATGCATCGCCGGTCATGAAGCTGGTGAAGGGATGGCTGGCGAGAATGCCCGACAGCAGCCGCGCTGAAGTGCCTGAGTTGCCGAGGTCGAGCACATTGCCCGGTTCTCGACCACCGCCAACGCCGAACCCCCGGATCCGCCACAGGCCCACACCGACATGCTCGACCTGGGCACCGAGCGCCCGCAGGGCGGCGGCCGTCGCCAGGACGTCCTCGCCCTCCAGGAGACCGCTGACGTTGGTTTCCCCGAGCGCCAGGGCGCCAAACATCAGGGCGCGATGCGAAACCGACTTGTCGCCGGGCGCGCGGACCCGGCCGCTCAACCGGGCGACGGGACGGGCGATCAACTTGGCCGTTTTGGCTATCCCGGACAGGGCACTCTCCATGAAGGATGACGCAAATGCGGCGCGGCGCCCTCCTAGCATGCCGGAATTTGGTTTTGACAGGGTGAAAGACGCATGACATACGCGCTCCCTCGCGGCCGATTCGGCCGAATTCAGCGGAATTCCGGGAGATTCAGCGTGGTCAAGGCGACCTGGGGTACCAAGCGCACCTGCCAGAGCTGTGCAGCGCGCTTCTACGATCTGAACAAGAGCCCGATCAAATGTCCCAAGTGTGGGCGTGAGCATGATCGCGAAGATTTCGTGAAGGTGCGCCGTGGCCGCGGCGCGGCGGCGGCAGCGGCCGCCACGGCGGCAGCAGCGACTGCCGCGGCGGCGTTGATCAAGGCGGCGGCCAAGAAGAAGGCCGATGATGCGGCGCTCAACGGCGACGAATTGCCCGATGTGGAGGGCGACGACGCGCTGGAGGCGGACGATCTCGCCGACGAGACGGACGACATCGAGGTCGAGGTGGAAGTCGAGGACGACAAGGGCGAAGGCGACCGCTAGGCCTATTGCCAGTCCCCTGTTGCCAGTTGAGGGGGCAGGAATTATACCTCGCGCCGCGACCCAGGAATTCGGGGCCATAGCTCAGCTGGGAGAGCGCTACGATGGCATTGTAGAGGTCAACGGTTCGATCCCGTTTGGCTCCACCAACTAAATCAAG
>CAMDOT010000275.1 GCA_945903635.1 Rhizobium sp. Q54 | reverse complement strand
GCGTTGACCTCGACCTGGACGGCGCCGGCACGACCGCGCAGGTCATCCTCGAGCGAGCGCTCGACGCCCTTCTTGCCGAAGCGGATCGTCGCAAGCTGCAGCACCGGGTCGTCGCGACCGGCAAGATCCTCGTCGGAGACGCGGCCGGTGTAGCCCACGATGTGGCTCATCAGCTCGCCCTCGGGATAGTCGCGCGACTGGCCGAGGTCGATGAACACGCCCGGCAGATCGGGCGCGTTGAACTCGATGCGGGCCACGTCCTCCCAGCCGAGATTCTCGCGCACCACCACGGGCTGGGCGTTGCGGCTGCGCCGGAGTTCGCGCAGCAGCCGGGTCTTGTCCGCCTCGCCCAGGGCGAAGATCTGGTCGAGCCGCTCGACCAGCACGTCGGCGCCGCGGCCGCGATCCGACGTCGCCATGGCGCGGAAGTTGTTGCGGTTGACGGCGAGCGGCTGGCCGGTGCGGTCGAAGATCAGCCCGCGAGACGGCGGCAGCAGCCGCAGATTGATGCGGTTCTCCTCGGCCAGCGTGGCAAAGCGCTCGGTCTCGAGGATCTGGAGCTGGTAGAGGCGTCCGGCCAGCGCGCCCAGCAGTACACCCTGCACGCCGCCCAGCAGCAGGGCACGCCGGGTGAACAGCCCACTGCGTTCGCCGTCGCCTTTGCGGAAGGGCTTCACGACCCGGGCCTCATGACGTCGTCTCTCCCGGCCGCGCCGTGCCGCGCGAGGCGTCGGGCACGTTCAGCGGGTCGCGCGCGCGGACGCGGGCGAGCAGCGGGGCGAGCAGCGGATAGATCACGATCACCACGGCATATTGCATCAACGCGGGCAGCGGATCGATGGCCGTCCAGGTCCACAGCGCGGTGAAGAACCAGACCAGCGCCACGAAGCCCAGGGCGAGCAGGCAGAAGCCGAACCACTGGAAGAGGAACGGCACGCCCACGAGGTAGCGGCGGTTGTTCACCACCGCCGCCCGGATCAGCACGAAGCCCAGCGCGCTCACGCCGACAGGTGCGCCGGGCCCGCCCAGCAGCAGGTCGAGCAGGATGCCCATGATCAGCAGCAGCGGCCCGGGCAGTCGCTCCGGCGTGGCCAGGCTGAACTGGAAGACGACCAGCGCCGGCAACAGCGGCAGCGCGCCCGAAAGGTAGGGCGCCCGCAGCGGAGCGAGCGTCAGCAGAACGAAGAACAGCAGGGTGGCCCCGGGCAACGCGCTACGGCCCCAGCGGTCGAGCATGCCGAGGACGCCATCAGCTCTCATAAGGCGGCTCTCATGGGGCGGCTCTCATGGGGCGGCTCTCACGAGGCGGTCCTCATGTCAGCGGACCCTGACGCCGGCCGGCGGGGCTGCCGGCGCGGCCGGACCGCCGCTCCCCACGAGCCCGGTAACGCCGTAGTCGACGACGCGTACGAACTCGAGCCGGGAAAAGTCGGCGAACGGGCGGACGCGGACGCTGCCCTCGCCGGTTTCGACCACCTCGCCGACCGGGATGCCGACGGGGAAGCTGCCGCCATGGCCCGAGGTCACGATGCGGTCGCCGCGCTGAACGCCGGCCACGCTCTGCAGCAGCGTGAGGCGAAGCTGCGGGGAATTGTCGCCGGCCAGGATGGCGCGCTCACGGGTGCGCTCGATCACTACCGGCAGGCGCGAATTGACGTCGGTGACGAACAGCACGCGCGCTCTGTTCTCGCCGACTTCGGCGATGCGGCCGGCCAGGCCCTCGCCGGTCACCACCGCCTGGCCCGACGCGACGCCTGCCTTGCGCCCGACATTGAGCAGCGCGCCGCGCACATAGGCGCTGACGCTGTCGCCCACGATGCGGGCGGTGATGAAGGAGGCTTCCGGCCCCTCGCGGAAATTGGCAAGGCCGCGCATGCGCTCGTTCTCGTTCTCGAGGCGCCGCGCGGCGGTCTGCCAGGCCAGCAGCCGCACGTTCTCCTCGCGCAGGCGGGCATTCTCCTCGCGCAAGCTCGCGAATTCCTTGAGGTCGGCAATGACGCGGTTGGCGGCGGCCACGGGGCGGGCAATGGCCTCCAGTACGGGGCTGGCGAGGTCCAGGGCCAATACGCGGGCATGTTCGACCAGGACAGTGTCGGCCTTGCCGAGCAGCATGGCACCGAACGCGGCGATCACGAGCAGGCCGAGAGCGAAGCGCTGCACGGCTGTGCGCACCTGGCTCGCGACTACCTCGAAGTCGTCCCGGATCGCCATATCCTGCCCATTCTACCCCAAAGCGGGCGGGGCGCGGCCTGTTAGTACATCGACGACAACACGCCGCGCAGGCGGCCGATGTTCTCCACGGCATGGCCGGTGCCGAGCGCCACGCACAGCAACGGGTCCTCGGCCACCGAAACCGGCAGGCCGGTGGCCTGGCGCAGCACGGTGTCCATATTGGCCAGCATGGCGCCGCCACCGGTCAGCACGATGCCCTTGTCGACGATGTCGGCGGCCAGTTCCGGCGCGGTGTTCTCCAGCGCCACCTTGACGGCCTCGACGATGGCGCTCACCGGCTCCTGCAGGCTCTCGGAGATCTGCCGCTCGGTGATGATCAGTTCCTTGGGAACGCCGTTCATCAGGTCACGGCCCTTGATCTCCATGGTCCGGCCCTCGCCGTCTTCCGGCGGGCAGGCCGAGGCGATGGCCTTCTTGATGCGCTCGGCCGAGCTCTCACCGACCAGGAGGTTATGATTGCGGCGGATATAGGCGATGATCGCCTCGTCCATCTTGTCGCCGCCGACGCGCACGGAGCGCGGATAGACGATGCCGCCCAGCGACAGGACGGCGACCTCGGTCGTGCCGCCGCCGATGTCGACCACCATCGAGCCGGTGGGCTCGGTGACCGGCAGGCCGGCGCCGATCGCCGCCGCCATCGGCTCCTCGATCAGCCAGACCTTGCGGGCGCCGGCGCTTTCGGCCGATTCCTGGATGGCGCGGCGCTCGACGGCGGTGGAGCCGGAGGGCACGCAGACCACGATCTGGGGATGGGCAAAGGAGCGCCGGTTGTGCACCTTCGAGATGAAGTGCTTGATCATCGCCTCGGCGACTTCGAAGTCGGCAATGACGCCGTCGCGCAGCGGACGGATCGCCTGGATGTTGCCGGGCGTTCGACCCAGCATCATCTTGGCCTCTTCGCCCACGGCGAGGACCTGTCGCTTGCCGCTCTGCGTGGTGAGCGCCACGACGGACGGTTCGTTGAGAACGATGCCCCGACCCTTCACATAGACCAACGTATTGGCCGTGCCGAGGTCGATGCCCATGTCCGCCGAAAATAGCCCGATGACACGCGACAGCATTGAGTTAAGTCTCTGTAATTACAGGGAAATTTTGCTTAGTCGGCGCTCGCGCAAAGCCCCACGCCAAGGTGTCGTTCGTTTAGACCGCCCGGGAGGGTCTCGCAAGGCGATTCCACGGACCGCGCGATTCTAGCGCTTTGTGCTCGCGCGCTCGATGGCCTCGCTCACAGGCGCTCGGCATCGGCCAGGCCATCCCAGCGCAGCCCCCGCACCCATTTTGCGATGTCCATCAGAGCCTCATTCGTTCTCGAGTCTGCGTTCCTGTCGCTCCAGCCAGGCGACCACGTCGGCACGGCTGCCAGTCTCGATATGGGCCCATTGCGGCGACTTCATGCTCTCGCCGTTGGCATCGCGCCAGTATTCCTTGACGATCACCAGCGTCCACCCCGGCCTCGCCGCCCGGGTGCCCGTCGTCACCTCGATGGTGAAGCCGTGGCTGGCGCCGGCGTAGCTGTGACGTTCGCGCTGCCAGTGCACCCCGTCGATCGACCACCGCACGGTCTGCGTCCGGCCCGTGCCGGACACCAGCAGGCGATCGACGATGCGGAAGAACGACGCGTCGCCGATCTTTCTCATGGAAACCGGACCGCGGGCCTCCAGGCCCGCCTCATGAGCGGGCTCGGGCGGAGTAATTCTCCGCCCTGAGGAGGCCCGCGGTCCTTCTTGACGTGAATCGGCACTACAGCCCCATCAGCTTGGCGATGGTGTTGCGGTGGATGTCGTTGGTGCCGCCGCCGATCGAGCCCACGCGCACGTCGCGGAACAGGCGCTGGATGTCGTGCGCCATGGTGTAGCCAGCGCCGCCCATGATCTCCATGGCGAGATGGGCGCATTTGAATTCACCGTCTGTGCCTTGGATCTTGGCGATCGCCGTCTCTTCGACGGGATTGAGCCCGGCATCGAGCATGTCGGCCAGGCGATAGGTCAACGCCTGCGTGGTCTTCAGCATGATCCGCATGTCGGCGAACTTGTGCTGGATCGCCTGGAACTTGGAGATCGGCTGGCCGAACTGCACGCGCTCGACGGCGTAGGCTTTGGCGTACTCAATGGCGAAATGCATGTTGCCGCAGGCCTGCGCCGCCAGGCACAGCCGCTCGAGGTTGAGGCCCTTCATCAAGCCGGACCAGCCGCGGTTCTCCTCGCCGATCACGTGGTCGGCGGGCACGAACACGCCATCGAGGAAGATCTCGTTGGCGTGCGTGGTCCGCCGGCCGAGCGTCTCCAGCGGCTTCATGGTGAGGCCCGTCGCGCGCGCATCGACCCAGAACAGCGTGACGCCCTTGTGCTTGGCCTCGCTGTCGGTCTTGGCCACCACCATCAGGTAATCCGCGACATGGGCCGCGCTGATGTAGAGCTTCTGGCCGGTGAGGCGATAGCCGTTGCCGTCGCGCACGGCGCGCGTCTTGATGCCCGAAGCGTCGGAGCCGGTGTCGGGCTCGGAGAGCGCGAAGGCCGACTTCAGCCGGCCGGCGCAGATCTCCGGCAGGTAGCGCCGCCGCAGATGCTCGCCCGCCGTGAGCTGCAGATGCATGCCGCCATAGACGACCGTCGGCAGGTAGAGCGACGAGGCGCCGCTGTAATGCCGCGCCAGCGCCTCGACCAGCACCACGAGGTCCTTGCGACTGCCGCCCATGCCGCCGTAGGCGGGATCGTAGGGCAGCGCCATGTAGCCCGCGTCGGCCAGTGCCTTGAAAGCCGCATGCGGGAACTCGCTGGCAGCATCGAGCCGGCGGATTTCCTCCGCCGGCAGCACGCGCGCCAGAAGTTCGGCGACGTTCCGCCGGATCAGGAGTTGTTCGTCGGTGAGGCCGAAATCGTCGAGATTCAATCGAACACCACGACGCCGCGGGCGACTTCACCCGCCATCATGCGCTTGAAGCCGTCGTTGATCTCGTCGAGCTTGTAGGTGCGGCTGATCAACCCGTCTATGTTGAGCCGCTTTTCCATGTAGTGGTCGACCAGGATGGGGAAGTCGAGGTTGGGCCGCACCGAACCGTAGAAGGTGCCGCTCATCGTCTTCTCGCCGAACACCATCATCATGGGCGAATATTGCGCTCGCACGGTCGCAGCCGAGATACCGACGGCAACCGCGTGGCCGCCCGGCGCCAGCGCGTCGAAGGCCAGCGCCTGGGTCTTGTCGACGCTGACGGCATCGAAGGAATAGTCGACGCCGAGCCCGCCGGTGATCGCCTTCACTTTCTTCACCGCGTCGTTGTCCTTGGCGGTGTTGATCGTGTGCGTGGCACCGAAGGTCGTGGCCATCTCGAGCTTGTTGTCGAGGATATCAGCCGCGATGATGAGGCCGGCGCCCGACAGCATGGCGCCCTGGATGGCGTTGAGGCCAACGCCGCCGCAGCCGATCACCAGCACAGCGGAGCCCGCCTCGATCTTGGCGTGGCGCGTGACCGCGCCGACGCCCGTGGCCACGCAGCAGCCGACCAGGGCGGCCTGCGGCCACGGCATGTCCTTGCGGATCGGCACGACCATTTCCTCCGGCACGACCACTTCCTCGGCGAAGGTGCCGATGCGGGCCATCTGGTTGATGCCCTGGCCCTTGTGCTTGAGGCGGAGCGTGCCGTCGTAGAGCGAGCCCGGTGGCACCGCGGCGCGGCCGATGCAGAGCACAGTGCGGCCCTGGGTGCAGTAGCGGCAACGCCCGCAGTGCGGCCGGAAAGAGAAGATGACGTGGTCGCCGGGCTTCACCGTGGTGACGCCCGGGCCGCATTCCAGAATCTCGCCCGCCGCCTCGTGGCCCGGCACGATCGGCATCGGCGAGGGCCAGTCGCCGTTCATGACGTGCCAGTCGCTCTGGCAGACGCCTGCCGCCTTCATCTTCACCCGCACTTCGAGCGCCTTGGGTGGGTCGAGCTCGCATTCGACGATCTGCAGCGGCTCGTTGGGCTTGAACAGGACGGCGGCCTTCATGATTTTTCCTCCCACATCGCCTCCAGTCTATATCATCGGGACATGAGCAAAACCCTCCTGATCACCGGTGGCGCCTCGGGTATCGGCGCCGCAACCGCCCGACTCGCAGCCACGCGCGGCTACAAGGTCGCCATCAATTACCGCTCGCGCGATGCGCAGGCGAAGAAAGTGGTGGCCGATATAGTCGCCAACGGCGGCAAGGCCATCGCGCTCCCCGCCGACATGGCGCGCGAGGCCGACATCATCCAGATGTTCCAGGAAACCGAGAAGGCACTGGGGCCGATCACCCATCTGGTGAACAGCGCGGGCTTCAGCCAGCGGACGCGGGTCGACGAATACGACGCGACACTTCTGGAGAAGTTCTTCGCGGTGAACGTGATCGGCCTGATGCTGTGCTGCCGAGAGGCCGCCAAGCGCATGTCGACCAAACACGGCGGCAAGGGCGGCGCGATCGTCAACGTCTCGTCGATGGCCTCGACGATCGGCGGCCGGATCGGCTCGTCGGCCTATGCAGCGACCAAGGGCGCGGTCGATTCCTTCACCAAGGGCTTTGCCCGCGAGGTCGCGCCCGAGGGCATCCGCGTGAACTCACTCAGGCCCGGCATGGTGATGTCGGAGATGACCGAGGGAAGACTGAAGGACGCCACCTTCCGCGCCAGTATCGAGTCGTCGATCCCGATGCAGCGCGTCGGCGAGGTTCACGAGATGGCGGGCGCCATCCTGTATCTGTTGTCGGACGAAGCCTCGTTCATCACCGGTGCGATGCTCGATGCGGCTGGTGGGGGATACATCATTTAGGACAGAGCGCGATCGACACCCTCG
>CAMDOT010000274.1 GCA_945903635.1 Rhizobium sp. Q54 | reverse complement strand
CGCTCGGACTCATGAGCGCGCGGGACGCGCGCGGTCCGGAGAAACTTGAACGCTGTTACGCCGCCACCATCGCCAAGCCCGCCTTGCGGCGAGCGGCCTGCAGCGTGTTGAACATCAGGCAGGCCACGGTCATCGGGCCGACGCCACCGGGAACCGGCGTAAGATAACCCGCCACTGGCAGGATTTCGGCGAAGGCCACGTCGCCCACCAGCCGCGTCTTGCCGTCGGCTGCGGGGATGCGGTTGATGCCGACGTCGATCACCGCGGCGCCCGGCTTGATCCAGTCGCCCCGCACGAACGCCGGCTTGCCGATGGCGGCGACCACGATATCGGCCTGGCGGCAGAGGCCGGCCAAGTCGCGCGTGCGCGAGTGCGTGATCGTGACCGTGCAATCCTGGCGCAGGAGAAGCTGCGCCACCGGACGGCCGACCAGGGTCGAGCGGCCGATCACGACGGCGTTCAATCCGGCGAGCGACCCCAGGGCATCCTGCAACAGCATCGAGACGCCGAGCGGCGTGCAGGGCACCGGAAAATCGAGCGGCGCTCCCGCGGCGATCGAGCCCAGGCGCCCGACGTTGATGGGATGGAAGCCGTCGACATCCTTGGCCGGGTCGACTGCGAGCAGCACGCGCGCCGTGTCGATGTGTTTGGGCAACGGGAGCTGCACGAGAATTCCGTTGATCGCGGGATCCGCATTGAGCGTCGCGATCAAGGCCAGCAGCTCGGCCTCCGTTGCTTCCGGCTCGAGCCGATGATCGAAGTTCGCCATGCCGAGCTCGACCGCGAGCTTGCACTTGCTGCGGACATAGACCTGGCTCGCGGGATCGGCACCGACCAGGACCGTGGCCAGGCCGGGCTTCGGCGCGCCGGCCGCCACCAACTCGGCCACGCCCGCGGCGACACGCTGCTGCAAGCCGGCGGCAAAGGCTTTCCCGTCGATCAATTTCGCAGTGGCCAGCTTCGCAGTGGGCAGCATCGCATCAGCCATGTTCGCGCATCCATTCGCCTATCTTGTCGGCGAGCGCGGCAGGCTCACCGGAAATACTCAACACCTTGTCGCGCGCGGTAGTCCCTCTCGCGACATCGAAAGCCGATCGGGGCAGATGCCATTCGGCAGCCAGCAACGCAATCACCGCGGCATTGGCCTTGCCGTCCTCGGCCGGCGCCGTCACCGCGACCTTGAGCGCGCCTGCGGCGGAACATTCGAGCGCCGTTCGGCGCGCCCGCGGCTGCGCGCGCAAGGCGACGGTCACACCCTGGTCGGTGCGGCGTAGAAAAGCGGGATCTGCAGCGGGATCTGGCACGTCGGCAGGTTAACGTATGAGGGCGGGCCAGACGTATTCCCAGAGCAGGCGGCGAACGAAGAACAGGCCGAGCAGAAGGATGACGGGCGAGATGTCGACGCCACCGAGGTTGGGCAGGATGCTGCGGATCGGGCGCAGCACCGGCTCGGTCAGGCGATAGAGGATGTCGACCACCATCCGGATGAATTTGTTGCTGACGTTGACGACTCCGAACGCCACCAACCAGCTCATGATTGCCCCTGCAATCACGATCCAGGTGTAGATGTCGATCACCTTGTCGATCAGCACCGCTAGCGACAGCATTGCGTCCCCGCCCTAAAAACACCGGCTGGACGCCGGACGCGCGCACCCTACTCGGCAGGGATCGCCGATCACAAGCCCATTTCAGGTTCGAGACAGGGCCAGCTCGACACTGCCGATCCGGATCGCGCGCGCGGCGCTGATGTCGCGCGGGCCGTGCTCGGGCAGCAGGCGGGCGCCATCGATGAAAGTCCCGCCGGGACTGCCCAGATCTTCCAGGCCCAGCCTTCCGCTCGCCGTCAACAGGCGGGCATGGGGCGTACCGACCGATGGGTCGGGCACGGAGAGGTCTGTCGGCTGGGCGCCTGGTGCGCCCGTGATCGAATAGCGCCCCGAGACCCCATCGACGACCAGCGTCACGACGGCACCGCCGGCGATCGGGCCGGCGAGCTGCCAGCCGCGTCTGTCGGCCAGCGCCATCGCGGGCGCCGCCAGGGCGGGCGGCTGCTGGGACGGCCTCGGCCCTCCAGGTGCGTAGGCGGCCGGAGCGGCTGTATAGCCCGATGTGCCCCCCGCGGCGGGTTCGTCACGCGGCCAGCGCATGAAGGCGAAAATCCACAACAGGACCAGCGGCACGATGGTGCCAACGCCCGTCAGTGTCAGCAGGATGGCGCCCAGACCCGTCCAGCCCGGCAGGCCCGCCTTCTCGACGATGCGCCACGCCATCCAGGCCGCCAGGATCGTCCCGATAAGTGCAAAGGCACCGGTGAGGCCGAAGAAGCCCATCAGGGCTGCGATCTCTACGCCCATCGCTCTAGCGCCGTCCCGGCGAGGCTTCGCCGCTGGGCCAGGTGCTGAAGGCCAGCACGGCCATGACGATGAACGAGCCGATCAGCGGCACGAGATGGAACAGCGACGGCGCGCCGGAAAAGCCTGCCCTCGTGCAAATCCGCCAGGTCGGGATGATCAGCACCAGTGCCACGAGCAAGTGCAGTATCAGGATCCCGAACAGCAGGAACGAGCCAAGTCCGAGGATCCAGGCCATGGGATTCTCCACGATCTAGACGAGCGCCACGACTTCGATCTCGACCATCACGTCACGCGGCAGGCGCGCCACCTCGACCGTCGAGCGGGCCGGCGGATTGGCGCCGAAATATTCCGGCCGGCCATAGACCTCGTTCATGGCGGCGAAGCTGTCCATGCTCTTCAGGAAGACCGTGGTCTTGACCGAGCGGTCGAGATCGCTGCCGGCGGCCTTCAGGACGGCGCGCAAGTTCTTGAGGACCTGGTGCGTCTGTTCAGCGACGCCGCCCGCGACGAGGTCGCCGGTGGCCGGATCGAGCGGAATCTGGCCTGCACAGAAGACCATGCCGTTGGCCACGATCGCCTGCGAATAAGGTCCGAGCGCCTTGGGAGCCGCGTCGGTCTGAATCGCCTTCTTGTCGTTTGCCACTGGTTTACTCCTCCGTCGAAAAAGCCGGCTGGACGCTAACATAGACCGGTTTGCTTGACAGGTGCCCCGGCAACCATTATCCGCGCGGTTCTCCAGGTCGGAGGGGGCTGTAGCTCAGCTGGGAGAGCGCCTCGTTCGCAATGAGGAGGTCAGGGGTTCGATCCCCCTCAGCTCCACCAACCACCCCGACCCGCTTCCCTGGCCGCATTCACTGGCTTGCCGCACCTCCTCACGGCACTATTGCAGTCGATGCGCGGACACCAAAGACCTCTGCCCGGCGATCTCGGCCTCTCGGCCGAGGAAGGCCGCGTTCTCGCCGCGCTGCGTACACCGCAGCGGGCGCAGGAGTTCGTTGCGGACCTGCCTGCCAACTTCGAGCAGGAGGGCGGCACCCTGCGGTCGGTGCGCGGCGTGCTGCGCCACCGCAAGGCGCATTGCATCGAAGCGGCCTTCGTCGCCGCCTGCGCACTCTGGCTGCACGGCGAGCCGCCGCTGCTCATGGACCTGACAGCCGCCAAGGACGATTCCGACCATGTCGTCGCCCTGTTCCGCCGCAACGGCTGCTGGGGCGCGATCTCCAAGAGCAACCATGCCTGGCTGCGCTGGCGCGATCCCGTCTATCGCAGCCTGCGCGAACTCGCGATGTCGTACTTCCATGAGTACTTCAACAAGAGCCGCAAGACGCTGCGCAGCTATTCGGCCTCCATCGACCTCCGCCGGTTCCAGCCCGACACCTGGATCACCAACGAGGACGACTGCTGGGACGTCGGCGCCGCCGTCGACGACGCGCGGCACTATCGGCTGATCACCCCGGCCCAGATGCGCTGGCTCATGGCGCCCGACGCCACCGTGATGCGCGCCGATAATCTCGTCCAATACGAAAGCCGCGACCGCAAGACGGCCCGAAAATACTGAGGAGCGCCGCGATGAAGAGAGCAATCTCGATCCTGCTGCTGGTCCTGCTCGGTGCCGCACCTGCGGTCGCGCAGATCCCCGCCGAGTGGCAGTCCGCCGCGCAGGCCGTGATCGGCGAGCAGGAACGCGACATGCCGCAGGCCGCCGCCAAGCCGTGGGGGCCGGAACTCACGCAGGGCTGGAACCTCGCGCGCGCCTGGCGCCGGCACAACAACGGCAACGTCGAGATCATCCTCGCCGAATACCTGATGTTCGTCGCACTCTGCCGCCGCGGCTGCGCTGGCAGCACGATCGAAGGCCAGGGCTATGTCGGCGTGGCCGAACAGGCGAAGGCGTTGCGCAACCAGAACGGCGGCGCCTATGCCATGGCCTCCGCCGCGCACGCCTGGCTCGCGGGCCTGCCCGATCCCAGCGGTGCCGCGCGGAAGAATGCCGCGCTCTGGGAGAAGGATCTCGACGCGGCGGCGGCCGACTACGCCACCAGCAACCTCTATGCGCTGGCCTGGATGCTGGCCCGCAACCGGCCGACGCCCACCGAGCAGGCGGACACATTCGCCCGGTTCGCGATCTTCGTACAGGGCAAGGCCTGGCTCGGCGCTCGGTGCCTCGACATCACGAAGGTGGCGACGGTGCTCGACGCGCCACCGCGGATCGACGCCTGCAAATGAGATCGGGCAAATAAAAAGGGGGCGCCCGGCGCCCCCTTCTTGATCTTCGAAGACCGCGCGCTACTCGGCGGCGATCGCGTCCTGCACGAACTTCTTTTTGTCGAAGTCGTCGGCGACCTTGAGGTCGTTGCCGATCAGCTGGTTGATGTCGATCTTGGCGTATTCCATCACGCCCATGTCGCCCAACGCCTTCTGTACCTTCGGCCCGAACAGGCCGATCTCCTTGAGGATCGGCACGATGCGGGTGAAGAGCCGGGAGCGGAACGACTGCATGGCGCCCGAGTTGTAGGCGTACTCCATGAGCTTATCGACCGGCAGGCCCGAACGCATCCAGACCTCGGCCTGGTTGAAGCGGTCGCGCATGAAGTAGAGCGCCTCGACGACGAAGTCCTCGCGCTCGGCACGCTCGGCGTCGGAGAGGTGCGGGTAGTATTCGCGCAGCGCCATGCGGCCGAACGTGACGTGACGCGCCTCGTCCTGCATGACGTAGGCGTTGACCGCGCCGGCGAGATTGTTCTTGGCGGTGTCGCGGATGCGCTGGAAGGCGGCGAGCGCCAGGCCTTCGATCAGCACCTGCATGCCGAGATAGGTCATGTCCCAGCGGCGGTCGGTCAGCGTCTGCTCGAGGAGCTGCTTCAGCGACGGCGTGATCGGGTAGGCGCACTTGAACTTTTCGTGGATCAGCCGCTTGTAGCTTTCGACGTGGCGGGCCTCGTCCATCACCTGGGTGGCGGCATAGAACTTGGCGTTCATGTCGGGCACGGTGTTGACGATCTTGGCCGTCGCGATCAGCGCGCCCTGCTCGCCGTGCATGAACTGGCAGATCGAATGGCCCTGCAGGTTGAAGCGCTGCCAGTCCTTCTCCTTGTCGGTCATCTTCTCCCAGAAGGGCGAGCCGTAGATCGGAATCGACTCGTCGGCCATGCCCATCGGGTTGCCTTCGTACAGCTCCTGCGTCCAGTCGATGCGCGTGGTGGTGTCCCACTGCTGCTGCTTGCCCTTCTCGTAGAGGTTCAGCAGATCGGCCGAGCCGTCGTCGTATTCCCAATTGAAGGAAATTTCCGTGGCGCCATCGAATTTCCAGCCGGTCGTTTCGACCGGCAGCGCGTAAATCTTTTGTGTGCTCATGTGTCTCTTGCCTCCTGACGCTGAAAGCGGTCCCATCCCGGGAGCCGGAGCGGCGAACTTGACGCTCCGTTCATTTTTCTGGGCGGAAAGTATCACAGTCTGTTAGAGAGTCCCACCCGGAAAATCGCACGATCAATGAACGCGGATTTACCCATGGCTTATCATCAGCTGCGCATCGCCAAAATCGTCCAGGAGACGCCCGACGCGCGCTCCTTCGTCTTAGAAATCCCGGCCGACCTGGCCGAGAAATTCCGCTACCGGGCCGGCCAGTTCCTGACCTTCCGCGTCCCCTTCGCCGACGGGGCCTTCAACCGCTGCTACTCACTGTCCAGCGCCCCGGAGTCCGACGGCCTGCCCAAGGTCACCGTCAAACGGGTGACGGGGGGCAAGGGGTCGAACTGGTTCCACGATGCCCTGAAGGAAGGCGCCACGCTGGACGTGCTGCCGCCGGCCGGCCGCTTCGTGCTGGGCGACGGTGACGCCCCCCTGCTGCTGTTCGGCGGCGGCAGCGGCATCACGCCGATGATGGCGCTGATCAAGAGCGCGCTCAAAAGCAGCCAGCGCCGGATGCGCCTGTTCTATGCCAACCGTGACAAGGCCTCGATCATCTTCGACGCCGAGTTCGAGGCGCTGATCAAGGCCAACCCCGGTCGGCTGGAAGTGATCCACCATCTCGATGCGACGCAGGGCTTCGCCAAACCCGAAGACATCGCGACCGCGCTGAAAGGCTTCGAGGATGCCGAGGCCTATCTCTGCGGGCCGGGTCCGTTCATGAACATGGTCGACAGCGCGCTGCTGGCTTCGGGCATGCCGCACCAGCGGATCCATATCGAGCGCTTCGAGGCGTCGGGCAACGACGCCGTGCCGGTCGAGCCGTCGGAAGGAGAAGTGATCCCTACGCACATCACCATTCACTTCGAGGGCAAGACGCACAAGGTGCCCTACCAGAAAGGCCAGACCATCCTGGTGGCGGCGCGTGCTGCCGGCCTCAATCCACTGTCGTCGTGCGAGGAAGGCTTCTGCGCCTCGTGCGCGGCCAAGCGCGTAAAGGGCAAGGTGGTGATGGCCAACAACGACATCTACACCGCCGACGATCTTGCCAATAACTGGATCCTGACCTGCCAGGGCCACTGCTTCGGCGCGGAAGTCGAGATCACCTACGACGTGGTGTAGCCATTCGCATCAGGCCCATTGCGCAAGCGACGATCCTGACGATCGTCGCGGGCATTGCAGATGCGGTGGGCTTCATCACCATGGGCGGCGTTTTCGCCGCCAACATGACAGGCAACACCGTGCTGGCGGGCATCGCCGCCGCCCAGGGCAACCACGTCGACGCCTGGCATCATTTCACTCCCCTCCTCGCCTTCTTTCTCGGCGCCATGTTGGCGCGCGTGCTGCTGCGCGTGCTGAAGTCGCCGACGGCGGGCATTCTCCTCGAGGCGGCCCTGATCGCCGGCGTCGGCTTTGTCGATATCGGCACCGAGCCCACGGTGCTGGTCGTGGCGCTCGCGATGGGACTGCAAGCCTCCAGCA
>CAMDOT010000273.1 GCA_945903635.1 Rhizobium sp. Q54 | reverse complement strand
AGGAAAAAGCGCACGTCGTCCCAGTCGCCCAGAATATTGGGCGCCTTGCTCTTGCGTTGGGGAGTCGTGACCATCGTGACAATCGATACAATAAGGGTGTCGGCCCAAAGTTTACTTGGCGGGGGCCTCGTGGTTTATCTTAGATTATTATCAATAAAGCGTCGTTTTGTGTCTCAATCATAAAGCATTAGACGGCTTTTTTCATCAGCCGTATAGAGCCTGGGCAGCACATATTTAGCGCTCGTATTCGTTAGTCAATCTATCTGTTGTGGATACTCCGATTGACGTTTCGAGAACGCGCTAGGGTGCTCCAGTGGCCGCAGTCGGCTCCGACGGGAAGACAACCAGGCTGTCGATAGCCATCGACAGGTTTGGCCGATATGTGCGCAGCCCCTCGACCCGGGTGGCAGCCTTTGTCGGCCTCCTTTCATATTTGAGTTATGCGTACGCGCATACCAGTTGGGCTAACCCCGCCTTGATCGGCGTGTCAGTCTTCGTCGGGCTGTTCCTCCCGAGCTACGCCAAGCTCAGCAACAAGGCCGAACTGTGGGCCAACAATCAGTTCGGCTTCGTGACGTGTGGCCGGTTGGGGCGGTTCTTCCCGCAGTTTGCGTTCAACTTGGCAGTGTTCTGGATCATGCAATGGGGGGGAGCGCTGAAGCCCGAGGGGCTGGCGTCGGTGGGTGGCACAGCGTCGGCCGCGCTCATCACGACGCTCGCCTCGCAGGGGACCCAGTATCTCGGCCTCTTCCTCTTCCAGCGTGGCATCGGTGATGCCAACCGCAACGTCCTGATTGGCGTGTCGATCAACCTCCTCCTGGCAGCATTCGGCACTGCCGGTGTCCCCGGCGCCCGCGAAGCCTTCCTGATCACCGGCTTTGGGCTGGGCGGGTTGCTCTTCGCCGTCGGCCTGCTGTCGGACGTCCGCTCCGTGGCGGCGCCAAAGGGGGGGATCGGGTTGTTTTTCGGGACCTTCAATCCGTTTCACAACACACACCTCGATATCGTGCGGCGTGCAATCAGCGAACGCGGCCTCGACAAGATCATCATCCATCCGACGTTGATTCCGCGCATTCACGCCGACGCCCTCCGCAAGGGCGAGTTGCGCGTCGCGCGCCTGGAAAACGGCTTCCAGATCTATGAGACGACCGAAAAAGCCGACGTCAACGTCGACTACTTTCCGGCTGGCCGGATGTTTCTGCCGCCCGAAACACGCAAGGCGCTGATCGAACTGGCCGTTGCCGAGGCCGGCATGGGCGACAAGGTCGAGGTCGCCTTCTACCCGAAGACCTACAACAGCAAGGGCTTCCAGGGCGTGATCGCCGAAGTGAAGAAGCGGCACCCAGGCGTTCGCCTGCACACGCTGCATGGCACGGACATCGGCGGCATGACCGTGCGCCAGATCTGCGACGAGTGCGGCTGGATCTATCCGTGGCGCATCCTGCGGCGCGACAGCATATCGGCGACCGCCATCCGGCGCGGTGCCAAGGGCATGACATCGGCGGTGGTGACCGACGTCCTTGCACAATTGACGGAGAATCTTCCGATTGTGACGGCTGGGGGCCGCCGCTTCCGGAACGACAACGGAGTACTGACCGAGGGGGACTAACATGGCCGTGCCAGAGACAGCCGGGATATCGAATCATCCCGTCATCATCATCAAACTAGCGTCGACATCGGACGAACTCATGCAGTGCTATGCACTCCGCGCCGCGGTGTACATGGGCGAGCAGCATTGCCCCTACTGGGAGGAGTTCGACGGCAACGACTACACCGCCACTCATCTCATCCTCTACGTCGACGGCGAGCCGGCGGCTTCCATGCGGCTGCGCTGGTTCGCGTCGTTCGCCAAGTTCGAACGGGCGGTGGTCCTCAAGCGCTATCGGTCGCTCGGCCTGTTCCTGCCCTTCGTCACGTGGGCCAAGGACATGGCGCGCAAGAAAGGCTACACCAAGGCCTACCTGCATTCGCAACGCCGCCTGTGGGAGATCATGGAGCGTGTCGGCTTCCACAAGGTCGACGACCGGAGCTTCCACTTCTCGGATCACGAATACGGCGCCCTCGTCTGCGATCTGACGGCGGCGGACTGCGAGGTCCCGACCGTCTTCACCGACCCGATGATCCTGAACCGGCCCGAGGATCGGCTCGATATGCCGGGAATTCTCGAACAATCGATGGAGCGCGGCGCGAGCAATCCACACGCCGGCTGGAACAACGATCGCCGGGCGAACTGAGAGGGGGACGACATGACTATTCCTGCACAATCGATCGACGGCGAGGCCGTCACCACGAAACTCGCCATGAAGATGGAGGACTCGCTGCAGGCCTTCGCCGTGCGGGCCGCCTGCTTCATGGGCGAGATGGACGTGCCGTTTTCGGAGGAGTTCGACGGCCACGACTTCGGCGCCACCCATGTCATCGCCTATGTCGGTGAGGAGCCGGTCGGCACCGTCCGCGTGCGCTGGTTCCAGTCGTTCGCCAAGCCCGAGCGGCTGGCCGTCATCCAGCGTTTCCGCGGCCATGACATCGGGCAGGTGCTGCTCGAGCGGTGTCGCACCCTGGCCGAAGCGCGCGGGTGCAATATGCTCTACGTCCAGGTGTTGCCGGGCGACTTGAGCTATTGGGAGAAGATGGGCTGGCGCCGCCTGGTGTCCGAAGAAGCGAGTTCGGGCGCCAAGCGGATCGTGGCAATGGTCAAGGTTGTCGATCCGAGCAAGCCGTTGCCCGATGTCGAAGCGCCTGAAGCGGTCGTGCTGCGGCCCGAACCGCAGCTCGATTCCTCCGGCCGGCCGTTGAGCATCGCTTCGAACTGATCATTGGCGAAGGTCATTGCGGCGAAGGTCATTTGCCGGGCGCGCCACTACGAGCGGAGTAGCCTCCGCTCTGAAGCGGCGCCCGGCAAGGCATAAAGGGAATGTTTGCTACCGGTGCTTCGGGTCGAGCGCGTCGCGCAGGCCGTCGCCCAGCAGGTTGAACGACAGGACCGCCAGGAAGATCGCGAAGCCCGGCCAGAAGGCCATCCAGGGCGCCTGGGCGATGAAGCGCTGGGCGGAGTTCAGCATGCTGCCCCAGGACGGTGCCGGCGGTTGTTGGCCGAGCCCCAGGAACGACAGCGCCGACTCGGCGATGATGGCGCCGGCGATGGCGAGCGAGGCCTGTACCAGCAGCGGCGAGACGATGTTGGGCAGGATGTGGCGAAGCGCGATGCGCAGGCGAGGATTACCGACGGCCCGCGCGGCCTCGACATAGTCCTCGACCTTGGCGGCCAGCGTCTGGCCGCGCGTGAGGCGCACGATGACCGGCGTCGCGGTGACGCCGATGGCGATCATGGCGTTGGTGAGGCTGGGCCCCAGGAACGCCGCCAGCGTGATCGCCAGGATCAGGAACGGGATGGACAGCATCGCATCGACCATTCGCGAGATCACCCCGTCGATCCATCCGCCGGCATAACCGGCGAGCAGGCCGACCGGTACGCCGAGCCCGATGGCGATGCCGACCGACACCAGGCCGGCGCTGAGCGAGGCGCGGGCGCCGAAGATGATGCGACTGAGCACATCGCGGCCGACTTCGTCGGTGCCCATCCAATGAGCCCAGGTCGGCGGCTTGCGCACGGCGCTCCAACTCGTGGCCGTGGGATCGTAGGGCGCGATCAGCGGGGCACAGACGGCCACCAGGACGAACAGCACCACGACGACGAGGCCGACCATGGCGCCCTTGCGGCGCTTGAGCCGTCGCCAGGCGCGGGCCCAGGGATTTTCCTCGCGGGAGTCGGCCGTGACGGTAGAGGCGTCGAGGGCGGCGTCGGTCATGGTCGTCAGCCCCTCAGCCTGGGATTGACCAGCACATAGGCGATATCGGCCAGCAGGTTGAGCGAAATATAGACCGTGGCCGTGACCAGCACGACGCCCTGGACGACCGCATAGTCGCGGTTGAAGACGGAATCGACGATCAGCTTGCCAAAGCCCGGAATGGTGAAGATCTGCTCGGTCAACACGGCGCCCGAAAGCAGCGTGCCGAAATCGAGCGCCAGCAGCGTGATCACCGGAGTCATGGCGTTGCGCAACGCATGCTTCAGCACCACGCGGCCCTCGCGCAGCCCCTTGGCGCGGGCGGTGCGGACATAGTCGGCGCCCATCGCCTGCATCATGGCGCTGCGCGTATGGCGCATCAGGACGGCGGCGAGCGCATTGCCCAGCACGAAGGCGGGCATGATCGTGGTGGCGAGGCTCGCCTGCCAGTTCTCGCCCAGCCGCACATAGCCCGAGGCGGGCAGCCAGCCCAAGGTCACCGAGAACAGGAAGATCATCAGGATGCCCAGCCAGAAATTGGGCGTGCTGAGTCCCCACAAGGCGAACAGGTTGGCGCCGTAGTCCCACGCCGTGTCCTTCTTCACCGCCGAGACGATGCCGGCGGGAATGCCGATGCCGATGGCGATCAGCAGCGCCATGGCGGCAAGCTGCAGCGTCACCGGCAGCTTCTCGGCCACCAGGGAGGCCACGGAACTCTTGAGCCGCATCGACTCGCCCAGGTTCCCGGAGAGCACGCCCTTCATCCAGTAGAAGTACTGGACCGGGATCGGCTCGTTCAGCCGGTACTGCTCGCGGATCTCCTCGAGCACCTTCGGGTCGCGCTCCTCGCCCGCCATGATCAGCGCCGGATCGCCCGGCAGGAGCTGCTGCAGGCCGAAGATCAGCATCGACACCAGAATGAGCGTCGGGATGATCTGCAGCAGCCGCTGGGCGAGGAAGGCGAGCAAGGTCTTACTTCAGCTTGACGCCGACCACGCGGACCAGGCCGTCGGGCATCTGCTTGTAGCCCTCGACCTTGTCGGAAAGCGCAACCAGCACGCGGCGATGGTAGATGTAGAGGATCGATCCCTCGGGCAGGAACTTGGCGGCCACTTTCTCGTAGGCTTTCTTGCGCTCGGCGGGATCGCTCTTGGATCGTGCCTCGGCGTGCGCGGCATCGACATCCTTGTCGCAGTACTTGGAGTTGTTCTGCGGCGAGCCGCAGGTCTGGAAGGAATAGGAGTTGCCGTCGGGATCGCTGCGGCCGCTCCAGCCGATGAGGAAGAGTTGGTAGTCGCCGTCCTCGCCCTGCTTGAGCGAGGTCGCGAACTCGGTGACGCGGATCTTGAGATCGAAGCCGGCCTCGGCCGCCATCGACTGCACCACCTCGGCCACCGCCCGTGTCTCGGGCCCGTTGGGCACCATGAAGTCGAGCGTCAGCGGGCCGGTGACGCCCGCCTCCTTGAGGAGCGCCTTGGCCTTGGCCACGTCGCGCTTGGGCACCGGGAAGGCCTGCTGGTAGTAGTAGCTGGTCGGGTTGATCCACTGGTTGCCCGGCACAAACTCGCCGTTGAACACGACCTGGTTCAGGGCTTCGCGGTCGATCGACAGTTCGAAGGCGCGGCGCACGCGGGCGTCCTTGCCGAACGGCGTGTTGGCCTTGGGCCCGTTCGCCAGGTTCATGGTGATTCCCTGGTAGCCGAGCTCGACCGCGGCGATCAGCTTGAGCTTGGGATTTTCGCGTACCGTCTTGATGTCGGTGGCGAGCACGCGCTCGATCAGGTCGAGGCCGCCGGACCTGAGATTGGCCAGGCGCACCGTGGCATCGACGATCGGCAGGTAGGTGATCTTGTCGATGAAGACATTGTCCTTGTTCCAGTAGTCGGCGAATTTCTCGACCACGATGCGGTCCTGCTGGACGCGCTCGACGAACTTGTAGGGTCCGGCGCAGACGGGCTTCAGCCCGAACTTGTCTCCCGCCGCCTCGGCCGCCTTGGGCGAGACCATCATGCCGGCGCGGTCGGTGAGCTGCGCCAGCAGCGGCGAGAAAGGCTCCTTGAGGTTGAGCTTGATCGTGGTCGGATCGACGACGTCGACCGAGTTGACCGAGCCCAGCTCGGGCTTGCGGAACGAGCCCTTGATGGTGAGATGGCGGTCGAGGCTGTATTTCGCCGCGGTGGCGTCAAAAGCCTCGCCGTCGTGGAATTTCACGCCGGGGCGCAGCTTGATGGTGACGGCCTTGCCGTCGGCCGAGGTCTCGTGGCTGAGGGCGAGCTGCGGCACGATGGCGAGCTTCTCGTCGATGTCGAACAGCTTGTCGCAGATCGAGGCAAAGACGATGCGGCCGACATAGGTTCGCGCCAGGCTGGGATCGAGCACGTCGGGATCTTCGGCGAGGCCGATGCGCAGATGGCTGCCTTGAGCGAAAGCAGGCGCGACGGCGCCGCCCGCCACTGTGGCGGATAGGGCCAGGGAAAGGGCCATCAGGCCGATCGTCTTGTTCATGAAGCCTCCGTCTGGGATACGAACGCCGCCTGCAGGCGGGCGAGTCGGATTCGGTCTTGTTCTTGGCCCGTGCTCTGGGCGAGCGCCGCGGCGGGCGGGAACTCCGGCCAGTAGGGACAGGCCGTAGCATGGCCGGACGGGGCGGCAGAAGGGCCGTCGTCGGCGAGCACGGGCACGTCGCGGCGACAGGCCTCGCGCACGAAGGGGCATCGTGTGTGGAAGAGGCAGCCCGACGGCGGATTCATGGCGCTCGGCAGATCGCCTTCCAGCAGCGCGCGCTCGCGCACCACCGTCGGGTCGGGCTGCGGCACGGCTGCGAGCAGGGCGCGCGTGTAGGGATGGCGCGGGCTGCGGAACAGGTCCTCGGTCGTCGCGGTCTCCACGATCTTGCCGAGGTACATTACGGCGATCCGGTCGGCGATGTGCTTCACGACCGCGAGATCGTGGCTGATGAAGATGTAGGCGAGGCCGAAGCGCTTCTGCAGCGACTGCATCAGGTTGATGACCTGCGCCTGGATCGAGACGTCGAGCGCCGAAACGGCCTCGTCGGCCACGATGAGCCTGGGCTCGACGGCGAGCGCGCGGGCGATCGCCAGCCGCTGGCGCTGGCCGCCCGAGAATTCGTGAGGATAGCGCCGTGCATGTTCGGGGCGCAGCCCGACAAGCTCGAGCAATTCGCCGACACGCGCGCGCCGTTCCGCCTCGGTGTTGGCGAGGCGGTGCAGCATCAGCGGCTCGCCCAGCATGGCGCCCACTGTCATGCGCGGATTGAGTGAGGCGTAGGGGTCCTGGAAGATCACCTGCAGGCGCTGGCGCCGCGCGCGCATCTCGGTCTCCGGGAGCGCCATCAGGTCCTCGCCCTCGAAGCGCACGCTGCCGGCCGTGGGCTCGAGCAGGCGCAGGACCAGGCGGCCGACCGTCGACTTGCCGCAGCCCGATTCGCCCACGATGGCGAGTGTCTCGCCGGCGTCGAGATGGAAGTCGACGCCGTCGACGGC
>CAMDOT010000272.1 GCA_945903635.1 Rhizobium sp. Q54 | reverse complement strand
CACCAGCGCTTCAGCCGCCAGCCGTCGACGATGTCACCGACGAGGTAAAGCTGGTCGCATTCGTTGCGCTTGAGGAAGTCGAGCAGCAGCTCGGCCTGGCAGCCGCGCGTGCCGAGATGGATGTCGGACAGGAAGATGGGGCGGTGACGGGCGGGATGACGCGCGGTGGCGCTCATTCTTCAGCCATGTGGATGAGCTGTGGACGCTTTCAAACGGATACAAAATCTGTCGCGTCCGGTAGCACGACACGCAGCGGATTGTGTATGAAAGGCGTTGCGCAGACGTGAACCGATTATGACAGTTCAATGATATTCGCCGCCCCGCGCGCCGCCTTGCTGGTGCTCAATCCGATCGCCGGCCGCCGCCGCCGCGGCCTGGTCGAATCAGTGGTGAGCCATGTGCGCGTCGAGGGCTGGACCGTCGATGTCGTCGAAACCATCGCGGCAGGCGATGCGCGGCGCCTTGCCGAGAGCTGCGAGGCTACGCGCTATGCCGTGATTGTCGTCGCCGGCGGAGACGGCACGATCAACGAGGTGGTGAACGGGCTCGCTTCGCGTGGCGATTCGGCACCGCCGGTGGCGATCATCCCGCTCGGCACGGCCAATGTGCTGGCGCAGGAACTGGGGCTGGATTTCTCCGCCACCGCGATCGCCGCCACCATCGTGGCGGGCCGGGCCCTGCTGGTTCGGCCAGGCCAGGCGAGCACGGCGGAATCGGCCCGGCATTTCTCCCTGATGGCAGGTGCCGGCTTCGACGCCCATGTGGTCGCAGGCGTCAACGCCCTGCTCAAGCGTCGCTGGGGCAAGCTCGCCTATGTCTGGCGCTCGCTCGTGGAGGCGTCGCGCTACCGCCCGGTGCGCTATGCCGTGGAGATCGACGGCCAGCAATACGAGGCGGCTTCGGTGATCGTCTCGCGCGGCCGGCTCTATGCCGGCCCCTATGTCGTGGCGCCTTTGGCCACGCTCGCCGAGCCGATCCTGCATGTCTGCCTTTTCGAGCGCTGGGGACGTGGCCATGTGCTGCGGTTTGGCTTGGCGCTCCTGCGGGGACGGCTGTCGCGGACAGCGGGCTATCGCGTGATCGCCGGCCGCGACGTGCGTATTTCCGTCGGTAGCGACGCCGGGGTGGCGCGCCGCCAGCCGCTGCAGATCGACGGCGACGACGCACTCAGCTTGCCGGTGAAGATCGCCATAGCTGCGGGTTCGGTGCGGGTACTGCAATCAGCGGTCTGAGCGGGCGCGGCCTGAACGGCCCGTTGCGGTATCATGTTACCGCAGGGGTGGGGTGGGGTGAGAAAGTGAGACAATCGCGAGAAATGCCGATGTCATCTGCATCGGATGTGTCTCACCCGCGTGAGACAACAGTGAGACAGTGACTCGCTGCTAGGGTCTTTCCGTCATGGTCAGCGCGTTGCGCTCTGCAGCTTGCGCACCATGTCGGGCGTCGGATGGCCGTCGGCCGGCAGGCCGGCCTGCTTCTGGAACAGGCGCACGCCGGTGCGCGTCTTGGGGCCGAGCAGGCCGTCGACGTCGTCGGTGTAGAAGCCGAGCTTGGCCAGCCGCGTCTGCATGTCGATCACCGTGTCGCGCGACAGCGGCTCGTCGTCGGCCGGCGGCGGCTGCATGACCGCGGAACCGCCCGCGATCTGGCGCGCCAGGATGCCGACCGCGAGCGCATAGAGCGTCGAGCGGTTCCAGTTCATCACCGCCTTGAAATTCGGATAGAGGATGAAGGCGGGGCCCTTCCAGCCTGCCGGCAATATGATCGCCGCCGGGTCGTCGACATTGGGCAGCGGCTTGCCGCCCGCCAGCTTGACGCCCATGGCGGCCCAGGCCTTTACCGGCTTCTCGATGGTGGTGTCGGCCTGGTCGAGCGGGAAATTCTGCGGCATGACGACTTCGTCGCTCGACGGCAGGCCCGGCTTGAAACCGATGCCGCGCAAAAAGTTGGCGGCCGAGGTCAGCGCGTCGGGAACGCTGCTCCAGATGTCGACCTTGCCGTTGCCGTCGCGGTCGATCGCCCATTTGGTGAAGGTCGAGGGCATGAACTGCATGTTGCCCATGGCGCCGGCCCACGAGCCTCGCATCTGCGGGCTGGTCATGTGGTTCATGGCGAGGATCCGCAGCGCCTGTACCGCTTCGTTGCTGAAGAACGCCGCGCGCTTGGTCGAGCAGGCGAGCGTCGTCACCGAGCGCAGGACCTGGAAGTCGCCCATGAAGCCGCCGAAGTTGGTCTCCAGCCCCCAGAAGGCCATCAGGTATTGCGGCGCTATGCTGTACTCGGCACTGAGCTGGTCGAGCAGGCCACGATGGCGCGCCATCATCTGCTGGCCTTTGGCGATGCGCTCGGACGAGACCGAGGAGCCGACATATTTGGCGTAGGTCAGCGAGAATTCGGGCTGGCGCGAGTCGAGCTCGATCACCTTGGGATCGGGCGTGAGGTTGCGGAAGGCGGTGTCCGCAACCGCGGCCGGCACGCCCTGGCGCACCGCCTCGGTCTTGATGTCGGCCAGGCAGGCGCGGAAGTCGCGTTCTTGCGCCGATGCCGGGGTTGTTGCGAGCGCCGTCGTTGCGGCGAGCAGAGCGAGAAGCAGGGAGCTCTTCATGCTCCCGATTCTATCACGACCCCGCGACGGTCATCCCTTCAATTCGCACCGTCGGCGCATTGGTGGCGCCCTTGAACTGCAGGTCGCTGGCCGGAACCATGTTGAGGACCATGTCCTTGAGGTTCCCCGCCACGGTGATGCCGCTCACCGGCCAGGCGAGCTTGCCGTTCTCGATCCAGAAGCCCGAGGCGCCGCGGCTGTAGTCGCCGGTGACGCCGTTTATTCCGAAGCCGATCAGGTCGGTGATGAAGAGGCCGCTCTTGATGTCGGCAATCAGCTCGTCGACCGAAAGTTTGCCCTTCTCGAGATAGAGGTTGGACGTCGAGGGCGAGGGCGGGCCCGAGGTGCCGCGCGAGGCGTGGCCCGTCGGCTTGAGGTTGAGTTGCCGCGCGGCGGCGAGGTCGAGCAGCCAGGTGGTGAGCACGCCGTCGTCGATGATGGCGTAGCGCTTGGTCGGCAGGCCCTCGGCGTCGAACGGCTTGCTGCCCTGGCCGCGCTTGCGCAGCGGGTTGTCGACGATGCGGATGCCGGCGGCGAAGATCTGCGCGCCCATCTTGTCCTTGAGGAACGAGGTGCCGCGGGCCACCAACCGGCCATTGATGGCGCCGGCGAGATGGCCGACCAGGCCGCCCGAGACGCGCCGGTCGTAGACCACCGGCACGCGGGCACTGGGCGCCTTCTTAGGATTGAGGCGCTCGACGGCGAATTTGCCGGCGTTGCGGCCGACTTTTGCCGGCGACATCAGGTCGTCGAAATACACGGCGCTCGACCATTCGTAGTCGCGCTCCATGCCGGTGCCTTCGCCGGCCAGCATCGAGGCCGACAGCGAGCTGCCGCTGCGCTTGTAGCCGCCGACGAAGCCGTTGGAGGCGGCCAGCATGATCGAGCTGCGCCCCCAGCTGGCGTCGGCGCCTTCGGAGTTGGTGACGCCCTTCACGGAACGCGCCGCATCCTCGGTCTCGGCGGCGAGAGCCAGGAGCGTCTTGGCCGACGGCGTGTATTTGTCGTTGAGGTCGAGGTCCGGCCATTTGGTGGCCAGCAGTTCCTCCGGCGCGATGCCGCACACCGGGTCTTCCGGCACGGCACGGGCCATGTCGACGCAGCGCCGGGCGAGCGTGCGCAGCGCCGTAGGCGAGAAGTCGGTCGAGGAGACGAAGGCCTGGCGGTGTCCGACGAACACGCGCAGGCCGAGATCGCGGCCCTCGCTGCTCTCGAGCTTCTCGCGCTTGCCCAGCCGCTGGGCGACCGAGATCGACTCGCCGTGCACGTAGAGTGCATCGGCGGAGTCGGCGCCGGCCGCCTTGGCCCATTTCAGCAGGTCGGCCAGGACATTGGCGTCCGGCGCGGATTTCTTCGCTGCCGCCTTGCGCACAGGTTTGTGGGCCGGCTTGGCGGCGGGCTTGCGGGCGACTTTGCGGGGGGCGGGTTTCTTGCGTTTGGCCATGACGGCCGTTCTACGCGCTAACGGCCGCCTTCGTCGAGAGTGCCCGGTTGGCAGCCGACGTCACCGCCTTGAGCGAGGCCGAGACGATATTGGAATCCATGCCGACCCCCCACAGGACCCGGCCGTCGGCGGTTTCCGCCTCGATGTAGCTCACCGCGGTGGCGTCGGAGCCGGCGCCGGCGGCGTGCTGGTGGTAGTCGCGCACCTTGATGGTGACGCCGCAGTTCTTGGCCAGCGCGTCGACATAGCCCGCGATCGGGCCGTTGCCACGGCCACTCACGACCTGCTCCTTGCCGTTGAACGTCACCTTGGCGTCGAGAAGACGCACGTCGGGATGGCCGGGCTCGGGCACCGTGGTGTGGCTGGTGAAGGACACCGGCGTGGTGTTCTCGAGATATTCCCTGCGGAAGGTGTCCCAAATCAGCGCCGGCTGGATCTCCTTGCCGGTCTCGTCGGCGATCTGCTGGATCACCTTGGAGAACTCGACCTGGAGGAGGCGCGGCATGTCGATGCCGTAGTCGCTCTTCAGGATGTAGGCGATGCCGCCTTTGCCCGACTGGCTGTTGATCCTGATGATCGCCTCGTAGCTGCGGCCGAGATCGGCCGGATCGATCGGCAGGTAGGGAACCTCCCAGACCTTGCTGTTCGAGGACTGCAGCGCCTTGAAGCCCTTGTTGATCGCATCCTGGTGCGAGCCCGAGAAGGCGGTGAACACCAGGTCGCCGCCGTAGGGATGGCGGGGATGGACGGGCAACTGGTTGCAGTATTCGACCGTCTGGCGGATCTCGTTGATGTTCGAGAAATCGATCTCGGGATCGACGCCCTGGGTGAACATGTTCAAGCCCAGCGTCACGAGATCGACGTTGCCGGTGCGCTCGCCGTTGCCGAACAGGCAGCCTTCTATGCGATCGGCGCCAGCCATGTAACCGAGTTCCGCCGCCGCCACGCCGGTGCCTCGGTCGTTGTGCGGATGCAGGCTCAGGATCATCGAATCGCGGTACTTGAAGTTGCGGTGGCACCATTCGATCTGGTCGGCGTAGATGTTGGCCGAAGCCATCTCGACGGTCGCTGGCAGGTTGATGATCATCTTCTTCCCGGGCGTCGGCTTATAGACGTCACCAACGGCAGCGCAGATATCGCGCGCGAACTCGAGCTCGGTGCCGGTAAAACTCTCCGGCGAATACTCGAACACCCAGTCGGTCGCGGGATCGGCGTCGGCCAGCTGCTTCACCAGCTTGGCGCCCGACACGGCGATGTCGATGATGCCGGCGGTGTCCTGGCCGAACACCACGCGTCGCTGCAGCGTCGAGGTCGAGTTGTAGAGATGGACGATGGCGCGCTTGGCGCCGCGGCAGGCCTCGAAGGTGCGCTCGATCAGCTCGGGCCGGCTTTGCGTCAGCACCTGGATGGTGACGTCGTCGGGGATCATCTTCTGCTCGATCAGTTCGCGGACGAACTCGAAATCGGTCTCCGACGCCGCCGGGAAGCCGACCTCGATCTCCTTGAAGCCCATCTGGACGAGGAGCTTGAACATTCGCGTCTTGCGGTCCGAATCCATCGGCTCGATCAGCGCCTGGTTGCCGTCGCGCAGGTCGACCGCGCACCAGATCGGCGGTTTGGTGATGACGACGCCGGGCCACTTGCGGTCCTTGATGTCGATCGGCTTGAACGGAACGTACTTCTCGGCCGCGGACGGCATCATCGGCTTCTGGACGGACATTTGAACTCCTCGCGCCGCTGCCGGCCAAAAAGGCTCTGGCGATCTACTGCGATGGAACTGGGCTGGCGGCGACTTGTGAAGGTAGGGAGACGGACGACAACGCGACCCGCAGGGCCCCGGGTGTGGGGCGGCGGATCAGCCGATAAGTCGAAGCGTCGTCAGTCGCAGCATGTTGGCGCGAACTTCCCCGATTTGGGGGCGCGCGTCAACCGCGAGGACTGGGTCGTTCCAGAGATACTGCCTAGCGCAACGGCAGGCTGATGCCGAGGTTCACGCTGCCACCGGGCGAGCCGTAGACCGGGTACGCCGGCGCATACATCACCGGAGCGGGATAGACGACCACCGGCCGCGGCGCATAGTAGACGGGCGCAGGCGCGTAGTAGTGGACATGTCCCGGCGGGACCGCGGCGTAGCCGGGAGCGTAGTAGTAGTGGCGATGCTTCTTGCCGTGGCCTTCGCCCGCCTCTGCGCTGGCCGCTGCGCCCAGGACGGCGACGCCGGCCACCAAGGCCGCGAGAATGCCCAGCCCATTCAATCCACTCAGGATCTTGTTCAGGTCATCGCGCATCGCAACCTCCATCAACCCCAAAACACCGCTGGGTTGGTAACCTCCATATTGGCGTTAAGTTTCGCCGCCGCCTGTGACCAAGCTGTGGTAGTCGGAAGGAAAGCAGAGGAGGAAGCAGCGATGGCGGGTCCGTTGGCCGGCGTCAGGATTCTCGATTGCACGACGGTGGTACTGGGACCGTGGGCTGCGCAGCAGTTGGGCGATCTCGGCGCCGACGTGATCAAGATTGAGCCGCCCGAGGGCGACACGACGCGCCAGCTCGGACCGGGCCGCAATCCCGGCATGGCTGCCTTCTATCTCGGCTGCAACCGCTCCAAGCGCTCGATCGTGCTCGACCTGAAGCAGGACTCCGGCCGCAAGGCGCTGTTCAAGCTGGCCGAAACCGCCGACGTTCTGATGCACAACTACCGGCCCGATCCTGCCCGGCGCCTGGGCGTGGAGTACGAGAAGTTCGAGGCGATCAATCCGCGCCTGGTCTATCTCGCCACCTACGGCTATCGCGCCGCCGGTCCGATGGGCCCGAAAGCCGCCTACGACGACATCATCCAGGCGGGCTCCGGTCTCGCCTCTTTGCAGAGCGTCGTGGCCGGCCAGCCGCGTTTCCTGCCGACGATTGTGGCGGACAAGACGAGTTCCAACGGTGTCGTCTCGGCCTTGCTCGCCGCCCTCTATGCGCGCGAGAAGACGGGACTGGGACAATCGGTCGAAGTGCCGATGTTCGAGACGCTGGTCTCGTTCGTCATGGTCGAGCATCTCTACGGCGAGACCTTCCGGCCGGCGCTGGAGACGGCCGGCTACAAGCGCGTGCTCAACAAGGAGCGGCGGCCCTATCCGTCGAAGGACGGTTACTTCGCGCTGCTGCCCTACACCGACGGGCACTGGAAGGAATTCTGCGGCCTGATCGGCCGGCCCGAACTCGCCCAGGATGCGCGCTTCACCTCGCTCGCCAACCGCCTCAAGAACGTCGAGCACTATTATTCGACGCTGGCCGAGAT
>CAMDOT010000271.1 GCA_945903635.1 Rhizobium sp. Q54 | reverse complement strand
GACCGGCAAGCCGGTGCTGGCGATCGAGGGCGACTCAGCCTTCGGCTTCTCCGGCATGGAGGTCGAAACGATCTGCCGCTACAACCTCCCGGTCTGCATCGTCATCTTCAACAATGACGGCATCTATCGCGGCACCGACGTCAACCAGGCCGGCAGCGATCCCGCGCCCACCGTGTTCGTCAAAGGCTCGCGCTACGACAGGATGATGGAAGCCTTCGGCGGTGTCGGCGTCCACGCCACGACACCCGATGAGCTGAAGCGCGCCGTCAATGCGGCGATGGACTCCGGCAAGCCCACGCTCATCAACGCCGCGATCGATCCGGCCGCCGGCAGCGAGAGCGGCCGCATCGGCAATCTCAATCCGCAAAGCAAGCTCAAGAAGAAGTAGGGGACGACCATGGCCAAGAAGAAGGCGAAGAAGGACAAGGCAAAAGCCAAGGACAAGGTAAAGGCGAAGGATAAGGTAAAGGCGAAGGATAAGGCGAAGTCCGGCAAGAAGCAGGCGCTCAAGCTCATCGCCAAGATGCCCAAGGTATCCTCCAAGCCCTGGGGCAAGGATGGCAAGGCGCTCGACGGCGTGAAGATCCTCGACTTCACCCACGTCCAGTCCGGCCCGACCTGCACGCAGCTGCTGGCGTGGTTCGGCGCCGACGTGATCAAGGTCGAGCGGCCGGGCCAGGGCGACATCACGCGCGGCCAGCTGGTCGACGTGCCGGGCGCCGACAGCCTCTATTTCACCATGCTCAACCACAACAAGCGCTCGATCACGCTCGACTCCAAGAGCAAGGAAGGCATGCGGGTGCTCGAGCGCCTGGTGAAGACCTGCGACGTGCTGGTCGAGAATTTCGCGCCGGGCGCGCTCGATCGCATGGGCCTCACCTGGGAGCGCATCCACTCCTGGAACCCGCGCATGATCGCGGCCTCGGTGAAGGGCTTCGGTCCCGGCGCCTATGAGGACTGCAAGGTCTACGAGAACGTGGCGCAATGCGCCGGCGGCTCGGCCTCGACCACGGGCTTCCTCGACGGCCCGCCGCTGGTCACCGGTGCGCAGATCGGCGATTCGGGCACCGGCCTGCATCTGGCACTCGGCATCGTGAGCGCGCTCTACCAGCGCAACCGCACGGGCCGCGGCCAGCACGTGCTGTGCGCCATGCAGGATGGGGTCCTGAACCTTTGCCGCGTAAAACTGCGCGACCAGCAGCGCCTCGCGCACGGGCCGCTGAAGGAATACACGCAGTTCGGCCAGAACATCCCGTTCGGCGAAGCCACGCCGCGCGCCGGCAACGATTCGGGCGGCGGCCAGCCCGGCGTCATCCTGAAGTGCAAGGGCTGGGAGACCGATCCCAACGCCTACATCTACTTCATCACCCAGGCGCCGGTGTGGGAGAAGATCTGCGACCTGATCGGCCAGCCCGACTGGAAGACCCATCCCGACTACGCCAAGCCGCCGGCCCGCCTGCCGCGGCTCACGGAGATCTTCAGCCGGATCGAGCAGTGGACCATGACCAAGACCAAGTTCGAGGTCATGAACGAGTGCAACGCGCTCGACATCCCGGTCGGCCCGATCCTGTCGATGAAGGAGATCGCCGAGGACCCGGCGCTGCGTGCGACCGGGACCGTCGTCGAGGTCGATCATCCCAAGCGCGGGCCGTATCTCTCGGTCGGCAACCCGATCAAGCTCTCCGACTCGATCACCGAGGTGAAGCGCTCCCCGCTGCTGGGCGAGCACACCGACGAGATCCTGTCGAAGGTGCTGAAGTTCACGCCGCGCGAGATCGCCGAGATCAAGGCCTCGGGTGCGACCGGCGAACAACCTAAAGCCCCTGCTCCTCAAGCCCGGGCGGCGGAGTAAAACATGCGCATCGTGGTTCATGGCCAGCAGGCCTTCGGCAAGGCCGTGCTGGAAGCATTGCTAAAGCGCGGTGACGAGGTCGTCGCCGTCTATGTCGCGCCGGAGAAGCCCGGCGCGAAGGCCGATCCGCTGAAGGAAGCGGCGCTCGCGGCCAAGCTGCCGGTCTTCCAGCCGGCCTCCTACCGCAAGCCCGAGGTCTGGGACGAGTTCAAGGCACTGAAGCCCGACCTGCAGGTCATGGCGTTCGTGACCCTGTTCGTGCCCGAGGAATTCCTCAACATCCCGACGCACGGCTCGATCCAGTATCATCCCTCGCTGCTGCCGGCCTATCGCGGCGCCAGCGCCATCAACTGGCCGATCATCCTGGGCGAAAAGGAAACCGGCCTGTCGATCTTCTGGCCCGACAACGGCCTCGATACCGGCCCCGTGCTTCTCCAGAAGAAGACGCCGATCGGCCCCAAGGACACGCTGGGCACGGTCTACTTCGATCGCCTGTTCCCGATGGGCGTCGAGGCGATGCTCGAATCGGTCGACCTGGTGAAGGCCGGCAAAGCGCCGCGCCTCGTACAGGACGAGGCGCTCGCCACCTATGAAGGCCGCGCCACGGCCGACATCGCCCGCATCGACTGGGGCAAGTCGTGGCGGCAGATCGATCCGCTGATCCGCGGCTGCAACCCGGCGCCCGGCGCCTGGTCGACGCTCGACGGCAAGAACCTGCAGATCTTCGACATCCAGCCCCTGCCCGCCCGCGATCCCAAGGGCATCGCCGGCAAGATGGGCGAGATCGTCGAGATCGACGCCAATAGCTTCACGGTCGTCTGCGCCGACGGCCGCATCAAGGTACTGCGCGTGAAGCCCGCCGACGGCCCGAAGGTCGGCGCCGGCGAATTCGCGACCGCCACCTCGCTCGCCGTCGGCATGCGATTCACCTGAGTTCATTCCCCTCCCCTTCGCGGACTCCGCGAAGGGGAGGTGGCGCCCTCTTGGGGCGACGGAGGGGTCATGACCCCTCCGCCCCGTAAGACGGGGCACCTCCCCCGAAGACGGGGGAGGAAATCAAAAAAGAGAGGAAACAGTTCGATGGCCGGCACGCAGCACACAAATCCGAAATCCGATATCCAGATCGCGCAGGAAGCCAAGAAGCGGCCGATCATGGAATTGGCGAAAGAGAAACTGGGCATCGCGCCGGAAAACCTCGAGCCCTACGGCCACTACAAGGCCAAGGTCTCGATGGACTACATCAAGTCGCTGCAGAGCAAGCCCAACGGCAAGCTGATTCTGGTCTCGGCGATCTCGCCGACGCCGGCCGGCGAAGGCAAGACCACGACCACGGTGGGTCTGACCGACGCGCTGAACCATATCGGCAAGAAGGCGATGCTGTGCCTGCGCGAGCCGTCGCTCGGACCGAGCTTCGGCATGAAGGGCGGCGCGGCCGGCGGCGGCTTCGCCCAGGTCGTTCCGATGGAGGACATCAACCTCCACTTCACCGGCGACTTCCACGCCATCGGCGCCGCCCACAATCTCCTGTCGGCCCTGATCGACAACCACATCTACTGGGGCAATGCGCTGGGCATCGACGGGCGCCGTGTGGCCTGGCGCCGCGTCGTCGACATGAACGACCGCAGCCTGCGCGAGATCGTCTCGTCGCTGGGCGGCGTCGCCAACGGCTTCCCACGCCAGGACGGCTTCGACATCACCGTCGCCTCCGAAGTGATGGCCATCTTCTGCCTCGCCAAAGACCTGGAAGACCTGAAGACGCGGCTGGGCAATATCATCGTGGCCTATACCCGCGAGCGTAAGCCCGTCCGCGCCTCCGAACTGAAGGCGCATGGGTCGATGACCGTTCTGTTGAAGGATGCGCTGTCGCCCAACCTGGTGCAGACGCTGGAGGGCACGCCGGCTTTCATCCATGGCGGTCCCTTCGCCAACATCGCGCACGGCTGCAACTCGGTGCTGGCCACGACCACGGCACTCAAGCTGGCCGACTACGTGGTCACCGAGGCGGGTTTCGGCGCCGACCTGGGTGGCGAGAAGTTCATCGACATCAAGTGCCGCAAGACCGGCCTGATGCCGGACGCCGTGGTGCTGGTGGCCACGATCCGCGCCCTGAAAATGCACGGCGGGGTCAAGAAGGAAGACCTAAAAACCGAGAACCTGAAGGCGCTGGAAGCCGGCATGGCCAACCTGCAGCGCCATGTCGAGAACGTCAAAAAGTTCGGCCTGGTGCCCGTGGTCTCGATCAACCGCTTCAGCGCCGACACCGATGCCGAGATCGCCCTGGTGGAGTCGGCCTGCGCCAAGCTCGGCGTCGAGGCGGTGATGGCCGATCATTGGGCCGAGGGCGGCAAGGGCGCCGCCGATGTGGCGCGCGCGGTAGTGAAGGTGATCGACGAGGGCAAGAGCAAGATGAAGCTGCTCTACCCCGACGACATGCCGCTCCTGGAAAAGATCCGCACCATCGCCAAGGAGATCTACCGCGCCAAGGACATCGCCGCCGACAAGTCGGTGCGCGACCAGCTCGCCTCGTTCGAGGCGATGGGCTTCGGCAACGTGCCGGTCTGCATCGCCAAGACGCAGTACAGCTTCTCGACCAACCCCGACGCCAAGGGTGCGCCCAGCGATCACATCGTGACGGTGCGCGAAGTGAGGCTCTCGGCCGGTGCCGGTTTCGTGGTCGCGGTCTGCGGCGACATCATGACCATGCCCGGCCTGCCCAAGACACCGGCTGCCAACAGCATCGACGTGGCGGCCGACGGCAAGATCGTCGGACTGTTCTAAGAACTGGAGAGGCTAGAACCCTAGCCGATGACAAAGCAGCAACGCGCAAATATTCCCGTATCTGTGGAAACAGATGTCTTGTTTGCATCGCGACGCCGATGCTGCCTGTGCCTCTATATTGACGCGGTCCACGGTGAGCGGAGAGGCCAGATCGCGCATCTGAACCAAAACCCAGCCGATGCGGGCTTTGATAATCTCGTATGGCTATGTCTTGAGCATCATGACTTGTACGACAGCCGCCATAGCCAGACGAAAGGATATACAGAACGAGAAGTTCGACGCTATCGAGACCGCTTATATGCTCATAACGGAATCACGTTGGAAGAAATCAATGCGCGAGCCCAGCGTGTCTTTGAATTTCAATCGGCCGAGAGTACGATTGAACCTTCTGAACAACCATCGCAAATCTTAAGCACTCGGGAATATATTCGGACTCCATGGCAACACCCACTTTGGCTTGAGGTAAATCAACCTTCTCTCTTCGCTTATAAATCAAGCAATCGCTTCGACGGCGTTTGCCTTATCGAGCGCATCGATCTTCCCGATGGGCGGATAGTGATCGCCTGCATTCAGGTGGCAGGAAATCCAGGCATCAGTATCACAAACAACGCTGAATACATTTACGATCAAGTTTGTCGTCAATTCTCGATTCCGCCAGAAAAACTCGTTTGGCTTGAGCACTATGACATCTACGAAGGAGACGAGTGGAATCTCGTCACCTTTGAGACTTCGCCATCAGCCGATGAATTCGCGGACCCAAAATGGACTTCGATGACACCAGCACTTTGGCGAAGCCTTGGCTTAAAGCCAGAAAAGAAACTGAAAGTTACTTTTGGCAGCTACGATTCGAAACTCAGGAAGTTATTTCCCTGGCCGCCAGAGGGATGAGGTCTCATGAGACTCATGAGGATCGATCTCAAGCTCAAGCGGGCCAATGTTTCAGGCCGATCCTCATGAGCGGCCTTTTTTCTGAAGGCAGCTCTACGCCGCCTTCTTCTCGTCGGCGATGATGCGGTCGTAGGCCGGTAGCGTCAGGAACTCATAGAACTGCGGCTGCTCGACCAGGTCGATCATGAGCTGCGCCGCCTCCTCGTGGCGACCCTTGGCATAGGCCTCGTCGCCCATCTCGGCCTTCACCTTGTCGAGTTCCTCGCGCACGATCTCGCGCACCAGCTCCCGGGTGATGAGACGACCGTCGTTCAGCGTCTGGGCGTGGCGCACCCACTGCCAGACCTGGGCGCGGCTGATCTCGGCGGTGGCGGCGTCCTCCATCAGGTTGAACAGCGGCACGCAGCCGATGCCACGCAGCCACGCCTCGACATAGCCAATGCCCACCGCCACGTTTTGGCGGAGGCCCGCCTCGGTCTTGGTGCCCTCGGGCATCGCGATCAGGTCGGCCGCGGTCACATGCACGTCCTGCCGCTTACGCGCGATCTGGTTGGGCTCCTTCATGATGGCGTCGAACTCAGCCCTAGCGATCTCGACCAGGCCGGGATGGGCCACCCAGGTGCCGTCATGGCCATCAGCCGCCTCGCGCTTCTTGTCGGCGCGCACGCGGCCCATGGCCTCCTCGTTGGCCGCCGGATCGTTCTTGATCGGGATCTGCGCCGCCATGCCGCCCATGGCATGCACTTCGCGGCGATGACAGGTTTTTATCAGGAGCTGGCTATAACTGCGCAGGAAATGCGCGGTCATGCCGACCTGGGCGCGGTCGGGCAGCACCGACCATGCCTGCTCGCGGAACTTCTTGATGAAGCTGAAGATGTAATCCCAGCGGCCGCAGTTGAGTCCGGCCGAATGGTCCCGGAGCTCCCACAGGATCTCGTCCATCTCGTAGGTGGCGAGGATGGTCTCGATCAGCACCGTGGCCTTGATCGACTTCTGCGGCACGCCGAGCGCCTCCTGGGCCGCCACAAACACGTCGTTCCACAGCCGGGCTTCCAGATGGCTCTCGATCTTGGGCAGGTAGAAATAAGGGCCGGTGCCGCGATCGAGCGCTTCCTTGGCATTGTGGAAGAAGTAGAGGCCGAAATCGAACAGCGAGCCCGACATCGGCTGGCCGTCGACCGTCACATGCTTCTCGGGGAGGTGCCAGCCGCGCGGCCGCACGAACAGCGTCGCCGTCTTGTCGTTCAGCGTGTAGGTACGGCCGTTGTTGGGATCGAGGTAGTCGATGTCGCCGTGGACGGCGGCAGCCAGGTTGAATTGGCCCTCGATCATGTTGTCCCAGGTCGGCGTCGAGGCGTCCTCGAAGTCGGCCATGAAGACGTTGGCGCCGCAGTTGAGCGCATTGATGATCATCTTGCGGTCGACCGGCCCAGTGATCTCGACCCGGCGGTCGAGGATGTCCTGGGGCAGCGGCGCCACGGTCCAGTCGCTCTCCCGGATATGGGCCGTCTCCGGCAGGAAATCGGGCTTCTCGCCGGCATCCAGCCGCTTCTGGCGCTCGGCGCGGGCGGCCAGCAGCTCCTCGCGGCGGCCGTTGAAACGGCGTTGCAGGTCGGCGATGAACTCAATTGCCTCTTTGGTGAGCACCTTTTCGTAGCCCGGCTTGATTTCGCCATCGATGATCACGCCCGCCGGAAGCTCCAAAGCCGTCATTACCGTTTTCCTCACGCCCAAAATCATTTGCGGGGGCGATTTACAGTCTTGAGGCCCTGCCCGGCAAGGCGGTACGAGAGAATATGGACGTCGCCTTCCTCGTCGAGTGGCTGAATCTCGTGCTGCGCTGGGCCCACATGATCGTGGGCATCGCCTGGGTCGGCGCCTCGTTCTA
>CAMDOT010000270.1 GCA_945903635.1 Rhizobium sp. Q54 | reverse complement strand
AGGAGACTGCCTGGACGAACTGCGCTCGACCCTGCTGACCTCAGGATCATCATTCACATCGTTGGTTTCGATTTGGTTCATGCTCGACTTCATCATGAATGCCTCCGGTTGGACAAATCGGTGTCCAAAAAATCCGGGGGCAGCTCAATTGGGTCACGCCCAGGCCGACAGCCGGCGCTACGCTCCGGACGCGCTCGGCAAAATGCCATACCGGCAACCACTCCTCGAAGAGCTGGGCACGATCGGACACCAGCAGGTCGATACGGTTGGAGAGCGGCGCCGCGGCGTCCACGGGACTGTTGGCGGCAAACGCCCGGCTGACGGCCAGGTCGAAGGCCGCGGCATAAAGATCGGTGAGACTGGTGAAGTGCTGGAAGAGCGCCCGGCTGGACACCCCGGCAATGGTTGCGATGGCCGCCGAGGTCGGCTCGACATCGCCCGCCTGGATGAGATCCAGGGTCGACTGGATCAGGGACTGACGGGTTCGCAGACCGCGTACAATGCGACCATCCTGCGAACGTGAAACGTCGATGGGGAAACCGATAATTTTCATGACAAACCAATATAATAGGAATTTCGTTAATGCCTCGATCCTAACAGGACACTATTCGAATGTAACTTGCAAAAATGCATATCACGACAAACATCAAGCCTGATTTTGCTGTGTTTTTTTTCCAAGATAGGCGTTTTTGGTAAGTCTAACGCCGATCTGGATAAGCAACAGCCATGCCCTACCGACCAGAATGAGAGGCATTCTCGGCTTCACGTGGGGGCTTGCAGACGCGGTCGGTCGCGGACACTGCGCTTAGAAAATACGGCGCTTAGAAAATACGAAAGGCCGGCCGCTTGGGGAACGACCGGCCTTCCTTACAAGCCCGCCTGGGTCAGATGTCGAAGTCTTGGGGTGTGTGGGAAGGGGACTTCGACGAAGGCGGCTTGGGGGCCGCCGGCGGGCTATATGAAACTTGGTGGGACGGGCAACTCTGCGATGGAGCGTTGCCAAACTGGGATCAAATACCTTTCAGAAATGAATTTCGACGTCTGACTGACGATCTCTAATGCAATTAGCGTAACAAACGATCCTAGCCTGTGTCATCTGCAAAACTGCATATCTGATCCAGACCATGCATGCCAATCCTCAATAATTTGTGCATGTTGCGAGCACAAGATAGTCGGAAAAGGTCATTCTATTTGCGCTGCCACAGGGGGGTTCTTTCCTGAATTATCATTTTATATCAATGCGTTACTCGGCAAAAATCAAGGCCTTGCGCCGAATTGACGAGATGGCGACGCCTAAACGGTTCGAGCGCAGATCACACTTCACCCGACACGATCGATACTCCCACGACCTCGTCGCGGTCCGAACGTGCAAAACGATATCTCGGAGGATTGCCACACATCGTCGAGCCGCCTCGCTTCGTGTTTCAGCCCCAATTCCATGCTAGACGGACCGCCTTTCCACCGTATTGGTCCACCGTATTGGCTGCCCAATACAGCGGCCGTTATTGGGAGTCCTCGCCCGTGCGATACGTTCGTTCCCTCCGATCCCTGCTCTGCATGCCCGCCGCCGTCGTGACGCTGGCGTTCATGGCGCAACCCGCCTTCGCCGGCTTCGAGGAGGGCCTCAAGGCGTTGCAGGGTGGAGACATGGCGGTGGCCGAGAAGGAGCTTCAGCCCCTCGCCAAGGAGCGCGATCCGCGCGCCCAGTTCCTCCTCGGCTTCTATATCTACGGCAGCGCCGAATCGAAGTTGTTCGACGTCAACAAGGCAGCGCCTCTGCTGCTGGATGCCGCCGAGCGCGGCTACCTGCCGGCGATGCTCCCGCTGGCCGGCGCGTATGCGGAAGGCAATGGCGTGCCGAAAAGCGCCAGTGAGGCCTACAAGTGGGTCGCCATCGCCGAGCGCTGGAACGTGCCCAACGCCAACTTCGCGCTCGAGCAGGCGGCACGCGACCTCAGTCCGGATGAAGCCACCAAGGCCAAGGCCGCGGCGCTGGCCTACACTTTCAAGAGCAAATGATCGCGAGGCGAGTCGTGCCGTTCGCGGCACTGCTCGCCGCGACTGTCGCGCACGCCCAATCGAACGATGCAGGCGACGTCTCGCCCGCCTTGCGCGCAGCGGTGACTGCATACCGGGCCGGCGATCTTCCCGCCGCTGAATCGTCTCTGCGGGCGCTGGCACCGGCCAATGCCGATGCCGCTGCCTGGCTGGGGGCGATCCTGCTCGAGCGGGGCCTCCAGCGCGAGGGCCTGCGGCTGATCCAGCAATCCGCCGACGCCGGTTCGGCCGAGGGCGCACACCGGCTGGCACTGGTCTTCGCCCAGGGCGATGGCGGTACGCCGCGCAATGAAGCGCGGGCCGTCGAACTGTTCTCGCGGGCCGCGGAAAAGGGCCACCAACGCGCCCAGCTCAACCTCGGAACGCTCTACCTGCGCGGCCAGGGCGTGCCCCGTGACCTCATCCAGGCGCGCGCCTGGCTCGAGAAGGCGGCGGTCAACGGCGATCCCTACGCGCTTTACGTCCTGGGTCGCGCCATGGAAGAGAGCATGGGCCCGGCTGGCGCCGACGCCGTCCGCGCCGCCAACCTCTATCGGCAGGCGGCCGAGAAGGGCCATCCGCTGGCTGCGCTGCGCTACGGCATGGCCCTGGCCGACGGCGCCGGCGTCAAGCGCGACGTCGTCGCCGCCCATCGCTGGCTGATACATGCGCAGCAAAACGGAGTACCCGAGGCGGCCCTCGCGCTGGCAGACATGGCGGCACGGACACCCGCCTCGCGCGACAAGGCAATGAACGAGAAGGCCCTGCAATCGGTGATCACCTGGCTGCAAGTCGCCGCGCAGGCCGGCGTGCCATCGGCCCAGTTCAAGCTTGCCAACGCCTACTATGCCGGTGCCGGCGTTGCGCGCGATCTGCCGCAGGCCCAGCTCTGGTACCGCCGGGCCGCGCAGCAGGGACAGACGGAGGCCCAGAATGCCTGCGGCATCATGCTGGTCAACGGTGCCGGCGGCGCGGCGGACCCGGTCGAAGGCTACAAATGGCTGCTCCTGGCCGAACGCGGTGGCCATCCCGAGTCGCGCACGATCCGGGAGAAGGCCGTCGAGCAGCTCCCGGACCGCGACCGCAAACGCGCCGAGAACCTGGCCCAGAAATTCGTGCCGACGCCGGAGCTGCCGGTCGATCCGGCGCCCCCGCGCCTCAATCCGCCGAAGCCCTGACGATCGGACTCTGGCGATCGCGCGCGAAGCGTGTCGGGAATTCAGGCGTGTCGTAGGCGGTGAGCCCCTGCCACAGCCGATCGATCTCGGCGCAGAACAGGTCGCGTGTCAGTCCCTCGACCAGCCGCGGCACGGCGAACTTCATGCCGTTTATCGATGAGCCGCTGGGGCCGAAACTCAACGTCGAACCGAAATTGAACAGCCGGATCCGACCGAGCCACGGCGCGGCGCCCGGTGTCCGCTCCTGCAGTTCGAAGCCCGGCCCGAGATAGGGATAGCGTTCCAGTCGTGCATTGCGCTGTCCCGCCGGCGGCGCGTAGGCGTCGCCCCAGGTCCGCACATGCGGTGCGATGGCAGCCAACTCCGGCCGCAGACCGAGGTCGACGTCGAACCCGGTGCCGCAGATCAGGAAATCGAAGCGATGCTCGCCGTCGGGCGTCGTCACGACGGCGACGGCGCCATCGCCGCGCGCATCGAGCCACGGCGCGCCGGTATGCAGATGAAACGCAGCCTGCGAGGTCACGCGGTCCCAGGTTTCGACGGGCAGGGCTTCGCGCAACGACAGGATGTGATTCATGAACTTCCAGCGCGTCGCATCGTCGAGATCGCCGAAGTGCCGGAAGAATGCCGGGAACGACAGCCACTTGTACGGTTGAACCCGCTGCAGTTCGGGCCGGCGGCAGAACAGATGGACTTCCGCGCCTGCCTCGAGCGCCGTCGCGGCATTGTCGAAGGCCGAGGCGCCGGCCCCGAGTACCGCGACGCGGCGGCCGGCGAGGGCCGCGAAGTCGATGGTGTCGGCGGCATGGGCGCGCATGCCGGGCGGCAGGCGCTCGACGAACGCCGGCATCGTCCATCGCCCACTCGCCTCGATGCCATGCGCGAGCACGACATGGCGTGCCAGGATCGACCGTTCACCCGCACTGTCTTTCACGCGCACGCTGAGCAGCGCGCCCTGCGGTTCGATGCCAAGCAGCTCCGTTCCGACTTCGATCGGAAGCGCCAGGACACGCCGCAGCCAGTGCAGGTACGCGCTCCAGCTCTCGCGCACGATCTTGTTCAGGCGCGCAAAGGCCGGGGCGCCATGCTGCGCCTCGAACCAGCTTTGATAGGTGAGGCTTGGAATGCCGAGGTCGGGGCCGGTCACCGTCTTCCAGGTCCGGAGCGTCTTCATGCGGCCGAACGTGCGCCATGGCCCCTCGGTGCCGGCCGGTCCGCGGTCGATCACGAGATGATTGTCGATGCGCTCGAGCTTGAGCTTGAACGACAGCGCCTGGCCGCCCTGGCCGCCGCCCACGATCAGCACGTCGACCACCTTCTCGCCGTCCGGGCCGGCGACGGGCTGCAGCCAACGCAGTTCGGGATAGGAGATCAGCGCCAGGTCGCGCCGGACGCAGGCCTCCAGGGCCGCAAGATCTCGAATGGGCATCATCTCCCCACTAGCATATCCCCACCAGCATATATGATGCCGCCCCATGGACATGCAGCCCACAGCACGTCAGGCACGCCCCGAGGTCACCATCGCCGTCTGCCGCGGCGCCTGCCGGCTGATGCGCCAGGCGGGCCATTCGGTGCTGCTCGAGCTGCCGCTGCCCGACGGCCGGCGCGCCGACATCTTTGCCGTAGGCCGCGGCGGCGAGCTCGTCATCGTCGAGGTGAAATCGTCGATCGAGGACTGGCGCGTCGACGGCAAGTGGCCGGACTATCTCGACTGGTGCGACCAGCTCTACGTCGCCGTCCCCGTCGACTTTCCGCAAATGCTCATCCCCGACGAGATCGGCCTGATCGTGGCCGACGCCTACGGCGGCGAGATCCTGCGCCATTCGCCGCGTCGGCCGGTCGCCGCCGCCCGCCGCAAGGCGCTGTTGGTCGACTGTGCGCGGCTGGCCTCCGAACGGCTGGCCCGCATCGAGGACCCTGACTTCGGCGACATGGTCTAACGACGACCCGAGTCGGGACGATCACTGCCTAGGCGATCATCGCGCGGGCCACGGTGCCTGCTGTCGTCGCGCCAGGCGCGGTCCGGCCGCGGCTCGCCTCGGCCATGCGGATGCGGGCATAGGCCATGATCTCGGTCGGCGGGCCGACACGCTCGACGCGTCCCTCCATCACCAGCGCCACCCGGTCGGCAATGGCGAGCGGCGCCAGGCGGTGGGTGATCATGATGACGGTGCGGCCGCGCGTGTTGGCCTTGAGCTGGCGCAGCAGCTGCTCTTCCGTGGCCGGGTCGAGGGCGCTGGTCGCCTCGTCGAGAATGAGGATGCGCGGATTGCGGATCAGGGCACGGGCGATGCAGACGAGCTGCCGCTGGCCCATCGACAGCCCCTGCCCGCGTTCACCCAGCACGGTGTTGTAGCCTTGCGGCAGGCGCTGGATGAAATCATGGGCGCCGACGAACTTGGCCACCGCCACGACGCGGCCGGGATCCTTGTTGGTGACGCCCATGGCGATGTTTTCCCGCACCGAGCCGGTGAAGAGCTGCAGCTCCTGGGGCACGCAACCGATCTGGCTGCGAAGCTGCGCCGGCGAGATGTGCGAGATGTCGGTGCCGTCGACCATCACCCGCCCCGCCGTGGGGCTCGCCAATCCCTGGATGAGATTGGCGATCGTGGTCTTGCCCGAGCCCGAGGGGCCCACGATTCCCAGGATCTCGCCGGCGGCGATGTCGAGGTCGGCATCCTGCAGGATCGCCGGCATGTGATCGGAGCCACGATAGGTGACGCGCTCGAAGGTGACGTTGCCCGCGAGCGGCGGCATCGGCGTCAGCGTGCTGGCGGGAGTCTCGACCGCTTCGCGCATCAATCCGTCGACGCGCCGGAAGGCGGCCGCGACCGCCTGCAATTGATGCCAGGCCGCCACGAGCTGGCGCATCGGCTGCAAGGCCCGCGACGCCAGCATGTTGACGGCGATCAGCGCGCCCACGGTCAGGCGATGATCGAGGATCTCATGGACGCCAATGGCGACGATCGCCAGCAATGCCAGGAGCTGCAGGGCACCCGAGGCGCTCGAGGCGATGTTGGCCAGGTTGTTGGCGCGAAAGCTGGTCCAGGCGGATTGTTCGACCCGCGCCTGCCAGCGCTTTTCGATCTCAGCCTCGAGCCCGAGCGCCTTGATGGTGGCGGCGTTGGCGACCGTCTCGGTCAATGTCGAACTCTTGGCCGACAGGGCCTGGAAGCTTTCCTCGGCAAGCCGGCGCTGGGTGCGATGGGTGGCCAGCGACACGCCGATCACCACCGGGATCGCGAGCGCCGTGACCATGCCCAGCGTGCCGCTGAGGGCGAAGGTGGCGCCGAGGAAGAGCACGACGAAGGCGATATCGATGGCCAGGACCGGCATCTGGCCGGTGAAGAAGCCGCGCAGCACGTCGAGCTGGCGCAGGCGTTCGGCGATGACGCCGGACGGCGTGCGCTCGAAGTGGCGATAGGGAAGCTGCATCAGGTGATGCAGCACCTCGCCGCTCATCAGCGTGTCGAGCCGGGCGCCGGCCCGGGCCGACATCCAGCCGCGCGCCACGCGAAGCGCGAAGTCGAGCGCATAGGCTGCCAGCATGCCGATGCAGAGCATGAACATGATCGCGGCGCCGTCGGTCCCGTCGGCTCGGCCGTCGCGTCCGACCACCCTGTTGAACACCACCATCATGAAGAGCGGCGTGGCGAGGCCGAGGACGTTGATGAGGAACGACGTCGCGGCAAGCTTCAGCACGACTGGCCGGATACGGATCCACAGCGGCGTGTACCATTCCTGGCGCCGCTCGTGGGCGGCCGCCTCGCGCATCACCAGAGCCCGAATGCCGAGCGCCGTTACTTCATCGCTTGCCAGATGCCAGATGCGCCCTTCGACGACGTCGAGCACGGTCCATTGGCCACCCGCAACGGCCACGACAACATGGGCGAGGCGGTTGGCCGCGCCGACCACGACGAAGGGCATCGGCAACTCGTCCAGCCGCTGGCCGGCAAGATCGACGGCATAGCTCTCAAGTCCCAGTCGCCGGCCGGCGGTGAGGAAGGCGGTCTCGTCGAGGCCCGATGCCGGAATTGCCGCCAGCCGCCGGATGTCTGCTTCGCTGACGGGCCGCCCGACCTGCTGGACGATGTAGAGCAGCGCCCGCATGAGAGAATCGATCGGCCGGCGGGCTTCGCCATCCCAGACCGATTGCTGGAAGCTGCCGTTCTCTAGAGGGGCCATCCCTCCCGAGGATATCTCGAATTCAAGTAAAATCAATCAT
>CAMDOT010000269.1 GCA_945903635.1 Rhizobium sp. Q54 | reverse complement strand
GTCGTGGTCTTGCCGCTGCCATTGGGCCCGATCAGGCCATGGACCTCGCCCGAGCGGATATCGAGGGAGAGGCCGTCGATGGCGCGCACGCCGCCGAAATGAAGCGCGATATCCGTCAGCGCGATGGCGTTCGGCCCAGCCTTGGCGCCCAGCACATGGGCGAGCAGTTCTGGCCGCGGCACGATCTCGCGGTGCTGCGTCAGCGGCCGGCGGTTCTTGTAGTCGAGCAGGTCGGCGATGCCGCCCGGGATCACCAGCACTATCACCAGCAGGAGGGCGGCGTAGAGGAAGGTCGACCACTGCACCAGTGGGGCGGCGAACTCGGGCAGCGCCGTCAAGATGATGGTGCCCAGCGCGGGTCCCAGGATCGAGCCGCGCCCGCCGATCAGGATGCCGATAAAGAACAGCACCGACATCTCGAAGGTGAAGGCATCGGGCGTGATGTAGGACTGCAGCGAGGAGAACAGCCCGCCCGCGATACCGCCCAGCCCGCCCGCGAGCAGGAAAACCAGGATCAGGAGCTTCGGCTTGGCGATGCCCGAGGCCTCGGCCGCGACCTCGGCGTCGCGGATCGCGACCAGCGCCCGGCCGTAGCGGCTCGACCCGATATTGGCGGTGATCCAGGTCGCGAGCGCCGCCAGGATGAAGCAGAAATAGTAGAAGCCCCAGCCCGGCTCGAACGGCCAGGGGAACACCGGTCCGGGCGTGCCGACGCCGCCGCCGGTGACGTCCTTCCAGGCGAGCGCCACCTGCGTGACGATGGTGGCGAAGCCGAGCGTCGTCATGGCGAAGTAGAAGGTGCGCAGCCTGAGCGCCGGCAATCCCACGATCACGCCGAATACCGCGCCCATCGCGCCGCCGGCGATCAGCGCGAGATAGGGATGCCATTCCACGCCGCCGACCCGGCCAGCGGCCAGCGCCGCCGTCGTGTAGGCGCCGAGTGTCAGCATCGCCACCCAGCCGATGGCGATCTGGCCGGCGTAGCCCACCACCAGGTTCAGCCCGGCGCCCAGGACCCAGTAGATGTAGGCGCGCTGGGCGATGACGCCGAAGTAGGAATCGTCGAGCAACGGCAGCAGCAGGCCGACCAGCCCGAGGGCGATCCACGACCAGCTGCCTTCGAGCCTGCCGAGCCATCCGGCAGGCGCCTTGGCCGTCGATATCGGAGACGCGGCGTCCGTCATGCGCGCGGCCTCATACCCGTCTGGCCGCCGACGCGCCCGCCAGGCCCTCGGGCCTGAGCAGCAACACGACGATGAAGACCGCGAACACCGCGACCGAGGCGAAGATGCCGCCGACCAGGAAGTTGGCCGCCTGCTGGAACAGGCCGAGCGCGATGCCGCCGATGACAGCGCCGCGGTTGGAGCCCATGCCGCCCAGCGCTACCGGCACGAAGCCGTAGAAGTTCAGGATCGCCTGGTTTCCGATGAAGGCGAGCAGCATCTGCGCGCCGGTGAAGCCCGCCAGCGCCCCGATGACACCGGCGATGGCGTAGCTCGCCATGCGCAGCCGCGTCTCGGGCAGGCCCAAGGCGCGTGCAGCGTAACTATCTTCCGCGATGGCGAGGAATGCGCGGCCGATCAGGGTGCGGCGATAGAGAAACTCGAGGCCCAGAATGGTGACGATGCAGGCGAGCACCGGCAGCCAGAATTTCTGGTCGACGATGCCCAGCCACGAGTTGGGATCGATCGGGAAGAGCACCGGAAACGGCTGCGGCTCGGTGTTGTATTCGATGGCCGTGACTTGCTGCACCATCAGCGCGAAGGCGAGCGTCGACAGCACGTAGAGGTGCTGCTCGATGCTCTTCAGCACCGGCCGCACGGTCAGGATCTCGGTGACGAGGCCGAGCACCGCGCCGGCCGCCAGCACCAGCACGAACGCCAACACGGCGTTCATGCCCAACTTGTTGATGAAGAGCGCGCCCAGCACACCGCCCAGCATTCCCAGCATGCCAGCGGTGAAGCTGAACACACGCGACGCGGAGAACATCACGTTGTACGTGATGCCGATCAGTGCGTAGACCGCTCCTACCGCAAGCCCGTAGGAGACGATCGATGCGAACATGGCTTAGGTGCTGTATCCCGGTGCGAGGTTGAAGGCGCCGTCCTTGAGCGAGTTGACTTCGCACATCACGACTTCCGAGTCGGGGAAGCCGTTGTGCTGCTCGGCCGTCCAGGTGACCGTGCCGTAGATGCCCGGCCAGTTCTTGACCTTGTTCATGTAAGCCACGATGTCATCGTTCTTGGTGCCGGCGTTCTTGAGGATGTCGGCCATCATCATGCCGCCGTCCCAGCCCAACGCCACCCACCAGAGCAGCGTGTCGCCGAATTCGATCTTGGCCGCCTTCAGGCGATCGACGAACTCCTGGGCGCGCGGCGGCAGCTTGCCGTTGGCGTAGCAGACTTGCCGGAAGTTGTTCGAGTAGACCTTGTTCCAGTACTCGGGCTTCTCGAGCAGGGCCTTGGTCTGGCCGGAGCCGAGCGTGGTCTGGCCGACGATCGGCACGTCCCAGCCCATGGCGCCGCGGGTGTTGCAGATGCGCGACAGGAAGCCGGCATTGACGCTCCACGGCATGATCGCCTGCGCGCCGGCGGCCTGCATGCGCAGCATCTCGGGCTTGAGGTCGGGGTTCGCCGCATCGATATGGTTCTGATAGACGACCTCGGCGCCCTTGGCCTTGAGCATCGGCACGTAGGTGTTGACCGAGGCGGTGCCGTAGCCGGTGGTGTCGCTGATCACCGCCGCCTTCTTCAGCTTCAGCACGTCGACGACGTAATAGTTGGCGCCGGCACCGACCTGGGTATTGGTCGGCGCGATGCGAAAGGCCATCGGGTACTTCTTGACGTCGATCAGCTCGTCGACCCAGCACGGGTGCAGCATCGGCACCTTGTCGCGCGCGATCAGCGGCGTTGCCGCCAGCGCCTCGCCGGAGTTGAGCGGGCCGAAGATCATGCTGACCTTGGCGCGCTGCGTCAGCTCGGCCACGGCATTGACTGCCTTGGTTGGGTCGCTCTGCGTGTCGCGGCTGATCAGCTCGATCTTGCGGCCCTTGATGCCGCCTTCCTTGTTGATCAGCTCGACCGCGAGCTGTGTGCCGCGGTTGATGCCGATGCCGGTCGAGGAGCTGGGGCCGGTCAGCGCCGGCAGATAGCCGATCTTGATCGGCTCGTTCTGTGCGATGGCGGGTGCAGGGAAACCCGAAGCCAGCGCGGCGGCGCTGACGGCGGATCCGGCCAAAACCTGGCGGCGACTGATCGGCATGCCTTCCTCCCACGACGTATGTTTTTTGAGTCTTAACGCTCCTGGTAACGCTACCAAATCACACTCACCTATAGCCCGCAAGCAAGACCGGTCAATGCGAACGGGCCGCCCGCGACGCGGAACGGCCTTCACCCTCGCACGCGTTCACGACGGCACGATGAAGGGCTTCGCCGCGGCATCGTAATCCGCGTAGCCGAGCGTCGCGCGGAGTTCCGGCGGCGGCAGGGCGCTCTTCGCCTCTGCATCGCCCGCGACCAGCGCGGCGAGGCCCGCCTTCATCCCCGCTGTCGCCGGCGACAGCATGCCGGTCGGATAGGTACCGATCTTGAAACCGAGTGCCGCTGCCTCCTTCTGCGACGGCGTCGCGCGCGGCGCGCCGGGCGACAACACGGCGAACGATGGCCGGCCACCAGCCGCCGCAACGGCGCGGTGAATTTCCGCGTCATCGGCTGGAGAATCCAGGAACAGGATGTCGGCGCCTTCCTTCACGTACATCTCGATGCGGGCCACTGCCTCGTCGATGCCCTGAGTCGGCCGGCAATCGGTGCGGGCCAGTACGAGGATGCCCGACTCCTTGGCGGCTTCGACGGCAGCGCGGATTTTCATGCGCGCCTCATCGCGCGACAGACAGGGCTTGCCCGCCGACGTGAGCGCACGCGGCGTGATCTTGTCCTCGATCAGGACGGCAGCAGCCCCGGCGCGGCCATAGGCGCGCACCGTGCGCTGCACGTTCATGGCATTGCCATAACCATGGTCGCCGTCAGCGAGCACCAGCGTCTGCGGCGCCGCCGCATGCACCATGTTGAAGGAGTCGAACATCTCGCCGAACGAGAGCAGGTCGAGGTCGGGGCCGCCCAACCGGCTTGCCGCAACGCAGGAGCCGGAGAGAAACGCCGTCTTGAAGCCGGCGCCGGCGGCCAGCTTGGCGCTGAGGCCGTCCCACACGGCCGGCATCACGACAAGGCCGGGCTCGGCCAGCAGGGCACGCAAACGATCGGGACCATTCATGACAGCATCCTTGAGACTGGTTTGAGAATTAGTTCGACGGCTTGATGCCGGCATCCTTGATGACCTTACCCCATTTCGGGATGTCGCCGGCAATCGCGGCCTTGGTCTCCGCTGCCGTGCTGCCGACGATGTCGAGCCCCATGATGGCGAACTTTTTCGCTATCTCGGGATCGGCCAGCACTTTCAGCGACTCGGCACGGACTTTGTCGAGGATCGGCTGAGGCGTGCCGACTGGCGCCAGCAGCGCGAACCACGACGTCGCCTCGAAGCCGGGGAAGCCCGCCTCGACGACCGTCGGCAGGTCCGGCGCGTTGAGCGAACGCTTGAGCGACGTGACGCCGATGCCGCGCACACGGCCATCTCGTACCATCGGCATCGCAGCACCAGCATTCTGGATGCCGACCGCGACGACGCCGCTCATCACGTCGGTGAGGTTGGCTCCGCGATAGGGAATGTGCTCCATCTTGATGCCGGCGAGGACGCAGAAGAGTTCACCCGCGATGTGCTGCGGCGTGCCGACGCCGGGCGTGCCGTAGGAAAGCTTGCCGGGATTTGCCTTGGCATAGGCGATCAGGTCGGCCATCGATTTGATGGGCAGGTCGTTGTTGACCACGAAGACGGAGGGCATCGACAGCGACGTCGAGATCGCCGCGAAATCGCGGACCGGATCGAAGGGCAGCGTCTGCAGGCTGGGCAGGATGGTGATGGCGGCATTGCCCGACCACATCAGCGTGTAGCCGTCGGGCGGGGCCTTGGCGACGCGGTCGACGCCGATGGCGCCCGAGTTGCCGGCGATGTTCTCGACAATGACAGGCTGAGCCCAAGCCTCGCTGAACTTTTGCGCGAAGATGCGGGCAGTGACGTCGGTGGCGCTGCCGGCCGTGAAGCCTACGACCAGCTTGACGGGCTTTTCCGGCCAATTTGTCTGCGCCGCGAGCGGCGAGGCCAGGCCCAAGGCGAACAGCAGCGCGACGGCGGACCGAACGATCGGATGCATGGTTTCCTCCGGAAAGGCGATCTTCGTCGCCGTTTGCCGGAGGCTATGGGATTTGAGGGCCGGGCCGCAACCTCGAAGCCATGCCGCTTTCGCGGGAGCGGAATTCCAGTTCAAGCGCGATCCTGTCGGCGATCTCGCCCGGCGCGCCGCCGACATCGACGACGATCGCCCGCTCGTCGGGTGTCGGTTCCTGAAGCGTCGCGAACTGGCTATCCAGAAGGGCGGTCGGCATGAAGTGTTCGTGCCGCGCGGCCATGCGCCGGGCGATGAGATCTTGCGATCCCTTGAGGTAGACCAGCACGACCTCGGGCCGGTCGCCAATGATGATGTCGCGGTAGGATCGCTTCAACGCCGAGCAGGTGAGCACGCCCGGCTCGCCCCGCGTCCGCCAACTGTCGATCTCCTGCGCAATCTTCCGTAGCCAGGGCAGCCGGTCGGCGTCGGTGAGCGGTGTGCCGCCGCGCATCTTCTCCACGTTCGCGTCGGGATGCAGATCGTCGCCCTCGCGGTAGCGCCAGCCGAGTTGGGCGGCGAGCAGAGCCGCAACCGTGGTCTTGCCCGATCCCGAGACACCCATGACGACAACAATCAACGTCTTTTCCTTTCCAGCTCGCCCCCGGCTCGCATCGCGGGACGAGGCAGCTTGCCCGGGCACCGCCCAGTGCTAGGCTCCCAGCCTGCAAGAAATCCGCATTCATCACCGAGCAGACACGTGCTGTTAGAAACTCTTCTGCCCCTCGGCAAGGTCGATCCTGGCCTGCGCGGCATCGCAAAAGACATTCAAACCGACGGAGCCAAGCCATGAAGTTGGGACGCCTGGGAGTCTGGTATTCGACGGACAAGCTGAACGGAGCTCAGCTTGCCGACTTGATGCGCGTCGTCGAGGTCGCCGGCTATTCGGCGTTCTGGTATCCCGAATCGCGCGGCTACGAATCGATGTCGCTGGCGGCCTATCTGCTGTCGAAAAGCAGCAAGCTCGTCATCGGCAGCTCGATCGCCAACATCTACGCTCGGGACCCCTTCACGGCGCAGCGCGCCATGGTATCGCTCAACAACCTGCACGGTAGTCGTTTCATTCTGGGCCTTGGTGTCAGCCACATCCCGATGGTCGAGGGACTGCGCGGTCATCGCTACGACAAGCCGCTCGGCGCCATGCGCGCCTATCTCGAGGGCATCCACAAGGGCCTGCCCGCCGGCGAAGAAGCGCCGGTGATGGTGGCCGCACTCGGGCCAAAGATGCTGGCGCTCAGCGGCGAGAAGTCGATGGGCGCCGTACCCTACAACGTGACACCCGCACACACCGCCAAGGCCGCCGCGATCCTGGGGCCGAAGAAGGCGTTGGCCGTCGAGCAGAAGGTGACGCTGGAAGCCGATCCCGTGCGCGCCCGCGCGCTCGGCCGCAAGGAACTCTCGCGCTACATGGTGCTGCCGAACTATCGCAACAACTGGCTGCGCGAGGGTTTCAGCGAGGCCGAACTGGCCGACGGCGGCAGCGACCGCTTCATCGACTCCATGGTCCTGTGGGGCGACGCCGCCACCATCAAGAAGGGCCTGCGGGCGCATTTCGAGGCCGGCGCCACCCACGTCTGCCTGCAACCCGTCCACGACGACGGAGATTTCGCCGCCCGCGACCGCATGCTGGCGGCGCTCGCCGATACCTGAAGTGCTTATACGCCATTGACGTATATACGCCATTGACTTAGGTTGGCGAGACGAATGCGCAAGCTGCTGGCAGTCGTGGCGACCGCCGCCTACATCAGCAAGGCGTCGAAGCTTATGGACGAGGCCGATCGGGGCCGCCATCGTCGACATGATCGCGTCTGCACCTCTATTGGGTGTGTTGATCCGAGGTACGGGCGGTCTTCGTAAGATGCGGATCGCGTTGCCTGGCCGCGGCAAGCGGGGCGGCGGACGCGTGATCTATTGGTTTCACTCGGAGGGATATCCGGCAGTGCTTCTTTGGGCGTTTGCAAAGAACGAGGCGTCCGATCTGACCGGCGAGCAACGCGCCAAACTGATGAAAGTAACGAACGCACTCTTGGCCGACTTCGGAGGGAGCAAATGAATAAGGGCTCTTCCGGGAATCGAGTGGGTGATTTTGGGGGATCATAGGGCGGGCAGCATGCAGGTGAGGACCTTGAGACGGAGATATTCTTCGTCACGCAATCCGTAGGCTCGTCGCTGCAGGACGCGGATCTTGTTGTTGAGTCCCTCGACG
>CAMDOT010000268.1 GCA_945903635.1 Rhizobium sp. Q54 | reverse complement strand
AAGGAACTGTCGCTCGAGACGGCCGAGATGGCGGAGGGCAACATCCGCCTCTATCGCCGGCATGGCTTCGAGATCGTGCACCGCCGCCCGCCCGCGCACGGTAAGGACGCGCATATGCGGGTCATCATGGTGAAGTCTTTCTAGAGCGGGATGACTTGAGCTTCGGACTCCATCTTCATGCTCTTCTGGACCGCGGGCCTCCAGGCCCGCCCATGATCAAGAGCGTGCTCGGGCGGGGTAACCCCCGCCCTGAGGAGGCCCGCGGCCCAGTAGACGATGATTGGAACATCCTCACATTCTAGCTGTTCCAGGCGATCGGATAGCGGTTGAAGCCGCGGAAGCGGGCTCGGCCGCCGCGTTCCGGCGCCCCGTCGCGGCGCAGGCCCTTTAGGCGGCCAACCAGCCGGCCGATGGCGATCGTGCCCTCCAGGCGCGCCAGAACGGCGCCCAGGCACATGTGGACGCCCGAGCCGAAGGCGAAATGGCGATTGGGGTCGCGGCCGGCATCGAAGCGGTCGGGGTCGGGGAATTGCGCCGGGTCGCGGTTGGCAGCACCAATGCCGATATGGATGTAGGTGCCGGCCACAAGGCGCTGGCCGCCGATCTCGAGATCGGCCGTCAGGCGACGATTGCCGAGCTGGTTGGAACTTTCGAAGCGCAACCCTTCCTCGATGCAGCTCTTGAGCAGCGCCTGATCAGCCCGCAGCCGTCTCAGCTCGTCGGGAAAGCGCAGTAGCGCGTCGACGGTGTTGCCGATCAGGTTGGTCGTGGTCTCGTGTCCCGCGTTCAGGAGGAAGATGCAGTTCTGCACCAGTTCCTCGTGGCTCAACCGCTCGCCGTCGACCTCGCCATGGATCAGGGTTCCGAGAACGTCGCGATCGTCGGCCGGTCTTTTGCGTCGCTCGGCAACCAGGTCATCGAGATAGGCTGAGAATTCGCTGACGGCGGCGTTGCCGGCCGCCAGCCGTTCGGCTCCGGGCACCGGCTCCAGCGCCCCCAGGATGGCCAGCGAATAGCGGCGGAAGGGCGCGCGGTCGCCGGCCGGGACACCCAGCATGTCGCAGATCACCTCGACCGGAAGCCGGAAGGCGAAATCCTCGATCAGGTCCATTTGTCCGCGGTCGGCATGCTGGGCGAGGAGGCCGTCGACCACCGCCTCGACGCGCGGTTGCATCTCAGCCAGCGCGCGCGGCGTGAAGGCGGCGGCCAGCAGTTTGCGCACGCGGGTATGCAAGGGCGGGTCGTTGAACACCAGGCTGGTCGTGTGATGGCGATGGAGCGGCGTGCCGACGCCGAACTTCGGGCCGAACTCGGCCTTCTTGTCGGAACTCATGCGCGCATCGCGATAGCAGACGGCCACGTCGGCATAACGCGAAAGAAACACGCTGCCATCAGGCAAGCGCTTCAGCGGCGCGAAGCGGCGGAGCGCGTGATAGTAGGGGAAGGGATTGTCGAGAAAGGCGCGCTCCAGCGCCGCCAGATCGAAGCGCCCGGCGAAGGCCCGGGCCTCGTCCGGCGGCAGCTCGATGAGGCTCGCGGTCAGAACTGGTCCTCCCGGAGCGCGAACACCGTCCGTCCGGCGGCTTTTAGCGGACCGAGCTGGGCCAGCGCCGGCGGCAGGACCACCTCGGCGTAGAAGCGCGCGGTGATCAGCTTGGCTTCCAGGAAGGCGGGGTCGCCGTCGCGGGTCGCGAGCCGGGTTTGCGCCACCAGGGCGCTCCGGGCCAGCAGCCAGCCGCCCAGCGCCGTACCGGCCAGCCGCAGGAAGGGCACCGAGCCCGCCAGGGCCGTCACCAGGTCGGCCTTGACCGACTGCGCCACCCATTTGGTGGCGTCTTCCAGGGCGTCGGCCGATGCAAGCAGGCCGGTGCGGATCGCCGCCAGATCGTCGCCGGGGGCGGCCTTCATCTCGTCGGCCAGGGCGCGCATCTCGGCGACCAGCGCTAGCATGGTCTCGCCGCCATCCTTGGCGACCTTGCGGCCCACCAGGTCGCGCGCCTGGATCCCGTTGGTGCCCTCGTAGATCGGCAGGATGCGGGCATCGCGCAGGTGTTGCGCCGCGCCCGTCTCCTCGATGAAGCCCATGCCGCCATGGATCTGCACGCCGGTCGAGGCGATCTCGTTGCCGAGATCCGTGAACCAGGCTTTTACGATCGGGATCAGCAGATCGACCCGGTCCTGTGTCTTGCGTGCGGTTTCCTTGTCCGGGTGTTTTAGCGCACCGTCGATGCCGGCCGCGGTGTAGTAGCCCAGCGCCCGCATCGCCTCGATCTGGGCGCGCATGGTCATCAGCATGCGCCGCACGTCGGCATGATGAACGATCGACACCGATTCGGGTTTGGAACTGCCATCGTCCTTGGACTGGACGCGCGTCTTGGCGAAGGCGGCGGCCTGCTGGTAGGCGCGCTCGGCGATCGCCAGGCCCTGGATGCCGACCGACAGGCGGGCGTTGTTCATCATGGTGAACATGTAGGACAGGCCGCGGCCTTCTTCGCCGACCAGGTAACCGACCGCGCCGCCGTCGTCGCCGAACGACATGACGCAGGTCGGACTGGCATGGATGCCGAGCTTGTGCTCGAGCGAGACGCAGCGCAGGTCGTTGCGCTTGCCGAGGCCTCCGTCGGCGCCGACAAGGAACTTGGGCACGATGAACAGCGAGATGCCGCGCACCCCGGCGGGCGCATCAGGCGTGCGCGCCAGCACCAGGTGCACGATGTTCTCCGCCATGTCGTGCTCGCCATAGGTGATGAAGATCTTCTGGCCGGTGACGAGATAGTGGCCGTCCTTCTTGATGGCGCGGCTCTTGAGCTGGCCGAGGTCGGAACCGGCCTGCGGTTCGGTCAGGTTCATGGTCCCGGTCCACTCACCCGAGATCATTTTCGGCAGGTAGGCGCTCCGCTGCTCGGGCGATCCATGGTGATGGATGGCATCGATGGCACCCTGGTTCAGCAGCAGCACCAGCCCGAAGCCGATGTTGGCCGCCTGCCACATCTCCTGAACGGTGGTTGCGAGCAGCCACGGCATGCCCTGGCCGCCGAATTCCGGGTCGAACGGCAGCGAGTTCCAGCCGCCGGCGACGAATTCCTTGTAGATTGCCGCGAACCCCGGCGCGGAACGGACGACGCCGTTTTCCAGCTTGGCGCCGACCTTGTCGCCGTCGCGGTTGAGGGGAGCCAGGCCGTTGCCGGCGAGCTTGGCGGCCTCTTCCAGCACCGCGTCGACCGTGTCGTCGGTGGCATGTTCGTAACCCGGCAGCGTCGAAACGCGTGCCAGGCCGGCCACTTCGCGCAGCGCGAAACGCATGTCGGCGAGCGGGGCGGTATACGTCATCTGTTTTCCTCCGGGCCGCAATATGCCGCGCCCAGTCGCTTTTGGCGACCGGCTCGGGTACCTTGGCGGCATCATGACCGATGCAGTTCAGCTTACCGCAGTCCTTCTAGAAATAGTCGGCCCGCGAGCCACCATCACCCTCAACGATCCTGCCAAGCACAACCGGCTCGATCCGGCCGGCCTCGGCGCGTTGCGTGCGGCCATCGAGAAGGCCGACGCCGATCCCGACGTGCGCGTCACCGTGATCACGGGAGCAGGCGAGAAGACCTTTTGTTCGGGCTACGACCTCGGCTCGATTTCAGCCAGCGAGCGCCGCTCCCAGGCTGGCAATGACGACAGCTTCGAGAAGGTCATGGATCGCCTCGAGGCGATGCGCATGCCGACGCTGTGTGCGTTGAACGGCGGGGTCTACGGCGGTGCGACCGACCTGGCGCTCGCCTGCGATTTTCGACTGGGCGTCCGGGGCATGAAGTTCTTCATGCCGGCCGCCCGCTTCGGCCTGCACTACTATCCGGGCGGCCTGCGTCGCTACACCCAGAAGGTGAGCCCGAGCTTCGCCAAGCGCGCCTTTCTGCTGTCCGAGGATTTTTCCGACACGGAGCTGCTGGCCGTCGGCTATCTCGACTGGCTGGTCGACCGCGCCGAGTTCAAGGACAAGGTAGAGGAGAAGGCCACCAAGCTTGCATCCCTGGCACCGCTGTCCATGGCCGGCATGAAGCGCGCCATCGAGCAGTTCGCTCAGGCGGCACCGGATGTCCCGTCGATCCGGCTGAGCGCTCAGGCTTGCGCCGGCTCGGAGGATTTGCGCGAAGGGCTGGCGGCCCTGCGCGAGCGCCGCACTCCTGCCTTCAAGGGCCGCTAGACCGGGCCGATCATGCAACGCCGCCTCGCTGCCATCGTTCATGCCGACCTCTTCGGGTTCACCCGGATGATGGAGGGCGCGGAGACGCGCACCTTCCGGCACCTGAAATCAGCCCAGATAGAGGTCTGGCGGCCGGCGATCGTGGCATCGCAGGGCCGGCTGGTCGGAACGGCGGGCGACGCCATGCTGGCGGAGTTCGGCTCGGCCGTGACCGCCGTCGGGGTCGCCATCGATATCCAGGAACGTATGGCGCGCTTCAACGAGGCCCTGCAGGAAGACCAGCGCATGTTGTTTCGCATCGGCGTTCACCTGGGCGAGGTGATCGTCGACGCCGAGGACCAGAACATCTTCGGTGACGGAGTCAATCTCGCTGCCCGTATCCAGGCGCTGGCCGAACCCGGCGGCATCGCGGTGTCGCGCGTCGTGCGCGACCTGGTGGAACTCAAGGTCGACTATGCCTTCGCCGACGGCGGTGAACAGCAGTTGAAGAACGTGAGCCGCTCCGTCCAGATATTCCACGTGCGCCATGCCCGTCAGATGCCGCCGGTCGGCACGACGACCCGGATGGTGCCGCAGATCACCTTGCGCTTCGAGGGACCGGACTCCGCCGGCCACAAGCACGCTTTCGACGTTGCCCTCGACAGGTTGATGAACCAGTCGCAGGGCCTGGTGATCGGCCGCTCGGCCGACCAAAGCGAGCTCGTTGTGGCGCATGCCACGGTGTCGCGTCGTCACGCGCGCCTCTTCCTTGCGGGTGAAGCCCTTCAGGTCGAGGATCTCGGGTCGACCAACGGCACGATGGTGAACGGTACGGCCCTGGCGGCCGGTGCGCCGGTGGCGGTTCACGCCGGCAACAAGCTCCGCATCGGCGACGTCGAGCTGCTGGTTCGTCAGCTCTAGGGCATGAATCGGCCATGACCGACCCCGCGAAGCCGTCTCCGGGCGAAGTACCCGACGTTGACTATGTGGCGCTCCGTGCGGGCCAGACCATCGGCCGCTACGAGATCGTCTCCGTGCTTGGCCAGGGCGGGTTCGGCATTACCTACCGCGCCCGCGACATCCAGCTCGGCCGCGAGGTCGCGATCAAGGAGTACCTGCCATCGGCCTTGGCGGTCCGCCAGGATGGCACCACGGTCCTGCCGCGCACGACCAAGATGGCCGACGATTTCGGCTGGGGACGCGATCGCTTCGTTACCGAGGGACGCACGCTGGCGACGCTCCATCGCGTGCCGGCGATCGTGCAGGTGTTCGACTTCCTCGAAGCCAACGGCACCGCCTACATCGTCATGGAGTTGCTGAGCGGCGAGACGCTCGAGGATCGGCTGAAGCAGAAGGGCACGCTGACACCCGACGAAGCCGATCGCATCCTGTGGCCGCTGCTCGACGGGCTGGAGCAGGTTCACGCCGCCGGCTTCCTGCATCGCGATATCAAGCCGGCCAACATCCTCCTCAATGCCGCGGGCGACCCGACGCTGATCGACTTCGGCGCGGCGCGCGAGGCGATGGTCGGCCGGACCTCGGCGATGACGGCGATCTTCACGCCAGGCTATGCCGCTGCCGAGCAGATGACCTCGGCCAAGCAGGGTCCGTGGACCGACATCTACGGCCTTGCCGCCACGCTCTATCACGCGATTGCCGGCAAGACGCCGCCCAGCGCCTTCGACCGCATGCTGGACGACGGCTACGAGCCGCTTGCCCGGTTGATGCCCAAGGGATTTTCGCCGGGCGTTCTGGCCGGTGTCGATGCCGGCCTTGCCGTGGCCGCGCGCGACCGGCCGCAGTCGATCGCCGGCTGGCGTCCCATCCTCGGGATGACCGAGGCGCCGGCTGCCGATGCCACGATGATGATGGCCAAGGCGCCGCCGCCGGTGGCCGGCCGGCAGTCCGTCCTGACGCCGGACGCGACGCCCTCTACGTTCATGGCGGGGCCGATGCCAAAATCCCGTACCGGTCTCTGGATCGCCCTGGCGGTCGTTCTGGTCGCCGCCCTCGGTGGCGGTGGCTACTACGCGACGGCCATGCGGGGACCGGATCCGGAGATGGTCAGGGCCAAGGCGGCGGCCGAAGCGGCCGAGGAGGAGAAGCGTAAGTTCCAGGAGGAAGCGCAGAATCTTCGCGCTGAAAAGGAAGCGGCGGACCAGCGCAAGGCCGCGGAGGACGCCAAGCTCAAGGCCGACCAGGAGGCGCGCCAGAAGGCCGACGCCGATGCCGCGGCGAAGCGACAGCTCGAGGACGAGACCCGCCGCAAGGCCGACGCCGAGATTGCGGAGAAGAAGCGCGCCGACGACGAGGCGCAGCAGAAGGCCGTGGCCGAAGCGGTGGCCAAACGCAAGGCGGAGGAAGACGCGCGCAAGGCGGCCGACGACGCGCGCAAAGCAGCCGAGCTGGTCGCAGGCCAGTTCGACTATTTCGGCAAGACTCTGATGTTGCTGAGCTTGCGCAACAATCCCGCCGAGATCCGACTGCAGGGAGTCGACGTCGTGGACGAGCCCGGTCTGCGCCAAGCCGGAGTGAACGCCATGGCGGCCAAGCCGCGCAACCTGCGCTGCCGTCAGACCGACCGCCTGACCGACGGTACGCCGCTCTATCGCTGCCTGGTCACCAAGCTCGATGCCAAGGATCCCTTGGCCGACATTCCCGACTCCGATCGAGTCGATCTTGCACTGCAGCTGGTCCGCGGCGGGCTGCTCCTGGCCTCCTGCGACGCGCCGCGGGCCTATGCCGACGCCGAGGACGAAGCCCGTGGCAAGAGTCTGAACTTATGGGGTATGATCAAGCCTGTTGAATACAGACGGAGATGTGCGCGATGAATGCTGTAGTTGCCCTGTCGAGCCCCCGTGCGGCCACGCGGTCGCGCTTCCTCGTCAAGCTGATCGGCGTCGTGGCGGCGATCGGACTCGCGACGGGCTGCACGACCAGCGAAAGCGGCGGTCCGTCCAACCAGGCCATGGGAACCGTCATGGGTGCCGCGGTCGGCGGGGCCGTCGGCGGCCTGGCCTTCGGCAGCGCCGGCGGCGTCGTGGGCGGTGCGCTGGTGGGCGCGCTGGCCGGCAATCTCGTGGGCCGGGCGCTCGACAACCAGGAGCGTGCGAGACTTGCCCAGGCGACGCAGAGCGCCTTCGTGGCCGAGACCAACGTGCCGACCACCTACACCGTCGAGAAGCCCAATCAACCTGCGTCGACGCCGGCGACCGTGGTCGCGGCCAAGCCTGTCGGCCCGGCGGCCGGACGTGCCGACGGCAGCACCTGCCGGCCGATCGAGCTGACGGCGACCAAGAACGGCCAGACCACGACAGAGACGACGACCTTCTGCAAGGCCTCCGG
>CAMDOT010000267.1 GCA_945903635.1 Rhizobium sp. Q54 | reverse complement strand
TTTCACCACGCTCAAGCACATGGCGCTCAATCTGATCCGACGGGCACCAAGCAAGGACTCCATCCGCCTACGCCGCAAGGTCGCTGCATGGGATGACAACTTCCTCGCATGCATCATCGCCGGATAATGCGTTCACCCGATTCCCCTGGGGACCCCTGCCGATTGACACACTTGACCTCACGACAGGCTCCGCGCATCGTGGCAACGACAGACAGCACTGCCGGGAGGAAAGGCAATGCAGACGAAGGCCGCCGTCGCGTGGAAGCCGTCGGCCACGCTGCCGAAATCGCGGACCTCCTTCGCCGGCGTCAGCTATGCTGAAATGGTGGAGCGCGCGCGGGCTCTCGCGCCCAGGGTCGCCGCTCGCGCCGAGGAATGCGAACTGCTGCGCCGAATGCCGGAAACGACAGAGCGCGACCTGCATGACGCCGGGCTGTTTCGCATGGTGCAGCCAGCGCGTGTTGGCGGCGCCGATCTCGATGTCGGCATCCTCGTCGATACCTGCGCCGAACTGGCGCGCGTCTGCCCGTCGACCGCCTGGAATCTCGGCAATCTCGCCAGCCATCACTGGATGCTCGGCTATTTCACGCCCCAGGCACAGGACGAGTTGTGGGACGCCTCGCCCGACGTGCTGATCGCGACGTCGCTCGCGTTCCCGGCCGGACGAGGGCGCAAGGTCGACGGCGGCTACGAAATCTCCGGCCGCTGGCCCTTGTCCTCGGGCGTCGACAATTCAGACTGGAATATGCTGGCTTATATGGTGAGGGAGAGCGCCGCCGGACCGCCCGTCGACCAGCGATTCGCCCTCGTGCATCGCGCGCAGTACGATGTAATCGACACTTGGCACGCCGTCGGCCTTGCGGGCACCGGCTCGAAGGATGTCGCAATCAACTCTCTGTTTGTGCCGGAGTATCGCACCCTCAGCGCTTGGGCGCTGAACGGCAAACCGCATCCCGGCTCGCCGGTCAACTCCTCGCCGCTCTTTCGATTGCCCATGCTGGCGCTCGGTCCCTACGTCCTGTCGGGGGTGATGCTGGGCTGTGCCCGCGGCGCTTACGAGACAACGGTGGGCGCCGCGCGCACGCGCAACGCGACCACGACCGGCCAGCCGGTGGGCAGCAGCCAGCCTGTCCAGATCAAGGTCGCCGAGGCGGGCGCGCGCGTCGACATGGCGGAACTGGCGATGCGTCGCGCCTGTGAGCATGCCATGGCGATCGCCCGCGCCGGACAGGAACCCACGCACGAGGACAAGCTGCGGTACCGCCGCGACGCCTTCTTCTCGGTGCGGCTCTGCCTCGAGGCGGTCGACATCCTGATGGGCGTGGCGGGCTCCAGCGGGCTCTATCTCGCCGGAAACATGCAGCGCCTGTTCCGCGATGCGCATGCCGCCAACGCCCACGTCATGTTCTCACCCGACATTCAGGGTGCATTGTTCGGCCAACACGCACTTGGCATTGTGGGGCCGCCCCCGCTCCTCTAGCCCGGTGTCGGCGATCAGCCCGTTCAATATCGGGAGGAAAGAGCAATGCCCCTGTCGACAATCGCCAGACTGGTCGGCGCGGCGGCACTGGTCGGGATGTAAATTCCATGGCCGTTGACCCACGAATCCAGGCGTTGCTGGATCGGGCAACTGGTGTCCCGGCAACACATACTCCGCCGGTGGCGAAGATCGTCGAGCGCAGCGTCGACCGACCAGATGGATTACTCGAGCCGTTGCGCGCCAGTCGACGCCTCCGCGGCAGTCAGTTCAGCCTTGCCCCGCCCGCCGCATCGAACAGGTGGCAGGCCTGCGGCGCGAAGTGGAAATTCAGCATCGCGCCCGGTCCGAGCGTGGTGGTCGGCGGCACCTTGGCGACCAGCGTCTTGCCCTGCCCGTATTCGAAATGGACGAGGGTGGTGTCGCCGAGCGGTTCGGTGATCAACACGGTGCCTGCGTGCGGGGCGCTGGCGTCGACGAGCACATGCTCGGAGCGCACGCCAAGCGTGATTTTTTTGCCCGCGATGCCGGTCGGCAGCGAATCGGGCAGTGGCTGATCGATGCCCGGTGCCTTGAAGCGGCGACCCCTGCCGTTCGCCTCTACGATGCCCTCCAGGAAGTTCATCGTCGGCGTGCCGAAGAAGCCGGCGACGAACTGGGTGGCCGGCGCGTTGTAGATCGCGAGCGGCGTCCCGAGTTGCTCGATCTTGCCCTTGCTCATCACCACGATGCTGTCGGCCATGGTCATGGCCTCGGCCTGGTCGTGCGTGACATAGACGAAGGTGGCCTTCAGGCGCTCGTGCAGTCTCTTCAGTTCCGTGCGCATGTCGACGCGCAGCTTCGCATCGAGGCTGGAGAGCGGCTCGTCCATCAGGAACACGGCCGGATTGGTCACGATGGTGCGCGCGAGCGCGACACGCTGGCTCTCGCCGCCCGAGCATTGGCGCGGCAGCTTGGGCAGGAGGGACTTGATGTGCAGGGCCTCGGCCGCCGCCGTCACGCGCCTGTCGATCTCGGCCCGCGGCTCCTTCTTGATGCGCAGGCCGAAGGCGATATTCTCGTACACCGTCATGTGCGGGAAGAGGGCCAGATCCTGAAATACCATACCAAGGCCGCGCTCGCCGGGCTCGAGGTCGTTGACCACGGTGTTGCCGATGATGATATGGCCCGACGTCGGCGTCTCGAGCCCGGAGATCATGTTGAGCGTGGTCGTCTTGCCGCATCCGGACGGGCCGACCATTATCATGAACTCGCCGTCCTTGATCTCCATGTTGATGCCGCTGACCGCGTTGTAGGCGCCGAAGGTCTTGACGAGGTCTTTGATCTGGATGCGTGCCATTGTCTTCCTCGGTAGTGCCGGACGCTCCGGGTCCGACACCGTTGAACGGCCTCGCGACCGGGCGAGCCATGACGTCGGATCCGGACGGACCACGCCAGGGCGACGGTTATTTCCTGATCGTGCCGAAGCTGAAGCCTTTCACCAGGTGGTTCTGGATCAGCATGCCGAGTATCACGACAGGGATCGTGATCATGGTACCGATCGCGGCCTGCGGGCCATAGAGCCGCCCCTCGGAGGCGCTCTGGAACTTGTTGAGCAGCACCGTCAGCGTGGTGACCTCCGGATGGGTCAGCGTCAGCGCGAGGAGGAACTCGGCCCAATTGAGGATGAAGACGAAGAGAAACGTCACGACCATGCCGGATGCGACCAGCGGCAATACGATCTTCCAGATCACGGTCATGCGGCCCGCGCCCATCATGCGCGCGGCGTGCTCCAGCGTGTAGGGAACCTCATCGATGAACGTCAGCATCATCCAGATGACGAACGGCAAAGTCGTCACCGTGTAGATCAGGATCAGGCCGATGTAGGTGTCGAATAATTTGAGGCGGAAGCCGAACAGCGCCGACGTCACGTACGGGATGATGATCGCGTAGTACATCAGGATCGAGATCGCGATCACGATCGGCGGGATCATTCGGATCGTCAGAATCGTGTGGCGGAAGTATTTGCCGCCGACGTTGAAGCGCGAGATCGAATAGGCGAGGAACGTGCCGAGCAGGAGCGCTGCGAACGAAGCCGTCGTGCACACCAACACGGCATCGCCGAGCCCCTTCCAGATGGTGAAGGATTGCTCCGTCGCCTGCCTTGCCTGGCTTGCGTCCAAGTGGGCGAAGGCGAAGATCTGCGAGTAGTTGAGCAGCGTCGGGTCGCGCGGGAACCAGTTCGGCGGCCAGGTGACCCACTCGCCCGAGTCCTTGAACGACGTCATCACCATCCAGTAGACCGGAAAGACGATGAAGCCAGTCCAGGCCAGCAGTGCCATGTGACGCAGGATACGGCGGCGGCCCTCCCGGCGCGCTCTGCGCGCCGTGGCCTGCTCGGGTGTGAGCGTCGAGAGGACGGCCATCTCAGTGCCCTCCCGCCACGGCGTTGCGCTGCTTGATGATGGTGAAGATGCCGGCGAAGATCAGAAACGAGAACAGGATCAGCAGCAGGATCGAGGCGGCCGCGCCGAAGCTGAACTTGTTGAACTGCCAAACCTGCTCCCACAGGAAGTAGGCTACCGTCTGCGTCGACGTCCCCGGGCCGCCGAAGGTCAGCAGCACGACCGGGTCGAACATCTTCAAGGCCTCCATCGAGCGAATGACCACGGCGATGGCAATGGCCGGCTTCAGCAAGGGCAGCTGCACTCGCCAGAATATCTGCGAGGGGCTCGCTCCCATCACGCGGGCGGCGTTGATGAGCTGCTTGGGCAGGGAAGCGAAGCCCGACAGGAAGATCAGAAAGGTCAGCGACGTCCACTGCCACACGTCGGCGATGATGATGGCCCACTGCGCCGCGACCGGATGCGACAGCCAGCGGATGCGCGGGTCGATGCCGAAGCGCTCGAGGAACGGGGAAAGAAGCTGGTTGAGCGGCCCGCTGTCGATGTAGATCATGGAGAAATTGTAGCCCACGACGATCGGCACGATCATCATCGGGACGAGGAAGATCGTCGTGTAGAGCTTCTTCGATCTCGTGCAGTTGGTCACCATCATGGCGAGGAAGAAGCCGATCAGCAGCTCGAGCGCGACGGCGACACCGGCGAAATAGAATGTGCGTCCGATCGAGGACCAGAACTGATCGTTCTCCAGCACGCCGACGTAGTTATCGAGCCCGGAGAATACGGCCGTTTCGAACGGACGGTTGGCGCGCCACTTCAGCAAACTGATCCAGATCGTCAGCAGGAACGGGATCAGGATGGTGACGATGAACAACCCTTCCACCAGGACGAAGGGGATCAGACGGAACACGCGCTCGGAGGCGAGCCACTTGCCCAAACGGGCGAGGGCACCGAGCTGTCTTCGCTCGCCCGAGGCAATTCGAAAGCCTGTCGTGGTCTCCGCCATCGTATTGTTCGTCCGGATGAAGCGACGACGCCATGACGGTACTTGGCCCGGGGACCCATCTCGCCTCGGTCTCGGTCGTCCGAGTTGCGATACGTTGGTCTCCGGGCCAAGCTTTGCGATGAGCCCCTCGTGGGCTCAGAACTTGTCCAGGTAGATGCCCTGCTCGACGCCCTTGCGCCAGACACGTTGCTGGTTGGCAAGGCCGATGTCGTTGGTCACTTTGTTCCAGCCCGCCTCGATGCGCTTGCCCGCCTCCTCGGCCGAGATGTTCTTGTTCATCACATCGGCGAGGTTCTTGTCAAGGATGTTGAAGTATTCGTAATTGCCCTCGATCAGCAGGAGCGAGGCCGCGTACTTCGAGTTCTCGATCGTGGTCTTCACCATCTGCTCGCCGAAGCGGTCGAGGATCGCCTTGTCGGTCAGGTTGGACTGGCGGAAGGGATCCCAGAAACCCTTGGAGTGTGCAACCGCCTCGTCGCCGATGCTCGGGCTCGTGAACCACTGGATGAAGAGATAGGCAAGCTCCGGGTTCTTCGAGTAGGCCGAGACCATGTAGCCGGTGCCGGCGGCCTGGGGCGCGCGGCGTACGAGCTGGCCGTCGATCGTCTGTCCGGGAATCAGGCAGGCGATCTGCTGGCCTTTGATCACACTCTGCGGGTTGGAACTGCCGAAGCCGATGATCGAGGGGAAGGACATCGCCGAGTAGGCCTGGCCCGACGCCCAGAACGGATAGATTTGCGGCGTGCCCCAGCCCTGGATATCCTTAGGCATGTCATCGACGCTCGCCGCGAAATCCTTGATCGCCTGTATACCGTTTGGCGTCGCAATGCGGGGCTTCATGTCCTTGTCGAACGGCAGGCCCTTCATGTAGGCGGGGAAGTGGCGATAAGAGAAGTTGATCGAGCGGTAGCCGAGGGCTCCGTAGAGATCCTTCTCGAACTTGACACCCCACCGGGTCTCGCCGGCCTTGGCTTTGAAGAACTCGGCCTGCCGTTTCCATTCCTGCATGGTATCCGGGCAGGCGAGATCCTTGTTGAATTTCTGCTTGTACTCCGCCTGCGCCTGGGCGTTCTCGAGCAGGTCTTTGCGCACTGCCAGCAGCAGGTGGTCGCCGTCGTTGACCATGTTCATGATCTTGCCGTCGTAGTACTGCTGGAACTTCAGGCCGTCGGCGATGCCCGAAAAATCCGGCTTGTACTTGGCGACCCAGTCGTCCATCGGCAGGATGACCTTGGCGCCGGCTGCATCGGGCATCGTGTAGGGGAAGTCGTTGAAAATGTCGTAGACACCGGTCTTTGATACGCCTTCCTGCATCACTTTGGCCGGAATATCGGTATAGCCGAGCGGCACGATCTCGAACTTCACACCGGTCAGCTCCTCCCACTTCCTGGTGAAGTCGGGAAAGGAGTTGTTGTAAAGCGAGCTGAGCAGGATCGTCAGCTTGGGATTGGTCAGATTCTTGTCCTTGATGTAGGCCTTGGCCCCTTCTACGGCACGCTGAGCGACCGGGTCTTGCTGAGCTTGGGCGGGCGCCGCAGCAATTACGGCAGCGAGCGATAGCCCGGCGAGCAGCGAGAGTGCCCTTATCATTGACGTCCTCCTGTGGTTCGCGACCGTCCTTGAAGCGGCGTCGCTTGTTTAGTTGGCCCGCATCTCATCACAAATTGTTGAGCCATTCAATTCGAGTGATGCCAACGGGCCGCGCAATCGAGCAGAGTGAACCGCGCCGGGTTTGTCGCGCGGCAAAATACTCCTGTTCCGAGTCGCCGCTCATTTTCTGAACGCCAGCACCGTGATTGAGGGTGTCGGGAAGACCGAGCGGCGTGTCGGCGGTCGATGAAGTGGCTGCAGCAGCCGGTTTTGCCAGGCTTTGCCAATCACTCGGTTCCCCGTTTGGTCAAAAAACTCGAACGGCTGGAAGCCGAACGCCCACGCGGGGGCAGCGTGGCGGTGCCTGAAGCGGTCCGATACAATTTTCCGGCCGGCCCGTGATGCGGTCGCCGGGGGGCAGGGCAGGGGGGGCAGTTATGGATTGGGCGCGCATCCTGGCCTACGTGACGAGGTCGGTGGACCAGGAGCTGTTGGCGCGGAACGAGTATCTCGCCGCCGAAAACTGCATCATGAAGGCCCAGCTGAAGGGTCGGCTGAAGCTGTGGGACGCCGAGCGAGGCGCTCTGGACAGATCGGTCATCGTCTGGGCCGCAAGGTTCTGGCCGACATCGCCACCATCGCTCGGCCGGACACGATCCTTGGCTGGTATCGCAAGCTCGTCGCCCGAAAATTCGATGGCTCGAAGGCCCGGCGATATCCGGGCAGGCCCCGGATCAGGCGGGAGGTCGAGGAGCTGATCCTTCGGATGGCCAGTGAGAACCGGGATTGGGGCTATGACCGGATTGCTGGGGCGTTGGCCAATCTGGGGCACGAGGTTTCGGATCAAACGGTCGGCAATGTCTTGCGGCGTCACGGCCTGCCGCTGGCGCCGGAGCGCAAGCGCACGACCACGTGGGCGGCTTTCGTTCGGACTCACCTGGCACTGTTGGCGGGAACCGACTTCGTCACGGCCGAGGTGCTGACGCTGCGCGGGCTGGTGACCTACTACGTGCTGTTCTTCATCCATCTCGAGAGCCGCCGGGTGGACATCGCCGGGATCACCGTTCATCCCGATGAGGCGTGGATGAAGCAAATCGCCCGGAACGCGACCATG
>CAMDOT010000266.1 GCA_945903635.1 Rhizobium sp. Q54 | reverse complement strand
TCGCCTCGCCGATCTCAAGCCCCTGGAGCGCGTGACGGCAGCAGCCTTTGGTCAGCGCCGTAAGATGCTGCGTGGCGCCTTGGCGGGGCTGTTTGCCGACCCTACGGCCGTTCTGACCGGGCTCGGCCTCTCGCCCACCGCCCGGGCGGAGGAGCTGACCGTGGCCGAGTTCGTGAGATTGGCGGGCATCCTTGACAAATGAGTGAATACTCACTATTTTTCTGACCATGATCAGGTCTCTAGCCTTCAACATCTTTTTCTATCTCGGCACGCTGCTGACCGCCGCAATCGGCATCGTGCTGGTTCCGATCCCGACACCGGCCCTGCTGCGCGGCCTGCTGCACCATTGGGCCCAGGCCGTCGTCTGGGGCATGCGTTGGATCGGCGGCATGAAAGTCGAGTTCCGTGGACTGGAACATCTCCCCACGGTGGGTCCCGCCCTGCTTGCCGGCAAACACCACAGCGAGTGCGACGGTATCCTGCTCGCGGCCCGCATCCCGGGCATTGCCTTCGTGGCCATGCAGGAAATTTTCCGTTACCCGCTGATCGGCGCCATCCTCTACCGATTGCAGATGATCCGCGTCGACACTTGCGGCGGCGGCAGGGAGCGCGAGAACCTGGCCCACTTCGCCAAGCGCGCCTACGACAGCGGCCGTCACATTGCGATCTATCCCGAAGGGAATCTGATGGCCCCGGGCGAGCACGAGCGCTACCGCTCCGGCATCTTCTACCTGTCACGCGATCTAAATCTGCCGGTGACGCCGGTCGCCACGAGCGTTGGCCTTGTGTGGAATCGCCGCGACTGGTGGAAAAAGCCCGGCCGCGCCGCCATCGAGTTCCTGCCAGCGATCGAAACCGGCCTCGACAAGCGGACCTTCATGCGCCGTCTGGAAGACGCCACCGAAGCCGCCAGCGACCGCCTGATCGCGGAATTCTCCGGACGCCCCTACGCACCGTCCCAGCTCGTGCTGCGCTCACAGGGCCAGACCGGCATCGGCGCGCCGATTACCGCCCCTCGCGCAGCGCCTTGACGAATTCCGAGAGGCCGAACTGCCGGTCACGCTTCAATCGTTCGGCCGTCAGGATCGACTTGAGCTGGATCAGGCTGGTGGCGATGTCACGGTTGATGATGGCGTAGTCGTACTCCGCCCAATGGCTCATCTCGTCGGCTGCCTTGGCCATGCGCCGCGCCACGACATCCGGTGCATCCTGGGCGCGCGAGATCAATCGCCTCTCGAGGTCGCGGGTCGACGGCGGCAGGATGAACACCGTCACAAGGTCGGTGCGCCCCTTCTCCTTGAGTTGTTGCGTACCCTGCCAGTCGATGTCGAACAGCATGTCGCGACCGGCGCCCAGGGCCTCCTCGACCGGCGGCTGGGGTGTGCCGTAGTAGTGGTCGAAGACACGAGCATGCTCGAGGAACTCGCCGCGGTCGATCATGCTGCGGAAAGTCGCTGTATCGATGAACTTGTAATCGACCCCATCCTTCTCGCCCGGCCGCTTCTCGCGCGTCGTGCAGGAGACGCTGAGCTGGATATGGGAGTCGTTCTCCAGCAACTGGCGCGACAGGGTCGTCTTGCCCGCGCCCGACGGCGAGGACAGCACCAGCATCAGGCCACGCCGCTGGATGGCGGGCGCTTCGGCGTCATTCGACATTCTGGACCTGCTCCCGCATGCGCTCGACGGCGCCCTTGAGGTCGATGCCGATGCGCGTCAGCTCGATGTCGGCCGACTTCGAACATAGCGTATTGGCCTCGCGATTGAACTCCTGGCAGAGGAAGTCGAACTTGCGCCCGACGGGATTGTCTTGCCGCGCCTCGGCCAACAGGGTCCGCGCCTGGGAGATGTGTGCCGCCAACCGGTCCAGTTCCTCGCGCACGTCGGCCTTGCCGACCAGTAGCGCCACTTCCTGGGCAAACCGCTCCTCCGAAAGCGCCGGCGTCCGGCCTAAAAGTTCACCCAGCTGGCTTTCGAAACGAGCGCGCACGGTGCCGATCTGAGCCTGCGCTCGTTCGGCCGCGCGCCGGCACAGGCCCTCGATCTCGACGACATGGCCGTCGATCACCTTGGCCAGCGCCTTGCCCTCGGCGGCACGGGCCGCGACCAGTGCCTTCAATACTTCGTCGAGCGTGGCCGACATCGCCTTTTCGAGTGCGGCAAGCGCCTCCTCGGTCTGCTCGCCCTCCTCTTCTTCCTCGATGACACCGCGCACACGCAAAAGGCCATCGGCCGATGGTGCCGCGGCGCCGGTGCTCTTGCGCACCTCCTCGACCAGGGTGCCGAGCTCGGCCAGCAGCGCGCGGTTGATGCGCAACGGACTGCTCTGGCGCTCGCTCGTGAGGGTGAGCGTCAACGAGACATTGCCGCGTTTCAGCCGGCCGCCGACGGCGGTTCGGGCAGGGTTTTCCAGACGATCGAAGCCTTGTGGCACGCGGCAGCGAATTTCGAGATTGCGCCCGTTGACGCTGCGCGCCTCCCAAACCCAGCGACGCCGTTCATCCGCGCCCTGCGCACGGGCGTATCCTGTCATGCTTGCGATCAAAAACTGGCTCCTGACGCTCCACTGGCCGCGGTGCGGCGCGGCACTCTAGTATCGGCTCCCAGTACAGACAACGCGCGGCGTCGGAAGGTTATCCCATGAAGCGATTCTCGAGCATCGTCATTACCGGCGCTTCGAGCGGGATTGGAGAGGCTCTGGCACTCGACTATGCCGCACCGGGCGTGGCGCTCGCCCTCACTGGCCGCGACTCCGGACGCCTCGAGGCCGTGGCTGGGGCCTGTCGGGCGAAGGGTGCCACGGTTTTCGCCGGTGCCATCGACGTCGTCGACCGCGACGCTTTCGCCTCCTGGCTCACGACCTTCGATGATGCCCATCCGGTCGATCTGATCCTCGCCAATGCCGGCATCTCGATCGACAAGGACAACTCATCGCTCGACGATTTTTCCGTCATCAGGCAGACGCTCGACGTCAACGTGGGCGGCGTTCTCAACACGGTGGAGCCGTTGCTTAGTCGTCTGATCGCCCGCAAGAACGGTCAGATCGCCGTCGTCTCCTCGCTGGCGGGCTTCTTTGGCCTGCCCTATTCCGCCTCCTACAACGCCAGCAAGGCGGCTGTGCGGGTGTGGGGTGAGAGCATCCGCTACGTGCTGAAGAAGGACGGGATCGGCGTCAGCATCATCTGCCCCGGCTTCGTGAGGAGCCGCCTGACAGAAACCGCGCCCTTTCCCATGCCGTTCATGATGTCGGCCGAAAAGGCATCGGCGATTATTCGCAAGGGTCTCGCCGCCAACCGCGCGCGCATCGCGTTCCCGCTAGGCACCAAGGCTGCCGTCTGGCTGGGGCTGGTATTGCCCGGAAGATGGAGCGCACGCCTGATGGGTGGCTAGCCGAGCAACTACACGCCCTGTAAAGTAGCAGGACTGTTCTTTGAAAGGTAGGCAAGTGTCGAGAAACACTAAGGACCTTGAGCCTTGGAAGGTAGTCAATTCTAAGGTCACATACACGGACGAATAGCAGACACTCCGAGGCGATACAGGCCTGTTGCTAAATGGACAATTGCTGCCTCCCTATCACACAATCGATACTTGGGACTGGGTCAAAGCAATCAGCACCGATGGGGATATCGTTCCAATCCGAGTATCGGCATTGCACCGAACGTACGCTATTGGAACTGCCAGGCGGTCACATAGATGCCGGAGAATCGCCCGAGAACGCCGCCCGGAGAGAATTGAAAGAAGAGACAGGCTACGGGAGCGGAACGTGGTATGATCTATCTGTTCCTTTCCTTGGGATCGCTCAATTTGCCAATAAGCTTCGAACCTTTCCTCCCATCAACGTTCGCAGCATTGCCACGCCGAAACTAAGTGTTGGAGAAATCATCCATCTCAAGCGTCTCCCCGGGGAGGAATTTTCTCGACGCCAGCGCAGCAAAGTGCAGATGCTCGCCGCCAAGTATTTGGCAAGTTTATTTCTTGTTCACTTATTCGCCTTGGCAAGGCCAGCCCCCCTTGTCGCGCATCTACGATTCTAAATTCTCAAGCATCAGCACATGAGTATCGAGCAAGTGGTCTTTCTGGTTGGCGGCCTCGGGCTGCGCCTGGGAAGCCGGACAGTCGAGACAGCCAAGCCCTTGTTGCCCGTCGGTGGCAAGCCCTTCCTCGACTACTTGCTCGACGAGGCCAGCCGCTTTGGTCTCCGGCGCGCATTGCTACTCTGCAGTTACCGCTCCGACGACGTTCGCCACAACTACGAGGGCCGTATTGTAAGAGGCATGAAGGTGGAAGTAGCGGTTGAATCGACACCTGCCGGCACTGGGGGCGCGCTGGCGCAAGCGGCCAACCGGCTCGACGACTGCTTTTTTCTCGCAAACGGCGACTCTCTGTTTGATTTCAACTGGCTTTCACTCGCATCCATCGACGCCAGCAGGGCCGATTGGGTGGCGCGCATGACGCTCGCCAATGGCATTGCCGGTAGCCGTTACGGGCGTGTCGAAGTCGAGAGCGGCCAGGTTCGTGCCTTCATTCCAGCGGGAGAATCCAGCCACCCCATCAATGCCGGCGTCTATCTCGTGCGAAAGTCGATACTCGGCTGGATCGACACAATCCCCTGCTCACTCGAGCGCGACGTCCTTCCCAGGTTGGCCGCCGAAGGCCTGCTCGAAGGCTGTACATTCGACGGACCGTTCATCGATATCGGAATTCCAGAAGACTTCGAACGTGCCGGACACTTGGTCCCGGCAATTGCCCGACGCCCAGCGGCCTTCCTCGATCGGGATGGTGTGCTGAACCATGATTCTGGCTACATCCATCGGGTCGCTGATTTCCGCTGGATCGACGGCGCGCGAGAAGCTGTGCGTTGGTTGAACGACGCTGGCTATTTTGTCTTCGTCGTAACCAATCAGGCTGGCGTGGCGCGGGGCTACTACGACGAAGATGCTGTGCGGCATTTGCACGCCTGGATGCAGGAAGAACTGCACCACTGCGGGGCACATATCGATGGCTTCGAATACAGCCCCTATCACCCGGAAGCAGCCATAGGTGCCTACCGTCACGACTCGCCGCTGCGCAAGCCGGCGCCTGGAATGATCTTAAAGTGCCTGGAAGATTGGCCGACCGACCGAGGCCGAAGTTTCCTGATCGGCGACCGACCTACGGACCTAGCGGCCGCAGCAGCAGCCAGCATTCCCGGTCATCATTTCTATGGTGGAAATCTGCATGAATTTGTCAGGAATATCGTGCCAAGCCATCGTGATCTGCCTCCTTCGGCAAGGAGCCCTGATCGGTAGCCACAAGCAGCGAAATGACTGATCCTTCGCTGTGAACCGCGAGCCTTGAAGGCGTTCATCGTCAAGCAGCCTCCGCACCGGGATATGCCCATTTGCAGGCGAGCGTGCTGGAGGTGCGAGAAGACAAACCGCCTATGCCCAAGCGGATGTGTCAAATGTGGCTTGACTGATGGAGTAGCAATTGGCGCCTACCCAAACTAGTTTTGCGCCGATTGGGCAAGAGTTCGTCGAGGCGACGGAAGGGAACCCCCGGTTCAGAGATGGCAGCTAAAAGAGTATTAATAACGGGCATTACAGGCATGGTGGGGTCCCACCTGGCCGAATATCTGCTCGAACACACGGATTGGGAGATTGTGGGAATGTGCCGCTGGCGCAGCCCGCTGGACAACCTCTCGAGCATCGCCGGCCGGATCAACGCCGGCGACCGGGTTTCGCTGCTTTACGGAGATTTACGCGATACGCTGTCCATCCAAGCTGTCGTGGAGAAGGCAAAGCCGGACTACGTCTTCCACCTGGCCGCACAAAGCTTTCCGCGTACGAGCTTCGACGCGCCGCTCGACACAATGGACACCAACATTCAGGGCACTGTGCGCGTCCTGGATGCACTGAAGCAGCATGCGCCCAAAGCGATCATCCACGTCTGCGCGTCGTCGGAGGTCTTCGGGCGCGTGCCCAAGGAGAAGCTGCCGATCGACGAGGAATGCTCGTTTCATCCCGCCTCGCCCTACGCCATCTCGAAAGTCGGAACCGACCTGGTCGGGCGCTTCTACGCAGAAGCCTACAACATGACGGTGATGACCACCCGGATGTTCACTCACACCGGCCCGCGGCGAGGCGACGTATTCGCCGAATCGACATTCGCCAAGCAGATCGCGATGATCGAGTGCGGTTACATCGAGCCGGTGGTGAAGGTCGGAAACCTCAACTCTCTGCGGACGATCGCCGACGTGCGCGACGCCGTCCGGGCCTATTTCATGCTTGTGACGATCCGCCCGACCGCCGGCGCCTACTACAATATCGGCGGCACCCATACGTGCACGATCAAGCAGGTCCTCGACACGCTGATCTCATTCTCGTCACGCAAGAAGGACATCCGCGTCGAGGTGGATCCTGATCGCTTGCGCCCGATCGACGCCGACCTCCAGGTCCCGAATACTGCGAAATTCACGGCCCACACAGGCTGGAAGCCGGAGATTCCCTACAAGAAGACGCTGCTCGATCTGCTAGATTACTGGCGAGGTCGCGTCGCGACCGAAGGCAATCGCTTTCTCACTCGCTAGAATCGAGCGAAGGGCTACCGCGCAGAGAGTATTGAGGTAAACGCTTTCCACATGAATATGACCATCTGCCGAACACCTTATCGCGTCTCTTTTTTCGGTGGCGGGACCGATCATCCTTCGTGGTTCCTCCAGCATGGCGGCGCCGTCCTTTCCATGACGGTAAACAAGTATTGCTATATCAGTATTCGCTATCTGCCGTCGGTCTTTGGGATTAGACATCGTATCGTTTGGTCGCACATCGAGACAGTCGAATCGATATCGGAGATCCTGCATCCAGCGGTACGCGCTGGACTGATCTCAGAGGGCTTCGACGATATCGAAGGAGTGGAACTTCATCACCAGGGTGATCTGCCCGCCAGGTCCGGGATCGGATCCAGTTCGGCATTCTCGGTTGGCCTGATCAACGTGCTCCGCGCGATGCGCGGCAAGACAACACCCGCGGAAGAGCTGGCACGAGCGGCCATCGATCTCGAACAAAGCAAACTTCGCGAGAATGGCGGATGCCAGGACCAAGTCGCGAGTGCCTTCGGTGGCCTGAATGTGATCAGATTTGAGCGCAATGGGTCGTTTACTGTCACCCCCGCGGCTCTCAACAATACGAGTTGTCGGGAGTTCGAACATCGCCTCATGCTATTCTATACTAACGGTGGCCGGCTCTCCTCCAATTTCTCCAAAATGTTCGTCGAGAGTCTCGACGCAAACACGTCCCAGCTCAAACGTATGCAGGCCATGGTGCCGGAGGCACTTGCACTTCTACACAGTGGCGACTTCGATGCTTTCGGACATCTCCTGCATGAAAGCTGGACACTGAAGCGGCATCTGACCCGCGGGATCAGCACTCCGGCCATTGATCAAGCGTATCAGGCCGCACGCCGGGCTGGAGCCATCGGAGGTAAGTTGCTAGAGCGTATCTCTGTTGGAAGGAATCGTTTGGGATTCCCAATCGGTCGAGAATCTGATTCAAGCTGTCTACTGGTTTTGGAGGCCAGCATGGATGGCACGACCGTATTCGAGAGATCTGCGCGAGCGAGTGGTTGAAGCCGTCGAG